>NZ_JBNHHC010000017.1:0-166401 GCF_059091865.1 Arthrobacter sp. B0316-1-20 | reverse complement strand
AACAAAGCTCAAGGGCCTGAGCCCGGTGCAATACCGTGCTCAGGCCCTCGCAGCCTAGGCTCTTACTTAGCCAGTCCAACTTTCGGGGACCAGTTCAGCCAGGCAGGGGCGCTGCTGCTTGTTGCTACGGAACCGGGATGGTTCCCGCGTAGTCGGTGTTGTAGCCGGTGACCGGCTGGTGCGGAATCTCTTCCCAGCGGTCGGCGTCTTCCTGCTGGACTTCGCCGGTGGCCAGGCCCAGCAGCAGTTCCTTCATGGCGAGCAGGTTCTGCTTGATGCTCTTGCCACGGGCCTTCTGGCCCAGGCTGCCGTCTGAGGTGTTGCCGGAGGTTTCGAAGAAGACCACCGGGTTGGAGTGCCCCTCCGGGTTCATCCCCTGGTAGTCCAGCCCCAGCATCATCGCCGATACCACGCCGCCCTTGATATCGATCTCCAGGCCGTTGCCCACCTGGTAGCGGTCCATGTTAATGGATCCGTACTTGGAGAGTTCGTCATAGACGTGCACGTGCATCTGGCGGGTCAGCTCGTCGTACGCGCCGTCCTTGATCCCGGGCAGGGTCGGCCCGCCCGGAGCCAGCGAGATGCCCAGCGACAGCGTGACATCGTCGCCGGTGCCCCATTCCTTCTTCAGGCCCTGGTGGTGGATGTCGATTCCGTAGGCTGGCTTTACATCGGTCCAGTATTCGTAGAAGGCCAGCGATTCATTCGCCACGAAGCCGTTGGGCGTCCAGTCCCGGTTCAGATCGATCCGCTGCTCACGCCCGTTGGAACCGAACTCCGGCAGGTTGTTGGCCTGGTCCCAGAGGATGGTGTGGCGGATGTTCGCTTCCGAGCCATCCGGGTTGTACATCGGGATGAAGTGGAAGGTGAACTTCTCGCGCAGCAGTTGGTATTCCGCCGACCCGTTGCTACCCAGATCCTTCAGCAACGTGAGGATTGAATCGGTGCCGTAGGGCTCGTTGCCGTGGATGCGGCCCTGGATCCACACATGTTCGGCGCCGTTGCCGACCGTGGCCACCCAGAGATCGCGGCCCTGTTCCGACTTGTTGACCTGCGTGCCCGCTTCTTCCAGCGTGAAGGCATCCACGCCGTAGCGGCTGGTCTTCTCCAGCTTCCGCAATTCCTTCACCACGTCGTCGTAGGTCAGGATGCTGGAGATATTGGTGTTGCCCTCGGTGGAGGGGAAGTTGGCATCGGCCAGCACCGGCGTGGCGGCGCTGAAGGGAATGACGACGGCGAGGGCCGCCGCCGCTGCCAGGCTGCGATAGCGCTTGGGTTTGGCCGGTGGCTGGTTGGTGCTGCTCTTGGGCTGGTGCTTCACTGCATGTCCTCCAGAGGTTGAGCGATTCATCCCCGACTGCGGCCGGCTGGGACGGCGGCGGGCAATGGGACCGGCAGCTCGCGCGAACTGCCGGTAAGCAGAGGCTAGCCGGGCGTCCGCACATTGCCCAGAGCCCGCGGCCCAATCTTGACGTGTGGCCCAGTAATTTCCGAAGCCGGACCAACTCTCCTCCCGCCACCAGTCGGGCAGCCGGAAAAGAGAACGCCTGGACAAGGGACATCCGATAGCGTGGCGGATATGACTTCCCGGATCCAAAGCACTCGGATCGTGCTGGCCCAACGGCCGCACGGTGCGCCCGATTCGTCCACTTTCCGCTTCGAGACAGTGGATCTGCCGGCCCCTGTAGCGGGAGAACTGCTCATTCGCCACAAGTACGTGTCTTTGGACCCTTATATGCGTGGCCGGATGAGTTCCGCCAAGAGCTACGCCGCACCGACGCCGGTGGGGGATGTGCTTCCAGCGGAAACCATTGGCGAAGTAGTGGAGAGCCGTCATCCCGGTTTCCAGCCGGGCCAGCTGGTTACCGCCTACGGCGGCTGGCAGAGCGCCGCCGTCGTCCGCTGGGATCACGCCCGGCTGATTCCGGACAACGGGCTCTCCGACTCCACTGCACTCGGTGTCTTGGGCATGCCCGGCTTCACGGCATATTCGGGTTTGCGCGAGATTGGCCGGATTCAGGGCGGCGAAACTCTGGTGGTCGCCGCCGCTGCAGGACCGGTTGGATCTACCGTTGGCCAGCTCGCCCGGGCTGCCGGTGCCCGTGCCGTCGGGATCGCCGGCGGGCCCCAAAAGTGCGCGTACTTGCTCAGCGAACTGGGCTTCGACTCGGCCGTCGACCACCGCTCGCCCGACTTCGTTGACGAACTCGCAGCAGCATGCCCGGACGGCGTCGACGTCTATTGGGAGAATGTGGGCGGGGCTGTCCTTGAAGCCGTGGTGCCGCTGCTGAACCTCTATGCGCGGCTGCCGATCTGCGGCATGGTGGCCAGCTACAACGACACGGAACCGCCGGCCGGTCCCGACCAACTGCCCGGATTCATGCGCACCGTGCTCAGCCAGAGCCTCACCGTCCGCGGCTTCATCCAGACCGAGTTCCGGGAAAAGCACTGGGACGCTTTTCAGCGGGAGATGCCGGGGCTGGTCAAGGACGGTTCAGTGAAGTTCCGCGAGGATATCGTTGACGGCCTCGAGAATGCCCCGGAGGCCTTCAGCGGGTTGCTCAACGGGAAGAATTTTGGAAAGCTCTTGATCCGCCTTTGACCAGTTTTTCTGCACTAAGCGGCGCATGATGCCAGCGCTGATCGTCTCCGGTGGCAGCCGCGCCGGATCATCGGCCTGTTGTTGATTGCTGGACGCGGGTCGCGAGGATGCCCGAGACCGGTCCCAGCACGATGAGCGCAGCCCACGTGATCTTCCCCGCCGTGCCGCCGGCTGCCAAAGCGACGGGAATCGACACAGTGAAAACCAAGGGCGGAACGAGGAAATCGAGCACGAAGGCTGCGTGGTGCCGAGGCGTCATCGGGTCGATCTCGAGACCGTGCCGACGGGCAATCTCGAACATCAAGAGTTGGGCCAAGGACGCCAAGATGATGTTCGCGGCGTACAGCACGGTCGTCAGCTCCAGCAGAGATGTCTCCGGGTCGCTCACCCCCTGTGTGGTGAACGGAATCAGGATGACGAACGCGGCGGCCAGGAGGTTAGCCGTCGTCGTCGCCGAGTCGAGCGCCGAGAGCCGTTTGATCAATCGGAGGTTGATCCGCCAGAACACGGCGATCACGGCGAAGCTCAGGGCGAAGCCGGCGAGCTGGTGCACGACTCCTGATTCGAGCAGCGCCCGCGGGTCTTGCCAGGCCTCCGCGGAGGGAGCATCGATGTTCGTGACCAGCAGCGTGATGGCGAATCCGTAAATGACGTCGTAGAAGCTAAGCCCACGGTCGAACTCGCTGGATTCGCGCGCCAGCACCACGGCGTTGCGTGCCGTAATCCCGGCCTTCGGATGGGAAGCTTCAGGGCCAGCCGCGCGGGCAGCCTGCGGGCGATCAGGTCGCTGTTCCACGTGATTAGCGTCGCGCAAGCGAAGTGGCAGTGCAATGGTTTATGGAATTCAGGGCAGCCTCGGCAGAACTTCCGACAGCTTCCGTAGAGCGGTAACCTCAAGCTGTGAATCCTGAGGAGCTGGCCAACCTGGCCCACCTGCGGCGGGCACGCGACCTGATAGACCGCGATTTTGCCCAGCCGCTCGATGTGCCGACGATGGCGGCCAAGGCGCTGATGTCGCCGGCCCATTTCTCCCGCCGGTTCAAGGCAACGTATGGCGAAACGCCCTACAACTATCTGATGACCCGGCGGATCGAGCGGGCCATGGCACTGTTGCGCGCCGGCTGGAGCGTGACGGATGCGTGCATGGAAGTGGGGAGCACCTCGCTGGGATCCTTCAGCACCCGGTTCACCCAACTGACCGGCGAGAGCCCCAGTTCCTACCGCAGCCGCAGGCATGAGGCGGCCGAAGCGATGCCGCCCTGCATTGCGAAGCTGCTGACCCGGCCCATCGATCCGCGATCGAGCAGGAATCGAGAAGCGGCGGCCCCTGCCTCTGCGTAGGTTGGGCGCATGACTATTTCACTCCAGTACTGCAACATCACCGTCAACGACCCCGCCGAATCCATCCCGTTCTACCGGGACGGCCTCGGCTTGGAAGTCCGCAACGACGTCGCCAACGGAGGCTTCCACTGGATCACCATGGGCAGCCCCGACCAGCCGGAGCTGGAGTTGGTGCTGTCCGCTCCGCACGCCGGCCGCTCCCAGGCCGACGGCGACCAACTCCAGGAGTTGCTGGTCAAGGGCGTGCTGCCCATGCTCGTCTTCAGCACCGACGACCTGGACGCCCTCTTCGAGCGGCTCGTCTCCTTCGGCGCGGAAGTCCTGCAGGAACCGATGGACCAGCCGTGGGGCCCGCGCGACTGCGCCGTGCGCGACCCATCAGGCAACATGATCCGGATCAACCAGAACAAGTAACCGCACCAGTACGACGTCGGCCGCTCACCTCCGAAGGTGAGCGGCCGGCGTCGTACTCTTCAGTAAGTTCGGAAGGTTACGGCAAGATCTTTTGCAGATCCGGAGCTTGGGATAGCGTTCCGTATTTGGCAGAGGCATCGCCCAGAAGTTGCACGGCCTCGCGATTGAACTCAGACCGATACGCGGGGAGGACCATCTCCTGCCGCAGCTCCTCACTGATCTCCGTGTAGGTTCCGACGATAGCCCGGATCTCCTGCGGATTCTCTTGGGCGTACTCCAGCGACTTCGTCATGGCCTTCCGGAACCGCTCAACCACTTCAGGTTTGCTGTCGATCATCTCGCCGGTAGTGAAGTAGCCGGCGATGTCCAGTTCGGGACTCGTTTCAACGTAGTTGTAGCTGACCACGCGGTTACCGTTTTTCAACGCCGATGTCAGGAAAGGCTCCAAGATCCAGGCCGCGTCCACCTGGCCATTGGCCAAAGCGGCTTCGGCATTCGGGAACGCTACCTCGACGAAATTGATCTTGTTGGGGTCGCCGCCGTCCTGTTCCACCACATGGCTAATGGTGGTGTCACCGATGTTGGCAAGCGTGTTGACGGACACCCGCTTCCCTTCCAAGTCAGCGGGAGACTTGATCGGTGAGTCTTGGGCAACGATGACCGCGCTGAAGTCTTTTCCTTCCTGACCGGCGCTGGAGGCTCCATTCGTCACGAAGCGGATGTCAAGGCCCTTGTCCACGGCCACCATTTGCGACACCACGTTGTTGAAGGCGAAGTCGAAATCACCGCTGACTACGCCGGGAACGAGGGCAGCTCCTCCGGCTGCTGTCTGAAGGTCGAGCTGGAGTCCTTCTTCTTCGAAGAAGCCCTTCTCCCGGCCCAGCCAAATCGGAGCGGTATCTACGATGGGAATGACGCCCACGGTGATCGGGGTCAACGTGCCATCCGCAGCGGCTTCTGAACCCTGTGGTGCTTCCGTTCCACCGCTGGGCGACCCGCTGCCGCAGGCAGACAGGGCCAATACTGCAGCCGTCGACAGGACGGCCACATAAGTGCGTTTCATATCTTTTCCTTTTCGTGAGTTAGCGGGTACGTACGCCTGTACACGCAGACGCTCTGTTTGCCGCTGGATGACTGGCCTGCTGTTTTAGGTGTCTACCGGGGCAAGCACGATGTTGAAGCGGGTCCGGGCCCAGGTGCGGTCGCCGAGGTCGCGGCCGTCGGGGGTGGAGGTGCCTGCGGGCTGTTGCTCAAATTTCTTGATCAGGGATTCCTTGACACCGAAGACAGAGTCGCCGATCTCGATTTGCGGGTCGCCTTCGACGAAGATATGCGTGACCAAGGTGCGCAAGCCGGGAGCTGTCACCATGAAGTGCAGGTGGGAGGCCCGAACGGGGGAGCGACCGACCGCTTCGAGCAATTGCCCGACCGGCCCGTCATGCGGGATGGGGTAGGGAGTGGGGGTCAGGCCCCAGAAGCGGAACCCACCGTCGTCGTCGGTAAAAAGATGTGCCCGCCCCGCGACCCGGGAATCGGTGTATTGGACGTCGTAAAAGCCGTCTTCATCGGCTTCCCAGACCTCCACCCGGGCGTTCGGGACAGGTTGGCCGTTGGTGTCTTTGACGGTTCCTTCAACCCAGCAGGGCTGGCCGGGGGCGCCGCCGGCGATGTCCCCGCCCAGAGAGATCTCCGGGGAGTCCTCGACGAAGAACGGCCCGAAGACGGTTGCCTCGGTAGCGTCGCCGACTGCCTCGTTGTTCACCGCGATGGTCTGCATGGACGCACCGAGGACGTCGGAGAGCAAGATGAACTCCTGCCGCTTGTCGTCCGTTATGTGTCCGGCCGCGGTGAGGAATTTTATGGCCTGGTTCCATTCGTCCTCGGTCAGGCGGACTTCCCTGATGAACGCGTGCAGGTGCCGGGTCAGGGCCTGCATGACCAGTTTGAGCCGCGGGTCGTCGGCGTTCTCAAAGGAGGCGACGACGGCATCGACCAGTTGCTGTTCGATTGCCGCCTGTTCGGCGGAGACGGCGGATCCTGCTGCGGTGGTCATGGTGAGGGTCCTTCCTTAAGCGGCGACGGCGGCCAGCGCGGCCGGGTCGCTGCCGGTCAGCGCCGCGTCGAGCAACGCGGCCAGGTTTTTGGGTGTGGTTGGGCGCGGATTGGATGGCGGAACCGAAGCCAAGATGATGCCGACCGCCTCCGGAATGTAGTCCGCGTTGAAGCCGTAGTCGGCCAAAGCTCGCGGCGCATTGACCGCCCTGCGCAGGTTCTGCAGTCCCTCTAATGCCGTGGGCGTTCCAAACGCGGCGGCCGCGCGGGCGTCGGCATCCGGTGCCGCGGGAGCATTGAAGGCCAGCACGTATGGCAGGACGGTGGCATGGGTCTGCGCGTGGGGCAAGTTGTAGGTTCCGCCCAAGACATGGCAGATCTTGTGATGCAGCCCGGAACCGGCCGAGGCGAAGGCGACAGCCGAGAGGTAGGCGCCGTAGAGCGCCTGCTCGCGGCCCGGCAGGTCTTCTGGATTCGCCGTGATCAGGGGGAGTCCTTGGCTCAGGGCGCGGATGCCCTCGGCGGCCAGCGCGGCATTGATTGGATCCGCCCGGGGCGCCCAGAGCGAGTCAATGCAGTGCGCCATGCCGTTCAAACCCGATGCGACGGACAATTCCACCGGCAGCGACAAGGTCAGCTCGGCGTCGTAAATCACGGTCTCGGGCAGCACGCGGTCATCCACCCCGGTGGTCTTGCGGGCCGCCTCAGTCAGACCCCACACATTCGTGGCTTCAGATCCAGCGTACGTAGTGGGAACGGCAACGATCCTGATGCCGGTGGTTAGGGCCACTGCTTTGGCCAAGCCGGTAGTCGAACCACCGCCCACGCACACCAGCAGGTCGATGCCGGCATCGGCGGCGGCGGCGCGGGCCTTTCCAGCGGTTTCGATGGGTACGTGCATCACCACGTCCGAGTGCCAGAGGGCAACATCAATCTCCGCTGCGACGGACCGGGCCAGGGTCTGCTCATGCTCCGAAGCAATGACCATCACCCGCGAAGCGCCCAGCCTGACTACCTCAGCTGCAAGGTTCGCCGAAGCCTTCCCCGACCCGAACAACACCCGCTGCCGCAGCGTCACATGTTCAAAACTGGCCATTATCCGGCCACCTCCTCGAGCGCCTGAATGGGGTCGTAGGTATAAAGCCAAGCTGACTTGGCCAGCGCATCGCCGTCGGCAAGCCGCGCATCACGTTCACGCTGTTCCGGTCCGTCGGGCAAATGATTTATGTCCTTCCGCTCATGGCTAAGGGACTGGATCTTTGTAGTCCGCTCGATTCTGGCTGCTTCATAGGTGGCTAGGGCTTGGGCCGGATTGTCGGCATGCCGGGCGAGGCAATGGGCCAAGACAGCTGCGTCTTCGATTGCTTGGGCAGCCCCTTGGGCAAAGAACGGGTACATCGGATGGGCCGCATCTCCCAGCAGGGCGATACGGCCATGTGTCCATTGCCGCAGCGGCTCCCGGTCCAACAGGGCCCAGCGGCCCGGTCTGTCCGCGGCCTTTATCAGATCTTCTAGTCGCCGGTCCCAACCTGCGAACTCCGCGAGGAACTCCTCCAAATCCGCGGTGGCAGACCAAGACTCCCGGGTGTAATCGCCGGCCGGGGCGAAAGCCACGAGGTTGATGAACCGTCCGGCAGAGACCGGATAATGAACCAGATGTCGGCCCGGCCCAATCCACAAGGTCTGTACTGCACGGCGGGAAAATTCCGGGGCCTTCTCTGCAGGGACCAGGGCCCGGAAAGCGCACATCCCCGAATATGTGGCTGGGGCGGGAGAGGCAATCGTCCCGCGGACCATCGAATGCACTCCATCGGCGCCGATGACCACATCCGCTGTGTGGACTCTGCCGTCAGCCAAGGTCAGGCTGACGCCGTCAGGGTCCTGCTCAACCGACGTGACACGGGTACCGAGCCGGATGATGTTGTTCGGCACGGCAGAGCGGATCGCGGCGAGGAGATCCGCCCGGTGCATGACGTACGTGTCTTCGCCGTAGAGCTGTTTGCACCGCTGGTCCAGATCTTCGACTGACAGGATGGTGCCGTCAGACCAGCGGCGAAATTCCCAACCAGCCTTCAATCGGACGCCGTTTTCAACCACTTTGTCTGCCACGCCCATGCGGCGCAGCAAGCGCATCGCGTTGGGGGCCATGACCAAGCCAGCGCCCACTTCGCCCAAGGCCGGTGCTTGTTCAAAGAGAACGACCTGGTGACCCGCCTGACAGAGAAAAGCCGCAGTAGCAAGACCGCCGATTCCGCCGCCGACGACGGCGACGCGGAGCCTCGATGCTGATGGGGATTTGGTGCTCATGGTGCCTTCGCTTGTGTGATCCGATAGCGCCCCCGGCGGCAGGCTGTATGCCTGAGCACTGAGACGCAAGTTGAAACCATCTTGGATCGACGGGCAAGAGATTCAGCCGCTAATGTTCACTCAGTGGACAACTTTTCGCCCTGCATTAGGGGATAGGCCGGATGAGGCATCATGCAATGGATCAGCGCAGCGTGGTCGGTAAAGCGGCCGATATCTTGTCTGCGTTCTCGGCGGATCATGCTGAACTAACGCTCGCCGACATCACGCGCCGCGCAAAGCTGCCACACGCCACCGCACGCCGTCTTGTGAACGAGTTGGTCTCAACGGCCCTTTTAGAACGGACCGACCACAAAACCTACGTCGTCGGAATCAAGATGTGGGAAACGGGGGCGCTTGCCCCGCGGACCTTGCCTTTGCGGGCGGTGGCGATGCCATTCATGAGCGTGCTCCACGAAGCACTTCGCCAGCATGTGCAATTAGCGGTCCTCGAAGGCGACGAAGCTGTGGTCATTGAACGGCTTTCTGCGTCGCGCGCTGTAGGGGTTTTGTCCCAGGTGGGCGGTCGGCTTCCGCTGCATGCATCGGGGGTCGGCAAAGTCTTGCTGGCGCATGCGCCCCGCGAGATCAGCAGCCAAGTGATGGGTAAGCCGCTTGAGGCCATGACGCAATTCAGCATCACTGACCCCCGTCTCCTTGCGCGGGAAATCGCCTCCGTCCGCGCGCTGGGTTACGCGGTAGTCCGTGAAGAAATGAGCCTTGGTGCGGGGTCTGTCGCCGCCAAAGTCACAGCGCCGGATGGCGCCGTGATTGCTGCGCTCTCTGTGGTTGTGGATACCCGGATGACCAACATTCAGAGCCTCGTCCCCGCCGTTGTCTCGGCTGCCCAAGGGATCTCGGGGGCCCTCAAGAAGGCCTAGGAGTTGTGCTCCCCGCCAGGCGGACAGTTCGACAGTTCGACCCGAGCTTCCCGTATGAGGGACGACGGGGCTGCGCCCACCATCACCTCGACGGCGCGGGCAAGGTGGGTGTGCCGGTCTGCGACGCCGTTCCAGCGCACCAGGGCCTGCGCGTTCAGCCCGTCGATCATGCCCAGAATCTGCCACGCTACGGACTCCGCATCCGGTGTAGTGAAATCACCGGATGCGATGCCGGCTGACACCAGGTCCCGGATCACCGCCTGCCAGGCATCCATCTGGTCCCGCACGCTGCGGGCCAGTGCCTCGTTGCGGCGGCCGAGGGACCAAGCTTCCACCCAGACGGCCGTCACATCCAGGCGCTGTTCGGCGAGGAGGGTGTCGAGCAGCAGGCTCAGGCCTTGCTGCGGGGTGCCTGATCTGGCGATCAAGGCGGCGACCTCTGCGGTTTCCGCGGCAACAATGCTGGAGAATGTCGCGGCCACCAGCACGTCAACGGAGGGGTGGTAGTGCGCCACGAGGCCCGGGGCAACGCCGGCACGCTGGGCGACGTTGCGCAGTGTGATGGCGGAAAGTCCCTGGTCCAAGGCGATGTTCCGGGCAGCTTGGGCGAGCTCCGCGGCGCGTTCGTCCGGAGCTTTGCGAAGGGCTTGTCGGGTGTTTGACATCACAAACCAGTCTAAAGTACTTTGCTCGTTATTGATCAGTTGATCAATAGCGGGACCGGCCAGAAAGCAAGGCCTTCCGAGCGCAGCGACAACAGGAGGTTCCATGGCGTGGCGTATGCCGGCGGAAACTGCACTGCACGAGCGGACCTGGATGGCGTTTCCCCGGGCAGGGCGGACACTTGGCGAGGACGCTGCCTCAGCCGAGGAGGCGTACGAAGCCTGGACCGCCGTGGCCCACGCCGCGGCCGAGTTTGAGCCGGTGGCCATGGTGGTTGATCCGACCGAGCGGAAGCGTGCCGGCCGTATGCTGGGCAACGGCATCGAACAGCTCGAAGCGCCGCTGGATGAGTTCTGGATGCGCGACATCGGGCCGACCTTCGTCGTCGACGACGAAAGGCCCGACGTGCTCGGCGCGGTGGATTGGACCTTCAACGGCTGGGGCGCTCCGGCCTGGGCGGAGTGGGAGAAAAGCCGGGACATCGGCCGCTTCGTCGCCGAGCAGGCCCAGGCCGAACTCGTCGGTTCCATGCTGGTCAACGAAGGCGGCGCCATCCACGTTGATGGCGCGGGCACGGTGCTGGTGACCGAAACCGTGCAGCTCGATCCCGACCGGAACCCGTACACGGACAAACAGCGTGTGGAAGCGGAACTGGCCCGCACCCTGGGCGCCGGCCATACCGTGTGGGTGCCGCGGGGGCTGACCCGCGACTACGAAGACCTGGGCACACGGGGCCATATCGACATGGTGGCCACGTTTGCTTCGCAGGGCCGGATCCTGCTCCATATGCAAAACAACCCGGCACATCCGGACTTTGAGGTGAGCCGGCAGCTGCGGGACTTCTTCGTAACCCAGACGGATGCTGCTGGCAAGCCGTTCGACATCGTTGAGCTGCCCGCCCCCGAGACCCTGAAGGACGACTGCGGGTTCGTCGACTGGAGCTACGTCAACCACCTGGTCGTCAATGGGGGCGTGATTGCCTGCGGCTACGGCGAGGAACGAGCGGATGCGCTGGCAGCCGAAATCCTCGCCGAAGCCTATCCCGGCCGCCGCGTGGTCACGGTGGATGCCCGGCCCATCCTGGCCCGCGGCGGCGGCATCCATTGCATCACCCAGCAGCAGCCCAATCTCGGCCTAGCGGCGGCATGATGGGCATGATTGACGTGGTGGAGGCCTCGATCGCACAGCTGCGCGAGGCGCTGGAGACTGGAGAGGCAACCAGCGAGGAAATCACCCAGGCCTATCTGGAACGCATTGCCGCCTATGACCACACGGGCATCCGGCTGAACTCCGTCGTCGTCATGAATCCTGCGGCGCTCGCCGAGGCCTGCGCTTCGGACCAACGGCGCTCCCGCGGCGAAACGCTCGGCCCGCTGGACGGAATTCCCTATACGGCCAAGGACAGTTATCTGGCCACAGGTCTCACCGCCGCAGCCGGCTCGCCCGCCTTCGAGCACTTGGTAGCCCAGCGCGACGCGTTCGCCATCGAACGCCTGCGCGCGGCCGGAGCCGTGCTCATCGGACTGACCAATATGCCGCCGATGGCCAACGGCGGGATGCAGCGCGGCCTCTACGGACGTGCCGAAAGCCCCTACAACGCAAACTTCCTCACCGCAGCCTTTGGTTCCGGTTCGTCCAATGGATCCGGTACGGCGACGGCGGCCAGTTTCGCTGCCTTCGGACTCGCCGAGGAAACCTGGTCCAGCGGACGGGCGCCGGCGTCGAACAATGCGCTCTGTGCCTACACCCCCTCGCGCGGTGTTATCTCCGTCCGCGGCAATTGGCCGTTGGTTCCCACCATGGACGTGGTGGTACCTCACGCCCGCTGCATGGCCGACCTGCTTGAAGTGCTGGACGTCATCGTGGCGGACGACCCGGAAACGCGCGGCGACTTCTGGCGCGCGCAGCCCTGGGTGCCCATCCCGGACGCTTCGTCGGTCCGGCCCGACTCCTATCCCGTCCTGGCGCCCTGCGGACTGCAGCAGGCACGCCAGGCGCTGCAGGGAAAACGCTTCGGCGTCCCGCGCATGTACATCAACGCCGACCCCGAGGCCGGCACCGGCGAACAGCCCGGCATTGGCGGAGCCACCGGGCAGCGGATCGAGACCCGGGCCTCGATCATCGAGCTGTGGGAGGCCGCACGGCGGGACCTCGAGGCAGCGGGCGCGGAGGTGGTCCCGGTGGACTTTCCGGTCGTCTCCAACTATGAGGGCGATCGGCCTGGCGCCGCCACGATCGGCACCCGCGGGCTGGTCAGTCCGGAGTACCTGCGGCGCGAAATCCTGGATCTCTCCGCGTGGGCATGGGAGGACTTCCTAGCGGCCAACGGCGACCCGGCGCTCCATTCCCTGGCCGGCGTGGACGGTGCGCAGATTTTCCCGCACCCCGACGGCGCCCTGCCGGACCGCTACGACAATTTCGATGACATTGCGGCGTATCCTGCGCATGTACGGGAACACGGCGTCTCGTCCTTCACCGACATTCCGCATCTGGCCGACGGACTCCGGGGATTGGAAGAAACCCGCCGGCTTGACCTGGAACTATGGCTGGACCGCCACAGCCTGGACGCGGCTATTTTCCCTGCGGTAGCCGACGTTGGCCCCGCGAACATGGATACCAACGAGGCCGCGGCCGATCGTGGTTGGCGCAACGGCGTTTGGGTGGCCAACGGCAACCTGGTCCCGCGGCACCTCGGCATCCCTACCGTCACCGTGCCCATGGGCACGATGACGGACATCGGCATGCCGGTAGGCCTCACCTTTGCCGGACGAGCCTATGACGACAACACCCTGCTGGCCCTGGCAGCCGCCTTCGAAGCCACCGGCTCCCGCCGCACCGAGCCACCGCGGACCCCGCGGCTGGGCTGAGCTGTCGCCGCTTGTCGAATCCGCAAGGCGGTCCTAAGTGTGCGCCGTAGAGCTCAGGGAGCCGGCTCGGGGCGGGCCGCTTCGGCCTGGCGCAGCACCTCGATGGCGGCGGCAACCCGGCGCGGGGGAGTGTGACCGGCCGGCAGCAAGGCAACGATCGCGTTGCGGGCGTGCTTGTCGGCGATCGGCCGGTGCACCACCTGCAGCCCGTCAAACGTTGTGCCGTCCACCGGAGGGCTGTTGGCGAAGGAGTAGCCGAGTCCGCGGGCGACCATGCTGCGGATGGTCTCCATGTTGGCGCTGGTCCATCGCACGTTGAGTTCCAATCCGGCCTGGCGGGCCACGGTGGTCAGCCGTTCGATGGTCGGCGGAACGTCCAGCAGGATCGCCGGTTCCGCGGCGCTGTCCTTCAGCCGCACGGTGGGCTGTTGCGCGAGCCGGTGGTCTTGCGGCAGCACCACCTGGAGCTGGATGTCCTTGATGCGCTCCCGGTGAAGATCGTCGTCGGCCTGCAGCGCGTAGACCAGTGCGACGTCGAGCCGGCCTTCGCGCAGGCCTTCCTGAACGGCTCCCGCAGAGCTTTCGGTGAAGCGCAGATCCACCTCCGGATGGTGTTTGGTGAAGTGCTCGGCCAGCGGCGGCACCAGCCGCGGCGAGAGCGTCTGGCTGCAGCCAACCCGCAGCGGGCCGCGGATCTGTCCCAGGTTGTCGGAGATGGATGCGGCCGCTTCGGTCACCCGTTCGAGCACTGCCCGGGCGTGTGTGGCGAACTCGATTCCGGCCGGAGTCAGCGCAATCTGGCGTGACCGGCTGCGCACCAGCAAGTCAGCTCCCAAGGACTTCTCGAGTTGCGCGATGGCCATCGAGGCAGCTGCCTGCGAGGCGTGGCAGGCCGCCGCCGCTGCGGTAACAGACCCGTAATCCACCACGGCGACGAAGTATTCCATTTGCCTCAACGTCAGATCTGACATAAGTCCCCTTGATGCATCGCATTGGAACAATTGATTTTCTATATTATGTGTTCTGCAGCACACTTGAAGCAAGCAGGCCCCGACCCCAATCCTTCGAGGAGTTCCACGTGCAGCAAAACAGCAACACCCGCACGGCGGTCAAGGCTCCGGCAACGCTGCCGGAAGCAAATGATTCGCTGAACACGCGGGAGATGCGGCGCATCCTCTCGTCAAGCTTCGTTGGCAGCGCCATCGAGTACTACGACTTCATCCTGTACGCCACGGCGGCGTCGCTTGTCTTCGGGCACGTGTTCTTCGCCAACCTCGGCGATGGGTTCGCGCTCTTCGCCTCCTTCGCGACGCTGGCGGCCGGCTACGTGGCCCGTCCGCTGGGAGGTGTGGTCTTCGGCCACTTCGGCGACCGGATCGGCCGCAAGAAGATGCTGGTGCTTTCCATGCTGATCATGGGCGTGGCCACCATGATCATCGGCATGCTGCCGCCGACGGCACAGGTGGGGATCGCGGCCCCGATCGCCCTGGTCATCCTTCGTCTGGTCCAAGGCGTCGCGGTGGGCGGCGAATGGGGCGGTGCCGCATTGATGGCCCTCGAACACGCGCCGAAGACCAAGCGCGGCTTCGCCACTTCCTTCGCGAACGCCGGCGGACCTGCCGGCGCCATTCTGGCCACGCTGGTGGTCTCCGCGGTCTCGGCCGCCACCGGCGACCAGTTCCTGGAGTGGGGCTGGCGCATTCCGTTCCTGCTCAGCGCCGTCCTGATCGTCGTCGGCATGGTGATCCGGCTGAAGGTGGCCGAATCGCCGATGTTCGCCAAACTGGAGGACGCGAGCGAGAAGCGCAAAATGCCGCTGCTGGATGTGCTGCGGAACCACCCGAAGGCCGTGGTCCTGGCGCTCGTGGCCACGATGAGTTTCTACTGCTGCCAGGGTTTGCTCACCGTCTGGGGCGTTTCGGTGGCGGTGGAGAACGGTGTGGACCGCTCCGGCGTGCTGAACTGGAAGGCCGCCGGCGCGGTCATGACCCTGATCGTGACATTCTGGGCCGCCCGGATGAGCGACCGCGTGGGCCGGAAGAAGATGCTGGTGATCGGCGGCGTTACCGGCATCGTCCTCGCCTACCCGCTGATCACGCTGCTGGACAACGGCACCATGTGGGGCTTCGCGGTCGCCATCGTCGTGGGCAACGGCCTGGTCCAGGGGCTGTTGTACGGGCCGATCGGTGCCTTCGTTGCGGAGCAGTTCCCCACCCACGTGCGCTACACCGGCGCGTCGCTCGCTTACCAGGGAGCGTCCGTTCTCGGCGCCGGCTTCACGCCGATGATTGCCACCGGCCTGGTCCTCGCCGCCGGCGGCGGAATCACTCTCGTGGCAGCCTTCTGGGCCTTGGTCATCGCCGCGGGCACGGCGGCGGTCCTGATGACCCGCGAAAGCCACCGCGCCGAAATCGGCTGACCCGAACGCCGTTGCACTAACCCCAGCCGTCCACCCTGCTGCTTTGCGGCGGGGTGGACGGCGGCACCACCGAAGGAAAAAACCATGAACGATCATCTCCAGAGCGGGCCGCATCCGGTGCGCGACTACGCCGGGTTCGAAGGCACCGTCGCGCAGAAAGCCAGCGACTCGGTCGCGGCGTGGAAGCCGGCCACGCGCGCCCGCGAAGGTGCGCCGAACGTCGTCGTGATGTTGATGGATGACATGGGGTACAGCGACATCGCACCGTTTGGCGGCGAGATCGAAACCCCGGCGCTGGCCGAAATCGCCGAGGACGGATACCGTCTGGGCAATTACCAGACGCCGCCGATGTGTGCTCCGGCGCGGGCCGCGCTGATGACCGGCATGAATCCGCACCGGGCAGGTTTTGCCTACGTGCCGCACATGGATCCGGGCTTCCCGAACTCGGCCATGGAACTCCCCGCAGACGCTCCGACGCTGGCCGAGAACTTCCGGGCGGCCGGGTACGCCACGTTTATGGTGGGCAAATGGCACCTGACGGTGGAGTCCAAGATGCACGACGCCGCGGAGAAGTCCTCGTGGCCGGTGCAGCGCGGCTTCGACCGCTACTACGGCTGCATGGACGGCTTCACCTCGCTGTTCCACCCGCACCGGCTGGTACGGGACAACAGCCAGGTGGTGGTGGACGAATACCCGGAGGACTACTACCTCACCGATGACCTGACCGACCAGGCGCTGGGGATGATTTCCGAATTGCGCGGCAGCGACGCGGACAAGCCGTTCTTCCTCTACTTTGCGCACACCGCCGTGCACGGACCGGTCCAGGCCAAGGCGGCGGACATGGAGAAATACCGCGGCCGGTACGAGTCTGGCTGGGACCACATCCGGTCGCAGCGGTTCGCCCGGCAAATCGAGCTGAGGCTGTTTCCGGAAGGCACCCGCTGCGCCCCGCGCAACACCGAACCGGGCTCGGACGTGGTGCCGTGGGACTCGCTCAGTGCCGAACAGCAGGCGCTGTTCGCGCGCTACATGGAGGCCTACGCCGCCGCGGTGGACAACGTGGACCAGAACCTGCGCCGGCTGACGGACCACCTGAAGGCGCTGGGCGAGTATGAGAACACCATCATCGTGTTTACCTCGGACAACGGCGGCACGTCCGAGGGCGGCGACACCGGCACCCGCAGCTACTTCAGCCGTTTCTCCGCGCCGCGCTCCGGGCTGCCCCAGGACTGGCAGCCGGACGTGCCGCGGGATCCGGAGCTGATCGGCGGCCCGCAGACCTATGTGCACTACCCGCGCGGCTGGGCCTACGCGTCCAACACTCCGTTCCGGATGTACAAGACCTTCCCGCATGCCGGCGGTGTCCGGGTGCCCATGCTGCTGTCCTGGCCGGCCGGCCTACCCCGCCCCGCGGACGACGACGGCGTCCGCCACCAGTTCGCGCATGCCGTGGACATTGGACCCACCCTGCTGCAACTGGCCGGCGTGGAGCCGCTGGCCGAGCGCAACGGGCTGGCGGCACGGGAAACCGACGGCGTGCCGTTCGGCAACTGGCTGCGGAACCCGGCGGAAGCGTCGGGGCACTCCGTGCAGTACACCGAGCTCAACGGCCGCCGCGGCTACATCGCCGGGACCTGGAAGGCGATTGCCCCGGAGCCCAACGGCCCCGGCTGGAAGCAGGACGGCTGGGAACTGTACGACCTGGCAACCGACCCGACCGAACTGGTCGACGTGGCCGCCGAACATCCGGAGAAGGTGCGCGAACTGGCCGCGAAGTGGGAGGCGGACGCCTGGTGGAACCAGGTCTACCCGCTCAACGACGACGGCTCGTTCAACCGCAACCGGCCGGCCAGCGAACTGCTCCTGGAACAGCCGGTGACGTTGTACCCCGGCGCGCCGACGCTGGAACGCTACCGCTCCGCCAAACTGGTCCGGCTGCGCTCCTTCACCATCGACGCGCAGGTGGAAATAGCGGACGGTGACGGCGGCGTGCTGGTGGCGCACGGCGACCAAGGCGGCGGCTACGTACTGTTCGTCGAAGACGGTGAACTGGTCCTGACTTACAACGAATACGGCGAGGTCAAACGCCTCGGCGCCCCGATCGAAGCCGGGCTCCGTAACATTCGGGTGGACTTTGCCGCGCTGCCCGACTTCAAGTGGGCGATAAGCCTGCAGGTCGACGGGGACCAGGTGGCGGTCCTGCCCGAGGTCTTCCAGCTGACCGGGATGGCCCCGTTCGCCGGAATCAGCGTGGGGCTGGACCGCGGCGGCCCGGTGGACTGGGAACTGTCCCGGCGCCACGGCTGCTACCGCTACAGCGGACGGCTGCACCATGTCCGCTACACCCCCGGACCCAAGGCGGATTACAACCCGGAACAGATCGTGGAACTGGACCGCGCGATGGTCGCCGCCTTCGAATAACGACGGCGGTGCTTGGCTGGCGGGGGCGCGTCACCTAGGGGCGGCTGCTGCTGCGGACTTGCTCAGGCTGCGATGGTGCGGAAGCCGATGTTGCTGGCCGCCGAGTCCGGGGTGTTCTTGGACCGGGCCGCAACCCGGTAGCGGTTGCAGTACGAATCGTGGCAGAGGAACGAACCGCCGCGCATCACCCGGCCCTGCCCGATGGTGGGGCCGGGCGGGTTCTCCGCCGGGGACTTGCGGTAGTACTTGGGCAGGAACCAGTCGGCGCACCATTCCCACACGTTGCCGCTGGTCTCATAGAGACCAAAGCCGTTCGGCGGGAAGGTGCGCACTGGGGCCGGGCCGAGGAAGCCGTCGTCGAGCGTGTTGTTCGTGGGGAAGGTTCCTTGCCAGATGTTGCAGCGGTGCGCCCCGTCCCGAGCCACCAAATCGTTGCCCCATGGGTAGCGTGCCTGCTCCAGCCCGCCGCGGGCGGCGTACTCCCACATCGCTTCGGTGGGCAGCGCCCGGCCGGCCCACTGGCAGTAGGCCACCGCGTCGTTCCACGACACCTGGACCACGGGGTGATCAGGAAGGTCCTGCCAGGAGGATTTCGGCCCGTGCGGATGGGCCCAGTCGGCACCCCTGACGGTGACCCACCACTGTAGGCCCTCGGCCCGGCCCAGGATGTCAGAGTCATCGGCGGCGACCAGGAGATGGAACACCGCCGAGTAGCCGTAGACCTCGGACTCGGTGCGGTAGCCGGTGGCGGCGACAAAACGGTGGAACTCGGCATTGGTCACGGCTGTGGCGTCCACCGTAAAGGGCGACAGAGCTACCTCGTGGACCGGGCCTTCGCCGTCCTCCGGGTAGCCCTCGTCGAACGCGTCGCCCATGAGGAACTGGCCTCCCGGCAGCGACACCTGCTCGATGCTCCGCGCCTGGGTGACCGGAGTGACCGTCGGCGTGGCAATGGTTTCCGGGGCAGTTCCGGCGCCGGCAACAGCGGCAGGCGTGGTGGCCGAGGTGCCGGCGTCTTCGCGCTCCGGCCCATGGCAGCAAGACATACGACTCCTTCGCGGGCACTGTCCCTTCAGGATAGTGCCGGGCCGGGCCGGGCCGGGCAAGCACACACGCGGATACGATCGCAGCATGGGTTTCAGGCCGACGACGAAGGGGCACCTGACGCCGGGCACCGGGTCCGTGGTGACCAGGTTTCCGGCGCGGGCAGAGGTGGCTGCCTTCGTGCGCCAGGTGTGGATTCCGGAGTGGGACTTGCCGGCGGGGGAGCAGGCGGAGCAGTTGGTGCTTGGCTATCCGGCCAGCAATGTGGTGGTGGCAGTAGAGGGCGTCGCGATCTATGGGCCCACCAGCCGGGCGTCCACTAAGGTGCTGACGGGCCGCGGGTGGGCGGTGGGCGCGTTAATGAAGCCCGCCGGCGTGCGGTTGTTCACGGAGCGGCCGGCGGAATTGTTGGACGCGGAAGCCACTGTGGAGGCGGCTGCCCTGCACCGGTCGATCTGCGACGTGATGGCAACGCCGGAGGCCGCGGACCTGCCCGGGGCCGCAGATTCCGGGCCGGCAGATCCTGGTGCTGGAGATTCCCGTGTTGCGCATCGGGCGCGCTGTGCCGATCTGCTTCAGGACTTCGTACGGGCGCTCGCGGCCCACCGGTCTGACGGCGGGTTGTCCGACGACGCCGCCCTCGCCAACCAGATGGTGGACCTGATCGACGAGGGTGACATCCGGTCGGCGCCGCAACTGGCCAAGGCATTGCACCTGTCCGAACGCAGCGTGCAGCGGCTGGCATCCCGCTACGTCGGGATGTCGGCGGTGCTCATGCTGCGCCGCCGTCGTTTGCAGGATGCTGCCGAACGCGTCCGAGCCGAGCCCGCGATGGACCTCGGTGAACTCGCTGCGGAGCTTGGTTTTTCCGACCAAGCGCACTTGACCCGGGAGTTCCGCCAGGTGTTGGGCTTCACGCCGCGCCAGTATCCGGGTTCGCCGGGGGCTTAGCGCGTGACGCAGAGTCAGGACTGGCCGGCCGCCATCGACTCCGCCCATTCGGCCACGCGGCGGTTGCTCTCTTCCGGCGACAGGTCCTCCACCCGGGTCATGATGGACCACCGGACGCCGAAGGGATCGCGGATGCTGCCGTACCGGTCGCCGGATACGAAGGTATTTACGTCCTCGCGCACGCTGGCGCCGGCAGCCACGGCACGCTCCACTGCGGCATCCACGTCCGGGACGTAGAGGCCCAGCGAGTAGCAGTCGTCGTCGCCCTTGGGCGCATTGACCAGATGGTAGGCCGGGTTGACTTCGCCGAGCTGCAGGCAGCCGTTGCCGAAATCAAGGGTGGCATGGACGACGACGGGGCTGCCGTCCGGTCCCGGCATGTCGGTCTGGTCCAGCAGCTTGGCCCCGAGGACGCGGGTGTAGAAGTCGATGGCGCCCGCGGCGTCCGTGAGCGCGATGAACGGCGTCAGGGACGTCATGCCGTGCGGGACGCCGTGGTCGGTATATTCGCCGTGGGCGGGCTGGGTGGTGTCAGTCATCATGCCTCCAAACTAGGCGCGCGCCCAGCCTCCGGTCTTGAAGATTTCCGCCAAGGGGCGCGCCAATCGGTAGCCGGGCACCGCCGTCGTTATTAAAGGCAGTGGCACCAAAGGGCTGCGGCGCCCGGCGAGGGTGCTGGCCGTTTTATTGCCGGGGCAGTTCCTGCACAACCAGGAAGGGTACGCCGGTGGGGTCGGTCAGGGTGGCCATGCGGCCGAAGGGTGTGTCTTCGGCGGGTTGAAGGACGCTGCCGCCCAAGGCAGTGGCCTTCTCGATGGCGGCGTCGGTGTCCTCCACGGCGAAGTAGATGCGCCAGTGGGAGGGGACGCCTTCGGGTAGCCAGGCGCTGGCATCCATGATGCCGGCTGTGGCGTTTTGGCCGGAGCCGAGGGTCGTGTAGCGGAATTCGTCGGTGTCGCTCATGACCTCGGTGTCCCAGCCGAAAACGTCCTGGTAGAACTTCACGGTGGTCCGGTAGTCACGGGTGGAGAGTTCGTGCCAGGCGGGGGAGCCGGGCTCGGCGGCCAACTGGTAGCCGGTGTGGCCCGCGAACTCCCAGAGGCCCACCGTGGCTCCCCCCGCGTCGCTGATCATGGCCATCTTGCCCTGCTCCGGAACGTCCATCGGCTGCATGTGGACCTGGCCGCCGTGTGCCTCGGCTGCCCGGGTGGCGGCGTCAATATCCTCCACCCGCAGGTAGGTGCTCCAGACGTCCGGGAAGCCGGAGTCCTGGTTCGGCATCATGCCGGCGACGGCCTGGCCATCCTTGAAGGCCATGGTGTAGCCGCCGTATTTCTCTTGGTCCCCGACCTCATAGGTCCAGCCGAAAAGTTCGGTGTAGAACTGCTTGGCCTTCTCCGGATCGGAGGTCATCAGGTCAACCCAGCAAGGTGCGCCGGGGCTGAAGGTTGGCTTGGGCATGGATAGCTCCTGTTAAGAGGGACGGTGGTGGAGACAAGCGCGAGCCTACTCCCGGTCGACCACGGCGGCAATGAAATCCAGTGCCTCAGTCCCTATGCTCCTGCCGGGCCAGGAACCGCTCCACCCTCCGGTCCGGTATCAGCCACAGGGCTGCCACGACTGTGTAGGCCGCGATGCTGACCAGGGGCTGCAACAACGCCACCGCGATGCCGACAACGTAGATGGGAGGGGAAATCTTTGCCTTCCAGTCCCGGCCCAACGCCTGCGCCAGCGCGCCGTCCTTCCCCTGTTGGCGGATGAGGCAGGTTTCCAGAAGGTAGTAGGCGATTGCGGCCAGGAGCAGATTCGTCCCGTAGACCAGGACCGGCACGGTAACGAAGCCGGTTTCATCCATCCACCGGGTGGTAAACGGGAACAGGGACAGCCAGAAGAGCAGGTGCAGATTTGCCCAGAGGACGGTGCCGTTGATTTTTCCGGCCAGGTGGAGCATGTGGTGGTGGTTGTTCCAGTAGATGCCTACGTAGACAAAGCTCAGCAGATAACTGAAGAACCCGGGAGCCTGCTGGAACAGGGCGTGCCAGGTGGGTTCTTCGGGCACATGGAGTTCCAGCACCATGATGGTGATGATGATGGCCAGCACGCCGTCGCTGAAGGCTTCCAGCCGGCTCTTGTTCATGACGGAACGTCCATGCAGGAAATCATCGTCGCCCCGCCTGTCGATGGGAAGTGCCGGTGTCAGGGAGACTTCGCCGGGCTTCACCATCCCGGCTTCGGGTTCGACGCCTGGCACTTAGGGCGTGGAACGATCGCCGGCAGGGCTTGCGCCCGGCGGCGGGCGGGTGTCCGGGCGGCTACGTGTACAGGATGCGCCACATTGCCGCCGAACGGAAAGGTATGCTGCCGCTCGAACGGCGGAGCGCCCTGACTTTGCAGCTCCTTCACTGTGTCGACCACCAGCGACCCTTAGTCTCCTCGGTCCGATGTGGCGCATAGTGTACGCCGGCCCTCTCAGCCGGGAGCAGCGAACCTGTTTCCCGAAGGCTGGTTCACTCCGCCTTTTCAGGCGCACCTCACCCTCCCGGACGCCAGTCCGCCGCGCTCCCAGGCGCACCTCACCGTCTCGGACGCCGGTCCGACGCGCTCCCCGGCGCAGCCCACGCCATCAACGCCATTCTGGAACCAGAATTGTTGACAATCTTGGTGGGTGGTGATTCACTGCACACAGAACAGTCCGAGTGCAAGGAGGATTCGTGAACAACACCGAACCGGCCCTGTTGGTGGTCAGCGCACATGCCGGGGACTTCGTCTGGCGGGCGGGCGGAGCGATCGCAGCCGCGGCGCAGCGGGGCGAGCGCGCCGTCGTCGTCTGCCTGTCCTATGGGGAGCGCGGCGAGTCCGCCAAAGCCTGGCGCGAGGGCAAGGGCTTGGAGGAGATCAAGGCAATCCGGCGCGAAGAGGCGGAGAACGCGGCCGCGGCGCTCGGCGCGGAGGTCCGGTTCCTGGATGCCGGCGACTACCCGCTGGTGCCCACCCGCGAACTGGTGGACCAGCTGGTCCAGATTTACCGCGAGGTCAAGCCCACGGTGGTGCTGACCCATCCGCTGGTCGACCCCTACAACGGGGACCACCCGGCCGCCGCGCGGATGGCGCTGGACGCACGCGTGCTGGCGCAGGCGATCGGCTACGACGCGCCGGGCGATCCGCTGGGCGCGCCGCCGGTGTTCTTTTTCGAACCGCACCAGCCCGAACAGTGCGACTTCAAGCCCAACGTGCTGCTGGACATCACCGAGGCCTTCGCCGCCAAGCGCGAGGCGATGGAGTGCCTGGCGGCCCAGCAGCACATGTGGGACTACTACACGGACCTGGCCACCCGGCGCGGCGTGCAGGTCAAGCGCAACGCCGGCCCCAACCTCGGCTTCCCCACCGACACCAAGGGCGAGGCCTACATGCGCTACTACCCGCAAGTGACCACCGAACTGGCATGAAAAACGTCATTGTCACCAATCCGCCCCGGGCCGAGCTGGCCGATGTCGATGCGCTCGCCGGCTTCGGCGTGGCCACGGTGCACGAGGCGATGGGCCGCACCGGCCTGGCCGGCCCGCAGTTCCGGCCCATCCAGTCCGGTGCCCGGGTGGCCGGCACCGCCGTCACGGTGCTCTGCTGGCCCGGCGACAACCTGATGATCCACGCGGCCATCGAACAGTGCAAGCCCGGCGACATCCTGGTGGTCACCACCACCTCCGAATGCACGGACGGGCTGTTCGGCGAGCTGTTCGCCACCGCCCTGCAATGCCGTGCCGTGCGCGGCGTGGTCACCAGCACCGGCATCCGCGACGTCGCCGAACTGCGGGCGATGGGCTTCCCGGCCTGGTCCGCGGCCGTGCACGCGCAGGGCACGGTGAAGGCCAGCGCCGGCGCGGTCAACGTGCCCATCACGCTGGGTCGGGTCACGGTGCGGCCCGGCGACGTGGTGCTGGCCGACGATGACGGCGTGGTCTGCGTGCCGCGGTTGGACGTCCCGGCCGCGATCGAGGCATCGAAGGCGCGCGAGGCCAAGGAGGAGAAAACCCGGTCGGTGTTCCAGGAGGGCACGCTAGGCCTGGACTACTACGGTCTGCGGCCGCTGCTGGAGAAGCTCGGCGTGCAATATGTGGCGGCTGAGGACTATGACGGCTGATCACGACGGCGGCGCCCGGCTTCCGCGCGCGGGGTCGGCTTCCAGCGGGCCCCGCAACTACGACGACGGCGTGCGCTGCCTGCTGATGCGCGGCGGCACCTCCAAGGGCGCCTACTTCCTGGCCGACGACCTGCCAACCGACCCGGCCGAGCGGGACGACCTGCTGCTGCGGATCATGGGCAGCCCGGACGCCCGGCAGATCGACGGCATCGGCGGGGCGCACCCGCTGACCAGCAAGGTGGCGGTCGTTTCCCCGTCAGCCGATGGGGCAACCGACGTGGACTACCTGTTCCTGCAGGTGGCCGTCGACGACGCCGTGGTCTCGGACAGTCAGAACTGCGGCAACATCCTGGCCGGCATCGGCCCCTTTGCCGTCGAACGCGGTCTGGTCCCGGCGCAGGAAAGCACGACGTCGGTGCGCATCCGGATGGTGAATTCGGACAGCATTGCCACGGCTACTTTCGCGACACCCGGCGGCCGGGTGGACTACCGCGGAGACGCGGCCATCGACGGCGTGCCCGGCACGGCGGCGCCCATCAGCTTGGACTTCGCGGACACCGCCGGCTCCTCGACCGGAGCCCTGCTGCCCACCGGCCGCGCCAAGGATGTAGTGGACGGCGTCGAGGTTACCTGCGTGGACAACGGCATGCCGTCGGTCCTGATGCGGGCCTCCGATCTGGGCGTCAGGGGCTACGAGAGCCCGGCCGAACTGGAGGCCAATGCCGAATTGGCCGACCGGCTGGCCAGGATCCGGCTTGAGGCCGCCAAGCTGATGGGCATGGGCGACTTCTCCGGCAAGACGGTGCCCAAGCTGGTGCTGCTCGCGCCAGCGCGCAACGGCGGAGCAGTCGCCACCCGCAGTTTCCTGCCGGTGCGCTGCCACACCTCCATCGGCGTGCTCGGCGGCACCACCGTGGCGGCCGGCATCCAGCTGCCGGACGCCGTCGGACATGAACTGGCACAGCTACCCGCGGACGGCGGACCGCTGCGGCTGGAGCATCCCACCGGCTACCTGGACGTTGGCGCCGACCTGGAAGAGGGGCCAGCCGGCATCACCACCAAGTCCTCCACGGTGCTGCGGACAGCGCGGAAGCTCTTCGATGGCACCGTTTTTCCCCGCGAACACACCCACCAGCAACCACGTGAAGGATGAGCATGAAACCCCACCACCGCGATATCGCCCATCTCGGCAACATCGAGCTCTTCACGGATAAATTCGACGAGAGTTACTGGTTCTTCAACGACCTGCTGGCCATGCGCGAAGTCGGCCGCGCCGGCGATTCGGTCTTCCTCCGCACCTGGGACGACTACGAGAACTGGAGCATCAAGCTCACCCCGCGCGCGGCCTCCGGCGTCGGACTGGTCGCGCACCGGGCGGCGTCCCCCGAGGGGCTGGAAAGGCTGGTCGCTTCGATCCAGGACGCCGGACTCGGCGGGGACTGGCAGGACGGGGAATTCGGTGTCGGCCCGTCCTTCCACTTCACCGATCCGGACGGGCACCCGATGTCCGTCTACTACGAGACCGAGTGGTACCAGGCCTCGGACGACAAGCCGGCGCTGAAGAACCAGGCCTCCCGCTTCCCCGGCCACGGGGTCAACGCCCGCCGGCTGGACCACATTAACTACTTGGCCGCCAACGTGGAGGAGAACGCCAAGTTCTCCGCCGAGGTCCTCGGTCTGAAGGACAGCGAACTGATCCGGTTGGACAACGGGCGCACCGCGGCACACTGGTTCCGGTTCGGCCAGAAGTCCTACGACCTGGTCTACTCCGCGGACAACCTGGGTGCCTCCGGCCGGCTGCACCACATCGCCTTTGCGCCGGACACCCGCGAAGACATCCTCAAGGCCGCCGACATCTTTTTGGAGAACGGCATCCACATCGAGTCCGGCCCGCACAAGCACACCATCAACCAGACGTTCTTCCTCTACGTCTACGAGCCGGGCGGCAACCGCATCGAATTCGCGAACGCCGGGGCGCGGCTGCTGCTGGCACCGGACTGGGAGCCGGTGGTCTGGAGCGAAACCGAACGCAAGAAGGGCCAGGCCTGGGGGATGCAGACCATCTCCACCTTCCATACCCATGGCACCCCGCCGATCGATGTGCCGGACGAGCAGTGAACAACCGATGGGCTAGGTTATTGGCAACAACTTTGTCAGCACTCTATGCAGCATGGAGCAGCCCCGCGTGAGCACCACCCCAGCCGCCGTCCCGAAGTCCACCGACCCAGCCGCCGTCGTCGCCGGGCTGAAGAGGGCGATTGACCGAGGCGAACTGGTCCCCAACCAGCGGTTGGTGGAGGCGGACATCTGCGCCGAGTTCAACGCCAGCCGGGCCACCGTCCGGGCCGCACTGGCGGAACTGACGCTGGAGGGGCTGGTGGAGCGGATCCAGAACCGGGGCGCCCGGGTGCGGGCAGTCTCGGTGGAGGAAGCAGTGGAAATCACCGAAGTCCGGGCCGCGCTGGAGGCCATCTGCGCTGCGAAGGCGGCAGAGCATGTCACCGACGAGGACGTGCAGGAGCTGCAGGCCCTCGGCCGGACCATGAGCCAGGCCGTGGAAACCGGCGACCTGCTGAAGTATTCGGACTGCAACAAGACGCTGCACCGCCGGGTGATCGAACTGGGCGGGCACAACACGGCGGCGGCCCTGATCGCGCGGTTGCGCGGCCAGAGCGTGCGGTTCCAGTTCCGGCTGGCCATGCAGCCGGGGCGGCCCTCCGTCTCCCTGCCCGAGCACTTGGAGATTGTGGACGCCGTCTGCGCCAAGGATCCGGAGCGGGCCGCAGCAGCCATGGAGAAGCACCTGAAGAGCGTTGCCACTGCCATCATGCGGGCAGCCGAGGAGCCCGGCAGCTGACACACGCCGGTTCCCCTGCCACCCGCAATCGAACAACATGCCTGACTCAACGGGCATGGGACAAGATACGCCGGCCGCGGCCGGCGGGGAGAGGGGAATCATGAGTGCACAGAACCTGCAGCAGGTCCTGGATCAGGCCGGCAATACCGTCGAGCTGCTGCGGAATTCGCAGATCGGCGCCTACATCTATCCGGTGGTGGCGCCGGAGTTCACCAACTGGCGCAGCGAGGTCCGGGCCTGGCGGGATACCGCGGTGCTGTACGACCAGACGCACCACATGGACAACCTGTTCATCAAAGGCCCGGACGCACTGAAGCTGATCTCCGACACCGCGATTAACTCGGTGTCCAGTTTCCCGGTGAACAAGGCAAAGCAGTATGTGCCGACGACGCCGTCCGGGCACGTGATCGGCGACGGCATCCTGTTCCACGAAGCCGGGGACCAGTTCGTCTACGTGGGACGCTCACCGGCCGCCAACTGGCTGCTCTTCCACGGGCAGACCGGCGGGTACAACGTGGAGTTGGAGGTGGACCGCCGGTCTCCGTCGCGGCCGATGGGCAAGCCGGTGCAGCGCAAGTACTGGCGCTTCCAGATCCAGGGCCCGAACGCCTGGCAGATCATCGAAAAGATTAACGGCGGCACGGTGGAGCAGCTGAAGTTTTTCAGCATGGACCACATGCAGGTGGCCGGGGCGCAAGTGCGCACGCTGCGGCACGGCATGGCGGGGGCTCCGGGACTGGAACTGTGGGGACCGTACGAATCCTACGAGCGGGTCCGCGAGGCCATTCTGGACGCCGGGCAGGAGTTCGGCATGCTGGCCGTCGGTGCCCGGGCATATTCGTCCAACACGCTGGAATCCGGTTGGATCCCGTCGCCGTTGCCGGCCATCTACTCCGGTGAGGAACTGCGCCCCTACCGGGAATGGCTCGGCGCCGACAGCTACGAGGCAGTCAACGCGGTGGCCGGCAGCTTCGTTTCCGACAAGATCGAGGACTACTACCTGAACCCGTGGGAGCTGGGTTATGGCTCCTTCGTCAAGTTCGACCACGACTTCATCGGCCGCGAGGCGCTGGAGAAGATCGACCCGGCAGCGCAGCGGAAGAAGGTGACGCTGGCTTGGAACGCGGAGGACATGACCAAGATCTTCGCCTCGCTGTTCGACGTCGAAGGCACGCCGTACAAATACTTCGACCTGCCCAACGCCAACTACGGGTCCTCGAACTACGACGCGATCCTGGACGCCGGCGGCACGAATGTGGGCCTGTCCCTGTTCACCGGCTACAGCGCCAACGAGAAGCGGGCGCTGTCCCTGGCCACCGTCAACCCGGACGTGGAAATCGGCACCGAGGTGAAGGTGGTGTGGGGAGAGCCCGACGGCGGCACGCGCAAGACCACCGTGGAGCCGCACCAGCAGCTCGAGGTCCGCGCGGTAGTCAGCCCGGCACCGTACTCGGTCACCGCCCGCAACGAATACCGCGGCGGCTGGCGGACGGCCCAGGCCGTCTGACCGGACGCTCCCACAGCCGGCGCCACATTCCTTCACCGAGGGTTAGCGGTCCGACGAGGCGCTGGACTAGCGAGCGGACGGGCCGGTTCCCCTGCTGGGGGAGCCGGCCCGTCCAGTGATCGGACGGGCGGCCGGCGTCGCGGCGCCAGCCGTCCGCCGTCGTTGTTTTTAGTGGCCTGCGGCCGCGGCCGCTTCATCCAAATGTGCCACGGAGCGGGTGTCCTGGAACGCTCTGACGCCTTCGATGCCCTGCTCGCGGCCAAAGCCGGAATGCTTCATGCCGCCGAACGGTGCGCGCAGGTCCAACCGCGTGGCCCCGTGGTCGTTGACCCAGACGTAGCCGCAGACCAGCTTGGCTGCCACCGCGTTGGCCTTGTCCTTATCCGCGGTCCAGACCGAACCGCAAAGGCCGGCCCACGTGTCGTTCGCGGCCGCGATCGCTTCCTCTTCGGTGTCGAAGGGGATGATCGGGATGACCGGGCCGAACTGTTCCTGGGTGACCACGCGGAGGTCGGGCGCCGGGTCCACCACCAGCGCCGGCTTCAGGAAGTTGCCGCCCTGCAGCGCGGGGTCGGAGGGGAGTTCGCCGAACTCGCGCACATCTGCGCCGGCTGCCTTGGCCTCGGCGATGAGCTCTTCAACGAACGTCTTCTGCGCGGGCTGGTGCAGCGGCCCCATGGTGGTGCCGTCGTCCAGGCCGTAACCGATGACGGCCTTCTCCAGCCTTGCGGACAGTCCGGTCACCAGTTCCTCCATCCGCGAGCGGTGCACGTAGACCCGCTTGGCGTTCATGCAGATCTGCCCGGTGGTATCGAAGACCGCCGCATACAGCCGGTCCAGGTGCGTGTCGTCCAGAATGGCGTCGTCGAGGAAGACCGCCGGGTCGTTGCCGCCGAGCTCAAGCGTGACGCGGGTCAGGGACTTGGAGGCCATCTCCATCATCTTCTTGCCGCCGCCAACGCTGCCGGTGAAGCAGACCTTTGCCACGTCGTCGTTCTGAATCAGGCCGCCCATCTCGCTGTCATGGCCGGTGACGATGTTCAGCACGCCCGGCGGCAGCTTCTCCGCCACCCGCTGCACTACCCGGGTGATCGCCAGCGGCGTGGTGGGCGGTGGCTTCACGATGGCGGTGTTGCCTGCCAGCAGCGCGTGCGGCAGCGAGGCGCCGAGGATGGCGATGGGCCAGTTAAAGGGGACTATGATGGTCACCACGCCCAGCGGCTGGTAGGCCACCGAGGTAGTCACCGGAATGCCGGGCGCCGGTTCGAGGACCTTGCCCTGGTCCACTTGGTCGGCGAGGGAAAGGGCCAGCTGGAAGCGGATGTCGAAGACCAGGGCGTCCACCCAGGCCTCCATCCGGATCTTTCCGTTTTCCTGCGACAGGATGGCCGCGTCCTCGTCCCGCAGATCGGCGAGGCCTTCGATCGCTGCGGCGAGCTGGGCCGCGCGTTCTTTCGCGCCGAGGGCAGCCCAAGCCGGGAAGGCGGACTTCGCCGCGGCGACGGCGTCGGCCACATCCTGCTTGGATGCGGCAGCCGCGTATCCCACTACGGCGTCGGGCTTGCCCGGGTCCGCCACGGCGTAGGTCTCACCGTTATTGCGGACTTCACCCCCAATGTAGAGCCCCGTAGTGACCTGGGTGGTTTGGCCCGGTGTGCTTGCCAAATCAGTCATCTCACAACACCTCTCTGTGTTTGTCATCCGGTCCCATGCCGGAAGGAGGAGGGCGCCAGGCCGTGGCCAGTCCCGGCCGCCGAAGGAGAGCAGCTTGGCATCGGGTGGACAGGCCTTGATTCCCCTCCTTTCAGCTTTGCCTATCTGCGAAGGGAGTGCTAGGGGTAGCGCACCTTATTTTCAGTAGCCCCGGTACGGATTGTGGTCGGCATCCCCGCGGCGGCCATGGTCATAGCCTTCCTGCCAGGCTTGTTGCACGGAGGCCACCAGCCCGGCCAGCAGTTCGTAGGTGGGGTGGTCCGGCCCAACCCAAACCATTTCTTCTCCGGCCCGGTTGAGGATGTCGAGGATCTGGTTGCTCATGGTGGCCTTCCTGTGGGCTCTGGCCCCCGTTCGGGGTGACGCCGTCTCCGCTGTGGTAGCTATTCTTGGAGGATGAGTGCTCCAGCACAATCAACCGTGGAATTTGACGGTCGCTTCGCCCGCGAGCTTGCGGAGTTGGCCGTTCCATGGCGGGCGCAGCAGGTCCCTGACCCGCGGCTGCTGATTCTCAACGAACCGCTCGCCCACGAGCTGGGATTGGATCCGGCCGTCCTGCGCAGCCCTGACGGCCTGCTCCTGCTGACGGGCAACCTCATTCCGGCCGGCGCCACTCCGGTGGCACAGGCTTACGCCGGCCACCAATTCGGCTGGTATTCTCCCCGGCTGGGGGACGGGCGAGCCCTCCTGCTGGGTGAGATGACGGATGAGCGCGGCCGTCTGCGCGATCTGCACCTAAAGGGTTCCGGACCCACGCCCTTCGCCCGGAGCGGTGACGGCCAGGCCGCGATGGGCCCGATGCTCCGCGAGTATGTGATCAGCGAGGCGATGCATGCCTTGGGCATCCCCAGCACGCGCTCCCTCGCCGTCGTGACCACCGGGCTGCCGGTCTACCGCGAGACCCAGTTGCAGGGTGCAGTTCTTGCCCGGGTGGCCAGTAGCCATCTGCGGGTGGGCAGTTTCCAGTACGCGCGGGCCACGGGCGACAACGGTCTCCTGCGCCGACTCGCCGACCATGCCATTGCTCGCCACTACCCGGCCGCTGCCGACGCCGAGCACCCCTATCTGGCGCTGTTTCAGGCGGTGACGGCCGCCCAGGCCTCGCTGGTGGCGCAGTGGATGCTGGTGGGGTTCGTCCATGGGGTGATGAACACGGACAACATGACCATCTCCGGTGAATCCATCGACTACGGGCCCTGCGCCTTCATGGATGGCTTCGATTCCGCGTCGGTTTACAGCTCGATCGACGAGGGCGGCCGTTACGGGTACGCCAACCAGCCCCTCGCCGCCGAGTGGAACCTCGCCCGTTTTGCCGAGTCCCTCCTGCCACTTTTGCACGACGACCAGACGGAGGCTGCCGCATTGGCGTCAGAAGCACTCCGCGCCTTCAGGAGCGAGTACAGCGCAGTGTGGTCGAAGGGCGCGCGGGCCAAGATCGGCCTGCAGGGCGACGTCGATCCGACGGCGTCCTCAAGGCTCGTCAATGACGTGTTTGAACTGCTCCAAGAGGGCCATGTGGACCACACCTCGTTCTTCCGCAGCCTTGGCGCGGCTGCACGGGGCCACGCCGAAGCGGCGCGGCGCCTGTTTCCAAACTCGGACGGGTTCGATGAGTGGATGGCGCGTTGGCGACCCTTCGGGCCGGATGCCGAGCTGATGGACCGGGTCAATCCCGTCTACATTGCGCGCAACCACTTGGTCGAAGAGGTGCTCGTCTCCGCCGAGGAGGGCGACGTGACCCCGCTGAGCAGGCTCCTGAACGCGGTGACCAGCCCTTACGACGAGCGCCCCGGGCTGGAGCGCTATGCCGCCGCGCCGCCGGAAGACTTCGGCGCTTACCGGACTTTCTGCGGGACCTAAGGGCTTGCCCGCTGTCTCTTGCCGCGTGTGAAGAAACGCGCCGATCTCGCTTGCGCACAGTTTCCGGCCTCGGTGCGGGAGCGACTGGAATCCGCTGCTTTCATTCCTCCGGCAGTCGGAGGCTGTGTGGCTCACCCAGACTGGCTCGGTAGGATGGGCCGCAAGCAACAACTACCTCCGCCTTGGAAGGGTGATCCCTTGTTGAAAGCTATTAGCTACAACCTCCGGAAGCACAGTGCGAGCGCGGAACTCGAAGCTCTAACCGATCGCTACGAAGTAGACGTCATGTGCCTGCAAGAAGCGGACACAGAGAAGCTTCCGGACAAGCTGGGCCATCTGCAATTGGCCGATTCGACTAAGGGGAACAGGCTCGGCCTGGCTATCTATTACGACGAGAAAAGATTCTCCGCAGTAGAAACTAACACCTTCGAACTAAAAAAATCGTTGCACGACTACGTGCTGGCACCGGCCCACGAGCGGCTGCTCGGGGTCAAGATGGTAGACAACGAAAGCAAGCATGAAATCGTCGTTGGCGACTTCCATGCCGCCCCGCTCACGGCCACCAACTCCCTGCGCAGGCACCAGATCAAGGCAGGACACGAGGCCCTGCTGGGGATGGGCGGTCCGGGTCTGCAAATGACGTTGATGGTGGGAGATTTCAACTACCCCTTCTTCACTAAGAACCTGGTTGAGCACCTGAAGGAATCTGGCTACGACCTCACCCTGAGCAACCGCAGAACCTACACGCGCTACAAGCTCTTCCGCGGCCACTTCGATTTCGCCACGTCGTTGGGGCTGGATATCCAGAATGTGGAGACCTTGCCGCGCGGCCAGTCGGACCATCTGCCGATCCTGGTGACTGCCGAATACGTCGACGAGATCCGGACCGCGCGCGCCAGCTGACGGTGCACATTGGCGGAGCATCCTGCCGGCAGACCTGTCTAGCAGGGCAGCTTTGACGGCAGCTTCACAGGACTGGTGATGACTGAGCCTTTGTTGTCCTTGCCGCGATAGGCCCGGCATACCTTGAGGCCGCGGTCGGACAGTTTGGCTTTCATCTTGCCGATGGCATCCGGATTGAAGCCGTTCCATTGCATATGCATCAGAATGGTGCCGCTCTTGGTGGCTATCTTCACCACGCTGGAAACCACCTGCGCTTTTGTTTTGCCCGTGGTGTCATAGCTGCCCCTGGTCCAGAGCCACGGCTTCATGCCGACCTTCCGGTAGCCGCAGCGGACCGAATCGTCGATCCGGCCATAGGGCGGGCGGCCGTAATTGGTCACGACGCCGGGGGCACGCAGTTCGCGGGCCACAGCGGCGCAGCTAAGCGTCTTCATGTCCTTGCGGTGGTTGATGCTGTGGTTGATGACGTATTGGCCGTGCGAGCGGGCCAGCTTCGCCAGGTCGACGCCGTACTTCTTCTTGTACTTCTGCAGGCATCCGCCGGTGGGGGCGATGACTAGTCCAATGTTTTTCTTTTTGGCGTATTGAACCACCTTCTTGAAAGAGGTCAGGGTCTTCGGGCAGTCGTCATAGCTCAGCACCACACGGCTGGTGTGGTTGGGTCCCCGTGCCTCGCTTTGCGTCCAATGAATGGCGGCCTGGGCGCTGGGCACGAACCCGGCGGTGAGCAGACCCAAGACAGTGGCCAGGATGATCAGAATTCGGCTGGTACGCATGGCGCACCGTCCTTCCCCCAAACACCGTACGGCCGGAACTGAGGTTTGCCAGTTCGTGGGGCTCGCGCGGCTACGCGCCATTTTGGGGCAGATGCCCTGGAAAGGGCAAGAGGCCTGACCCAGGCCCGTCAGCTACTCCCGGCCCGGCGCCCGACCCACCGCAGCCATTTCGTCACCACAGGCAGCGGCAGACGGGTCTGCCGCGATTGTCCTTCGCCGCAGATTGGCGCCCACCAGGGTGCCAAGGATCAGCAGGGCGCCGGTGGTCTGGCCCGGGGAGAGCTGTTGGTGCAGGACCAACCAGCCGGCGGATGTCGCGACCACTGGGCTCAATAGCCCCAGCAGCGAGGCGCTGAACGCGGGCAGCAGCTGCAGCCCGCGGAACCATAATGCGTAGGCCAGGGCCGTGCCCACCAGGGACAGGTACAGGTATCCGGCCACGTTCGGCCCGGTCAGCTGTGCAGGCAGCGGGCCCTCGGCGAACAGGGCCAAGGGGACCAGTAGTAGACCGCCGGCCGTCAATTGCCACGAGGTGACGGCCAGGGACGTAGCCGGCTGGCCCCACTTTTTGGTTAATACCAGCCCTGCGGCCATCGAGGCCGTTCCGCCCAAGGCCGCCGTCACGCCCACGGCGTCGAGCCTGGCTTGGGACTGGAGTACCAGCAGTGCCACGCCGGCCAAGCCTGAGGCTGCAGCAACAATCTTGGCCGCCGTCAGCCGTTCGCCGATCCAGCGCGAGGCCAGGACCGCCACCAGCAGAGGCTGGACGGCGCCGATGGTCGCGGCCACACCACCGGGAAGCCGGTGGGCCGCGATGAAGAGCAGTGCGAAAAACACGCCGATGTTCAGCGCGCCGAGGAGGGCTGCTTTTCACCACCAGTCGCCGCGGGGCAGCCGGCGGACCGCCAAGAGCAGGATGAGTCCGGCAGGCAGAGCCCGCACGGCAGCCGCCAGGAATGGCTTGTCCGGCGGCAGGAGCTCGGTGGTCACCGCATACGTGGTGCCCCACGTCAGCGGAGCGATGGCTGTCATTGTCAGAAGCACCCATTTATTGCTAAGCACTTAGCAAATATAGCTAAGTGCTTAGCAATAATCTAGGCTGGGCTGCATGGAAGATCAGGTAGTAAGGATCCTTGAGCAGTGGGCTGCGGAACGCCCCGATCTGGATGTCTCGCCGATGGCGGTGGTCGGCCGGATTTCCCGGGCAGCACGGAAGATCGACGGTGTCCTCGCCGCAACCTTCGCCCGCCATGATCTGGACCCGGCAAGTTTCGACGTGCTGGCCACACTGCGCCGGTCCGGCAAGCCGTACACGCTGAGTCCCCGCCAGCTGACCGAGAGCGCCATGGTCACTTCCGCGGCTATCGCGCAGCGTTTGAACAGGCTGGAAGAGAGGCAGTTGGTTGCCCGGGCTCAAAACCTCAACGACGGCAGGGGAAAACTGGTCACCCTTACGCCCGCTGGATTGGACCTGATCAACAAGGCGCTGCCGGACCATGTGGACACCGAACACGCACTGCTGGCCGGTTTGACCCAGAAGGAACGCGACCAACTGGCGGGATTGCTGGCCAAGCTGGAGCAAACAGCCACCGAGGCTTCTCGATAGCGTCATGGTCGATCTTCGGGTGGCTTTGGCGGTCCTTGCCGTGGCGCAGGGGTAGTGATGGCACCGCCCGTCTGGCAGTGTTGGAAGCAAGCCGGTCTGGATTATTCCAGCAGTCGAGCACGAAGGAGATGACGCCATGAACGATTCCGTTCCTGGGCACGATGTTCTTGACAGCACTAACCTCGACGACGGCGGTGCTCCCGCCGCCGCAGAGGGCGGCAGCACCGCCGTCGAGCCGGAGGCCGACCCGGAGCTGGATCCAGAGGTTGAACCGGAGGTCGAGCCCGAGGCCGAACCGCAGGTTCCGGAAATCACGTTCGACGAGCAGTTCTACCCGGCCCGCCCGCGCTCGCTTCGACCGACGGCCCGGCGCCGCCACTTCATGCCCGGCCGCCCGCCGTTCGACCCGGATGCACGCAACAGCGTCTACGTGGAGTGGTTGCGCAACCAGTCCATGTTGGGCGACGCCAAAGTGCTGGCCCGGCAGCTGTCAGGGCAGGCCAGCATGTGGCAGAACCCTTACGCCTATCCGGATCCGCGGGCCGCGGTGGAGAAGGCCTCGGTCTGGTTCACTGCCTACCCGCTGTCCCTGATCACCCGGCCCGGCCAGACGTTCCTGGCGGCACTGGGCGATTTGGACTTGTGGGAGGCGTTCCAACAGATCGGGATCAAGGCCATCCATATTGGCCCGGTGAAGCTGGCCGGCGGCCTCACCGGCTGGGACCACACTCCCAGCGTGGACGGTCATTTCGACCGGATCAGCATGGCGATCGACCCGCTGTTCGGCACCGAGGACGAGTTCCGGCGCATGTGCGAAGTCGCCACCGAGCACGGCGGCACCATCGTGGACGACATCGTGCCGGGCCACACCGGCAAGGGCGCGGACTTCCGGTTGGCGGAGATGAACTTCCGCGACTACCCGGGCATTTATCACATGATCGACATTCCCGAGTCGGACTGGGACCTGCTGCCCGAGGTGCCGGAAGGGGAGGACTCGGTCAATATCGACGTCACCACCGAGCGTGCCCTCCAGCGGGCCGGCTACATCATTGGCGAGCTGCAGCGCGTCATCTTCTATGAGCCGGGCGTGAAGGAAACCAACTGGAGCGCCACGCCGCCGGTCCTGGACACGCACGGGAAGCCGCACCGCTGGGTGTACCTGCACTATTTCAAGGCCGGCCAGCCCTCCATTAACTGGCTGGATCCCACGTTTTCCGGCATGCGGTTGGTGATGGGCGACGCGCTGCATTCCTTGGTGGATTTGGGCACCGGGGCGCTGCGATTGGACGCCAACGGGTTCCTGGGCGTGGAGAAAAGCGCCGAGGAAACGCCGGGCTGGTCGGAAGGGCATCCGCTCTCCGCTGCCGCCAACCAGATCATCGGCAGCATGGTCCGCAAGGTCGGCGCTTTCACGTTCCAGGAATTGAACCTCAGCATTGACGACATCAAGGCCACGTCGGAAACCGGTCCGGATTTGTCCTACGACTTCGTCACCCGTCCGGCCTACCACCATGCCTTGGTCACCGCGGACACGGAGTTCCTCCGGCTGACCCTGCGGCTGGCCATGGAGATCGGCATCGACCAGGCGTCGCTGGTGCACGCGCTGCAGAACCACGACGAGCTGACCTACGAACTGGTGCACTTCACCACCAAGCACAAGGACGACCTCTACGAGCTCGACGGCGAGGAGCTCACCGGCGCGGAGCTCGCGCACAAGGTGCAGCAGACGCTGCGGGACGGGATCACCGGCGAGGCCGCGCCCTACAACATGGTCTTCACCGCCAACGGCATCGCCTGCACTACCGCCAGCGTGATCACCGCGGTGCTTGGCATTACCGAGCTGGACTCCATCACGGAGGAACAGGCGGCTGAGGTCCGGAAGGTCCACCTGCTGCTGGCCATGTACAACGCCCTGCAGCCCGGTGTGTTTGCGCTCTCCGGCTGGGACCTTTGCGGGATCCTTCCGCTGGACCGCAGCAAGGTGGCCCGGCTGATGTCCCGCGGGGACACCCGCTGGATCAACCGCGGCGCGCACGACCTGATGGGCTTCGATCCGACGGCGCAGACGTCAACGGCCGGCATGCCGATGGCGCGGGCACTGTATGGCACGCTGCCCGAGCAGCTGGAAGATGAGTCGTCCTTTGCGCGGCAGTTGACGCGGATCCTGGCCGTCCGCGACGAGTACGGCATTGCCAAGAGCGCGCTCATCGATGTCCCCGACGTCTCCCACCGCGGCATGCTGGTGATGGTGCACCAGTTGGTCGACGGCGGACAGGAGGTCACGGTGCTGAACTTCTCCGGCCAGGAGGTGGCCGGCACCGTCCGCTCCGAAGCGCTGCAACTGGGGTCGGAAGTGACCGACGCGTTCAGCGGCGACGCCATCGGCACAGTGGACGACCTGCACAGTTTCTACCTGCAGCTGGGGCCCTACGAGGGGACGGCACTGCTCGTCAGCCCGCCGCCGGCTGCGGAGGACATCGACGACGGCGGTGCCTCCGAAGCGTTCGACGTCTCCGACGAGCAGGGGCCGGAAATTTATGACTGAGCGGCTCTGACGAAGGCTGATGCCACTACCAACGATTGACTGTACCGATAACGCCCGCAGGCAGGCGGGTCAGGGGCGTTATCGGTACAACCGATCAGAGGGGCTCATTCATCCAGTCGACGGGTGGGGCCAGTCGAGGGGTAGGGCTATTTATCGGTGTCCGGGTCGCCGATGTGACCGGGCGCGTTGACGGCCAGGACCCGTTCGACGAACGCACCATACTCCGCCATGTAGTGGCTCAGGAAGCCCTTTGTCGATTCGTCCTTGACCTCGCCGTCCTCCCCGTAGACCTCCGGCTTGAACGCGATATATACCTCCGGCGCGTTCAGTTGCGGAGCATCCAGGAAGCTTAGGACACCGCGCATGGAGGATTGCATCACCGCGGTGCCGATGCCGCCGGGAGAGGCGCCGACGATGCCGGTGGGCTTGCGGGCGAAGGAGTTGGTGCCCCACGGCCGGGAGCCCCAGTCGATGGCGTTCTTGAGGGCTCCCGGAATGGAGCGGTTGTACTCGGGGCTGACGAACAAGATGCCGTCGGAGGCTTCGATGGCATCCTTCAGCGCCCTGCCCTCGGGCGGATAGTTGTTGTCATAGTCCTGGCTGTACAGGGGCAAATCCCCGATAGGGATTTCGTTGAACTCCAGGCTGTCCGGAGCCAGCTTGATCAGAGCCTTCGCCAGTGTCCGGTTAATGGACGTGCTGGACAAGCTGCCGACAAAATAGCCGATCTGGTAAGTGGGCATGGGATTCTTCCTTCCCGGCGGCCGGCACAGGCCGGCCCGTTGCGGTGGATCCATTGGCCGCGGACGCCCCAGGAGGCGGGCCGACACCCGCAACGCTACTGCGATCGGGGAAGCCCGGTAACCCTGCCTGCCTGCAACACCGGGACGACGGCGGAGTTAGATTTCCCAGTCGCCCAAGCCACCGTCGCCGTCGCCAAAGAGGCCACCGGCGCCGTCGCCGAAGAAGCCACCGAAGCCTGCGTTGTCCGCAAAGCCCTCCCCGGCGGACGCAACGCTATCGCCGATCCCGTCCGCCGCGCCGGCGATTCCCTCCCCGATTCCGGAGAACCCGTCCAGCAGGGGACCTGCGATGGCCGAACCGACGAAGCCGGCGGCCACACCGGCGAGCAGCCCGGCGCCCAAACCGCCGGCGGCACCAGCGGCTCCAGCTGCCAGGCGGCCGCCGCCGCGTCCCGATCCGCTCCGGCCGAGGATCCGTTCCATGAAGCCCGGTTGGGCTACCTCGGCGCGGGTGGCGGTCCTGGCCAAAGTTTCCGGCCGGTCGGAGGCGGCCCGCTCCGAGGCAGGAAGCTGGCTGTTGAGATCGTCCCGGAGCATGGCGCGCTGCTGCGGGGTCAGGCGAGCGAAGGCTTCGGCATGGGCCCGCTCCATATCCTGCGGCGGCGCGGTCTGAAGCATGTATTTGTACTTGGCGATGGCTGCCTGGTCGGCGTCGTGTCCGGCGCTTGGGCGAGGCCTGCCGACATTCGGCTGCGGCGCCGATGGATACCGCTGACCTTCGTAACCGCCACGCCGGTCATCGCCGCCATAGTTGTATCCGCGGTCCTGTCGATATCCGTTTCCGGGCTGCTGGCCGTAGCCAATTCCGGAGTCCTGCGGCCGGTTCTGGCGCTGCTGACCGGTCCGTTGGGCGAGCTGCTCTTTGGCATACTGGACCGCCATGGTTTTGCCCTTTTGGACCAGCTTGTCGAACATTCCCACGTCGTGCTCCTCGCCTGCCCGGGGTCAAAGCCGGGACTCGTTGACTGACCATCTCTCGCCTTAACAACTGGCGGGCACCGGCGTCAGTTCCAGCGGGTCCGGATGCTGGAACGAACGGCACTCATTTAAGGGTGGAACATCCGGCCGCTTCAAAGGTAGACATCCAGCCGCGGTATCGGTCAAGAACACGACCGCCTACGACAAGGCCGACCGCATCACGAGCAGTACCGCGACCAACAACAGCTCCAACACCGTGCTCTCCAAGCGGGCCTACACCTACATCGTGGGGGCTACCGGAATAGACGGGGCACCCCGCAAGGCCATGACCAGCGAAACCGGGACCCCCACCACCTACACCTACGACAAAATGGCCGGCTCAACCAGGCAAGTCACCGGGGCCAGCACCGAATCGTGAACTTACGACGCCAACTCCAACCGGCTCACCTCAGCCAGGACGGGCACCGCCACTGTGCACTACGCCTACAACACCGCCGATCAGCTCTGCTGGACCGCCCCCACTGCAGGAAACTACGCACAGACCATCATCTCAACGGGTCCGACTTTCACCTTTGACTCCTGTTAGCTCCGGGCAGCAGTCCTATAGATCATCCGCGCGTCAAGCCGGACCGACCTCACCCGCTCCGGATCATCTGTTGACGGTGGTGCAAAACCTGTTGCCTTGTGTGGAGGAGCGTTGGCATATCCGGGTTGTTTCTGAGGGATTCCTGTGGGGTTGGCCCAAATAACGTTTTACCTAACGCCACCCGCTCCTCTGAAAGGGAAAACCATGACTACTGCAATCGCCTCTCCCTCCCGCCGCCGCGGCCGCATCCTGCTGTCCTTGGCCGGGCTCCTGGCCGCCGGTGCCGTGGCCGTCGGCTCGGGCGCTGACTTCGCCGCGAGTTCGGTCAACACGGACAACGCTTTCACTTCCGGCTCGTTGTCGCTTAGCAACAGCAAGGCCAACAGCGCCGTGTTCAACATGAGCAACCTGAAGCCCGGCGACAGCGTCACCGGCTCGGTGGCGATCACCAACTCCGGTACGCTGCCGGCTTCCTTCACGCTGAAGGAAACAGCCACCAGCACCTTCCCCAACGCCGACCTGTTGACCCTGAAGATTACCGACGCGAAGAACCCGAAGACCATCGTCTGGGCCGGCAACCTGGGCGCATTGGGCGAGACCGGCCTCGGCTCCTGGGCGGCAGGGGAAAAGCGCGAGTTCGTCTTCACCGTCACATTGTCGAAGAACGCCACCAACGCCGAGCAGGGCAAGACCGCCACAGCGCTCTACGCCTGGGGTGCAGTCCAGTCCGAAGGCCAGAACTACACGCAGCCGTAGCAACCACCCCTACCGGCGTGGCCCACGGTCAGGGCCGCGCCGGCAGCTCAGCATGAAAGGACCTGGCAATGGCACGCACGCAGCGCACTCTGCGCCAACGAGTGGTTGGCGGCTTCATCAACATGGCGGCGGTGTTGGGCATCGCTGCCGCAGCGGCCATCCTGGTGCCCGGGCTGCTGGGCATGGAACGCTATGTCATCACCGGCACGTCGATGTCAGGCACCTTTGAACGTGGTTCCCTGGCCTTTGAAGAGCCGGTCCCGGTAGACCAGCTGCGGGTCGGAGATGTCATCACCTACATGCCCCCGCCCGATTCGGGTCTGACCCGGCTGGTAACCCACCGGATCATCAGCATCGACGAGGGCGCCCACGGGCCGGTGTTCCGAACCAAGGGCGATGCGAACAGTTCGCAGGATCCGTGGGAGTTTCGGCTGGAGGAGCCCCTGCAGCCGCGGGTCGTGGCCACCGTGCCGTACGTCGGGCACGCCTTCATCGCCCTGGCCGATAAGAGCCAGCGGATGCTGATCATCGGCGTCCCGGCCGGCGCCCTGGCCACCTTCTTCCTGGTGGACCTTGTTCGCGGCCTCCGGCCCAAGGCCCCGGCCAAGCCCGTCGTGCAGGTTGGGCACCCGGCCTGAGCCGACCCGATTGAAGTAACAGTGCCGGATGGCGCCGCCCGGGCGGTGCCATCCGGCACTGTTACTTTCGCGTGGATCCTGCGTGGGAGAGCTGTGTACTTCGCCGTTCTAACGTTGAAACCATAGGTCGTCCCGTCGGGATGAACGCGCCAAGACTCAGGAGAAGGTCCAGGAAATGAAAGCCCGCACAGCATTGCTCGCCTTGCTGACAGCCTCTGTTGCTGTCGTCTGGGCCGGCATGCCGGGATTCTCCACCGCGGCCTTCACCGCGACCACCTCAAGCACCGCCCAAGTGACAGCAGCCGCAGACTGGACCCCGCCCGTTGTCGTGCTCGATGCTCCGGCTTCCGCACTAAGGGACGCGGTGACGCTGACCGCCGCCGCCACGGACGCCGAAACCGGGGTTAAGACTGTGCGGTTCGAGTTCCTGGCCCCGGGCGCCTCGTCCTGGGCCGAGGTCTGCACCGCCGCGCAGGCGCCCTATTCCTGTGCCTGGAACACCAAACCGCTGGCCGACGGCAGCTATGGACTGAGGGCGACGGCGACCGACAACGCCGGCTACTCCGCCACTTCCGAGGCTCTCCGAGCGACGCTGGCCAACAACCTGTTGGTCACCCTGGGCGAGACCATGGACGCGGTACGCGGGACACCCACACTCTCCGCCGCCGTCCACAACGCCGGCACCCTCGGCTATACACTGCGGATCGAGTACTCGGCAGCCGATGCGAACAGGTGGACCGGGATTTGCACCAATCTGAAGGCCCCGTTCAGCTGTAGCTGGAACACCGCCGCTCTGGACAACGACTTCTACGACCTGCGGGCTGTCGCGGTCGTGGGCGGCAGCACCTTCTACTCGGCCGTTGCCGAGGACGTGCTGGTGGACAACCAGGCACCGGCCGTCTCGATGACGGACCCGGGCTCGCCGCTTGCCGGTGTCCGCACCTTCCAGGCCAAGGCCTCGGACGCCCACTCCGGCATAGCGCAGACAGTGCTGCAGTACGCGGCCACCGGCTCGGGTAGCTACAAGGACCTCTGCACCGTGAGCACGGCCCCTTACTCCTGCCGCTTCGACACCAAGGCCCTGCCCGACGGCGGCTACGACTTCCGCGCCGTCGCCACCGATCTGGCGGGCAACAGCACGGTCTCCAGGTCGATCGACAACCGGATGGTGGACAACAACGCATCGGCCGTCTCGATGGAAAACCCGGGGGCCTACCTGACCGGCATGGTGACGCTTTCCGCCGCGGCCAGCTCCAAAGCCGGAGTCACCTCTGTCACCATTCAGCGGGCACCCAGCGGCACCTCGGCCTGGACCGATATTTGTGTGGACGTCACCTCGCCCTACGGGTGCAGCTGGAACAGCGCGAGCGTGGCCAACGGGCTCTACGACTTCCGCGCCGCCCTGCTCGACGGAACCGGGAAGACAACGATCTCCGAGGCGACAACCGGCCACCAGGTCGACAACACCCCTCTGCGCGGGTTCGACGTCCAGGCCGCCAACGGCGGATCCGTCGGCAAGCTGCAGCCGGGCGACTCCATCACCTTCACCTACAACCAGCAGGTCAACCTGTCCTCCATCACCCCCGGCTGGAGTGGTGCGGCCCAGACCGTCACCGTCGGCCTGCAGGACGGCGCCCTGCTCGGCCTCGGCGCCACCGGCGACACGCTCGACGTGCAGCGCTCCGGTGGCGCCGTCAACCTCGGCTCCGTGAACCTGAAGCAGAACTTCGTCAAGGCCAACAAGACCGCACAGTTCAACGCCACCATGAAGGCGGGAACGACGACGGTCAACGGCGTGCAGGCGACCACCGTCATCATCACCCTCGACAACACGGCCAGCGGCAGCAACAACCTGCGCACCATGTCTGCCGCGGCGAACATGGTCTGGACGCCGTCCGCGGCCGCCCTCGACCTCACGGGGAATCCGGCGTCGACGGCGCCGGTCACTGAAGGGGGCCCCCTTGACGTCGACTTCTAGGCCCAGGAACGCCGTGACCGGCGCCGCCGCCGCGGCGGGAGCGGTCCTGGCCCTGGTGCAGGGCGGCCAGGCGTTCGCCCACTTCGGCCGCACTGACCATATCGGGCTGGTACTGGTCTTTTGTGCCGTGGCCGGTTTGGCTGTAGCGGCACGGCTGTGGTGGACGGGCTGCTTCGAATCAAAGCTTTTCAGTGCCTTGCTGGCCCTGTTCGCCTTGGTTGGCCAGTTCATGCACGCCGCCATCGGCTGGCCGGGCGAGCCGGCGGCAGGCTGGACGGCCTATGGCATTCTCGTAGTCGTGCTGGCGCCTGGCGTGCTGGTCCTTCTGACTCTTGCCTTGATCCGCCCCGATAGGACCGCGGCTATAGTTGTTAAATGATTCACCAGATATTGGTGGTGGAGGACGACGACGGCATTGCGCTTCCGCTCCTTCGAACCCTTGAGCGCGAGGGCTATCACGTGGACCGCGTGTCCCACGGGCAGCCCGCCCTCGACCATGTCCGGGCCGGCGGCACCGATCTGGTTATCCTGGACCTTGGACTGCCGGACATCGACGGGTTGGAAGTGTGCCGCAGGCTGCGGGAAGACGGCTTCAGCGGCGGTGTCCTGATCCTGACCGCCCGCGGCGGAGAGCTGGACCGCGTCGTCGGCCTCGACGTCGGCGCGGACGACTACATGGCCAAACCGTTCGGACTCGCGGAGCTGCTGGCCAGGACGCGGGCGCTGCTGCGCCGCCACCGGAACGATGCACGCTCGTTGCCGGCGGAACCGACACGGGCCGGAATGGACGTCGACACCCAATCCCGGCGGGCCCAGGTGGCCGGCAGGGAACTGCCCCTGACCGCGAAGGAGTTCGACGTGCTGGCACTGCTGCACACTGCGCCCGGCACCGTCTTCACGCGGGAGACGCTGATGGATACGGTGTGGGACGAAAACTGGTTCGGCTCCACCAAGACCCTTGACGTCACCATCGGCCGCCTGCGCCAGAAGCTCGAAGAACACGGCGCATCGGCGAGGGTGACCACCGTGCGCGGTGTTGGCTTCCGGTTGGAACCGATTCAAACGGATGCGTGAACGCCTCGTAGCAGCATTCGTCTGCCTGGCCGTCGCGCTGGTCGCGCTCTACGCTATCCCTCGGTCCTACATCATCGCGGACGACGTCCGCGCCACGGAAATCCGAAAAATCGAACGTTCCGTTGACCTGCTTGAAGTGCTGCTGCCCGAACGCGCCCGCAACGAGGCGGTTACCGCGGATTTCCTGGCAGGGCTCATCAACCAGGCGGAACGGATTGAATATGTTCGGGCCGATGGAAGCGTCATTGCCGCCGGAGCCGAGCTAGTGCCTGATCCGGCCAATATTGTCTTCACCCGCGACCTCCCCGACGGCAGGACCGTGACCCTCTCGCGGTCCGCCGACTTTGTCGAGGCACGGGTAGCCGAGGAACTGGTCTCGCTCGTTATCTTGGGGCTGGGACTGCTGGTGGCGGCCGTAGCCGCCGGGCTTTTCGTGGCCACCACCATGTCCCGCCCGTTCCTGAAGCTCGCCGACGCGGCGCGCCGGCTGGGGGACGGCGACTTCGCTACCGATATTCCGCGCTTCCGGATCCCCGAGGCGAACGGCATCGGACAGGCGCTGCAAACCAGCTCCATCGCGCTGGAGGGCATGCTGCGGAGGGAACGTGAGTTTGCCACCAATGCCTCACACCAGCTGCGCACCCCCCTCACCGCCCTGCGCCTGGAGATCGAAGACCTCACACTGCGGAAGGACACCCCGCCGGAGCTGACCGCTGATCTGGGACGCGCCCTCCACGAAGTGGACCGCCTGAACGAAGCCGTCAACGATCTGCTGGACCTCGCCAGGAACCAGCGCACAGCCATTGGAACCCACATCGACCTGGTGTCGGTCACCGCCACGGCCATCGCGCGCTGGCGGGCCACCGCCGACGGGTTGGGCCGCCAGCTGAAGGCAGACTTGCCCGACACGCTCCCGGCCACGGTGCCCCAGGGGCCGGTGCAGCAGATCCTCGACGTCCTCATCGACAACGCGCTCAAGCACGGCACGGGCACAGTAACCCTACGGGCAGCCGACGCCGGCACCCATCTTGGCATCACGGTCACCGATGACGGGCAACGGCCCGAAGGTGAGATCTTCCACCGGCACATGACAGGTGGCACCGGCGAAGGAATCGGCCTGACCCTGGCCGGCGAACTGGCCGCATCCATCGCCTGCCACCTGGGACTGGACGCCACGCCGCGGACCAGCTTCACCCTGAAGCTTCCCAAGGCGGCCACCACCGTTGCCGCATGGTCTGGCACGACGACCGAGGTGCCACGCTCCTAAACAAGCCCCGCGGCCGGATCCCTGCTACGGGCTGCCGGCGCCCGGACCGCCGTGCTGCTGGCCCTAATTGTTCTGCTCGTGCGCCTGACGGTGAAACAGTCGGAGAAAAACACGCGTGAACAAAGCCGCCCGATTCACGAAGAGAGGCTGGTCATTGGCACTTGAATGGTCATGGCGCTGAATTGACCACTGAGGTGTGGACGGGACTTTGCTTATGATTCTTAGACATCGGAAAGCCCGTATTTGAGTCACGAATGCTTCGAAAAGGCGCGACATTGTGCCATGCTGGGTCCGTGTTGGATACCACGGAGTCGCCCCATATAGCCGGACGCCGCAAAAGCCGCAAACGGCTCATTGTTGCTTTGATGCTTTGTGTTGCACTTGTAGCCGGGGCCGTAGGTTGGGCACTCGCCACGGTTTTCTCTTCACCGGATAAAGTCTTAGAGGTGCAGCCGTTCACGACAGTTCAGGTCGTAAGTGGCGAGGTGGGTTCCAGCATCAATTTGAATACTGTAGCCGAGTGGACGCCCGTGCCGACAGGGATCAATCAAGCAGTCGGCATCGTCACTTCTGAGGATGTCGCCGCTGGGGACGAAGTTGATGCGGGTGCCGTGCTCTACACAGTGGACTTACGGCCTGTTTTGGTCGGAAAGGGAGAAGTTCCGGCGTTCCGGGCATTGTCGAGCGGAGCCACTGGCACGGATGTCAGCCAGCTGCAAAATCTGCTTCAGAGCCTCGGATTCTATGAAGGTCCCGTTGACGGCTCTTTTGGTCCCGGGGTCTATTGGGCTGTACATAAATGGCAGAAATCGCTGGGCCTTCTTCAGACAGGTGTTGTCGAATTGGGAGACGTGCTGTTCCTACCGGATTTGCCAATACGGGTGACACTGGATCCTGAGACGCTTAGTACAGGAGCGCAACTCGCTGGCGGTGAGCAGGTGGTTTCGACGCTACCTTCGTCCCCAAAATTTATGTTGCCGGTGACAGAGACGCAGGCCACGCTCATTCCTACTGCTGCGCGTGTGCTCATCACCAGCCCCAAAGGCACCGAATGGATCGGCTTCGCAGGAGAACGGACCACGGATGAGAACGGCGCGATTAAGGTGGTCTTGCAGGGACAGGACCGAACGACGATCTGTGCAGAAGCCTGCAGCGAGCTGCCGGTGACGGGACCATCGCTACTTCGCTCTGAGATCATCACAGTCGAGACTGTTCAAGGCCTCACAGTCCCGACCGCAGCGCTGCGTTCAAGGGCGAACGGTTCAACTGCCGTCGTAGACGAGGCCGGGGTAGAGCACCCGGTGGAGATACTTGCGAGTGCCCGAGGGATGTCTGTCATCGAGGGTGTAAAAGCTGGGCTCCAGGTGCGTGTGCCGGCGAATGAGGGCTGAGCCGTGCTCAAGGCCACGAACCTCAGCTTCGGCTACGGCAGTAGCGCGCTCTTTGAAGACTGGTCGGCCGAATTTGAGGCGGGAGAAATTGTAGCGATTACCGGCCGTTCGGGTTGTGGCAAGTCAACTTTGCTCTACCTACTCGGCCTAATGCTCCAACCGGCAGGGGGCAGTGTCAGTATAAAGGGGGAGGCGGTTCATGCTCTGAGCGACAGCCGGAGAGCGGAACTGCGCGCATGGTATTTCGGCTTCGTGTTCCAAGACTCAGCGCTTGACTCCACGCGTACTGTCCTTGACAACGTATTGGAAACAGCGCTCTACCGTTGGGACGAGCACAGAAAAGCGCGGTCAAGGGCAGAAGAGCTCCTAGAGCGCTTTGAGGTTCAGCTGCGTGCTACCGCTAAGCCAGGTCAGGTTTCGGGAGGGCAAGCGCAACGAATTGCACTTTGCCGGGCGCTGTTACACTCTCCGCCCGTCTTACTTGCCGATGAGCCGACAGGCAACTTGGATTCCATCTCAAGTTCTGTCGTCATGCAGGCCTTTAGGGATCATGCCGCCACGGGAGCGGCAGTCGTGATCGTGACCCATGACCCGTCCCTTGTGCGAAAATGTGACAGGCGGATTGAGCTATGAACTGGGTACGACGAATCGCCGTGATATTGCGTGAGGCAGCGGTAACCGCGTGGACTCAACCGATTTCCTCAATCGTCTCGATCGTAATCGTCGCAGGCATGTGCGCAAGCGTGCTACTCACAACCGGCCGCACAGTCGGGGCGGAGGATGCAGTGCTTTCCTCGATTGACTCGGCGGGGACACGATCAATTATCGTTCGGGCGGAACCAGGGGCGGGCTTGGATTCCCGGGTGCTGGACCGGCTAACGAATTTCGACGGCATCGAGTCGGCCATTGCTTTTGGGACAGCCGCAGATACACGAAATGCAGAATTTGCGGGCGGGACTTCGGTGCCACTTCGTCCTGTCTGGAGTACCGACGATTCAAGCCTGGGTATTCCAGCTGACGGCATTGTTAACGGTGCAACCGCTTGGGCATCATCATGGGCACTCGATCAACTGGGCATGTTGAGTGCGGCAGGCGGTGTGGTTACCAATGAAGGCCGTGATTATGCAGTCGTAGGGCAATTGACGGTACCGGAATACCTTAAGTTCCTTGAGCCCATGTTGCTGGTGCCGCAGACAGCGGAGGTCGTGGCACCCGTGAGCGTTCTCGTAGTGACGACAGAACAGCCTGCTCTGGTTTCGTCTGTGTCCACGGCGGTGCAGTCGCTGCTTGCAGTGGACGATCCAAGCAAAGTTACGATCGCCACAAGTGAAGCATTCGTGACGCTCAGGGCTCTTATAGAGGGACAGCTAGGATCTTTCGGCCGCGATTTGGTGTTGGTGATCCTCGGTATCAGCGCTGTTTTCGTTGCCTCAATTCTTTATGGATTTACGATGCTACGCAGGAAGGACTATGGTCGCCGACGCGCGCTTGGCGCCTCCCGCACGCTAATTATTTTGCTCGTCCTCTCGCAAATGCTGATATTAGCCATCATCGGCGCCACGCTCGGCAGTGCGGGTGCCGTTGTCGCACTAGCCTCGACGGCAGACCCTATGCCGCCCTTGGATTTCATAGGTGCGGTCGCGGTACTCGCATGCGCGGTCGCAGTGCTCGCGGCGTCCTTGCCAGCATTAGTTGCAGCTCGGCGGGATCCAATTCGCGAATTACGTGTCCCCTAGCACGCCGAGACCTTCCATGTTATTTTCAGGGCATGAGAGTAGGGGTTTATTCTAGGAAACGGCCCGGTGTTGATCTGGACTCATTTGGTGGGCGCTCCTTCATAGCCAACGTATGTCTGGCGGCCATGCTTGTCCCGTTCTTAGCCGGATGTTCATCTACTGATGATGCTCCTCCAGTTACTCACGCTACTTCTGCCCTGGATGCAGCGGAACGCCGAATAGCTTGTCTCCAAGATCGTGGATGGAAGGCAACCCTTAGCGACGACAACGGGGTCGAGGCTTCTGTCCCTAACGACCAACTGGACGTTTATCAAAAAGACGTCGAAGAATGTGGTGAAGGTCTACTGCCAGATAAGGCAGCCTTTACTGAAGACCAATGGTCGGAAGCATACAAACTTGCGAATGAGACGGCAGACTGTCTAGCCAAACTCGGATATGAAGGGGCAAGCCGGCCGTCTCTGCAGACGTTCATTGAAAGCAATGCTGATTGGAGCATTTACGCCGATCTGCTGGACCAAGGAATTATCCTCCATTCGGACGTCGCGACGCTCACAAACTCTTGCCCCCAAGCAGAATATTGGGGATAATCCTTTAACTAATCCGAGTAGCGGATCCGATTGGGGGGTTAGAAATGGCAAAGAAACCATTGGTTGTCGGTGCTATGTCAATTGTGGGAGGTCTCCTCTTGGCTGTCAGTATGCCGACAGCAGCACAAGCGGCGACTATGCAACTCGGGAGTATAACGTGCGGCCAGGCCTGGGGGCCATACGCTCACATTCTTTCTGACGCCGCAGGATCCACAATCTCTCATGTTCATCGACTGTCATCGACCACAACAAACACTTTTAACGTATAGCAATCCGGGTCGGCAAGTGCGGATCAGCTCGAGCAATTACAAATCTGAAAGCGGTTCCTATATCTACCTCTCCGCTGACGCAAACCTTCGTGGATCCTCGCTCTACTGCGACACTTAAGCCATCCTATAGTTCGCACTGTGTCGGCTCTATCTACCAGTAGCACCTGCAACGACCGAAAAATAGATGGAACGTGACCGGATGATTGATGGGGTTATCGGTCGTTGCAATACCCAAGACTCTTGGATATTGCAACGACCGTGTCGCATTTAGTGGAGACTGCAGCCGGGCGAAAGAGAAAACTTCGACGAGTTTAATCACACCCTGCAACCACGTTCTTGCCTTCTTCCAGGAAGACCCTGGTTGCGCGACGAGTTCCGGTCCGCGGCAGGCTGGTGGTCGAAGTTGAACTCCTCCAGCAGCTTGTGTCCGGAAAACTTCGCTGCCCCGATCCGCAAGGTGGGCCCGTGAGGCGACTAGCCTGCCTCCCGTGTCCATCGCCGAGGGATCGGTAGCCGTCGGCGATCCGCCGGGCGTTCCGGTGGGGGATGAGCGAGAGGTAAAGGGCGGTCCGTCTCCACACGTATTTCCGTACATTTTTGGTTGGTTGGCCGAAAATAGCGTTCGACTGCCGTAGCTCACGCAGGTTGCTACTGCACAGGGTGCCCCGTAGGGGGTCTCGGTGAGACGGTCATACCATCGTAGGTGTAGGTGGCGGTCTGGCTCTTTCCGTCCTTGGTCGTGGCGACCCGGCCGGCCGCGTCGAAGGTGTTGGTGACTTGCGTCGGCGTGCAGCTGTGAAACGTTCCGTCCGGATTGAGCAGCACTGCCATGTAGTGGTACGCGTGATCGCGCCACCGCAGGCTCATCCCCCGTCGCAGCATCAAGTTGAGGTGTTCCCACGCCCGCCACAGCGTGACGCGGCTGACTGCTTCACCGTGGAGAGATTTGGGCCACCATGAACCGCTTTTGCCGTCGTTACGCCGGTTGTAGGCGGGCAACAGGCGCCGGCGCAGGAACTCCTAAGCCGAGCCGTGGACTAGCTCCACCGGCTCGTCCTGGGGCTGCGGTGCTGCCGGTCAGGCGGGAGGTCCGAGAATCATTACTCAGCGGCGGTTCCTGGAGTAGATCGCGGAACCCACACCGAGCGCGCCACAGGCAGCTATCACTATCCCCGCGACCAAGAGTTCGGTTGTCTCGGCCGCCACACTCAGCATGACGCCGGCAACTACAAGCAGGGAAATGATTACGATGAAGGTGCGTCCCACTGAACTTCTCCACCCCTAACAACTCAGAAGAATGCCAACTCCGCCGGTCGCCGCTCCCGTCACTGCCGAGAGAATACCGGTTGCCGCCGGCAAGCACTCGCCACGAGGCAATGCGCTCCTGCTCCTTCGCAAGGAACAGGGGTGCTCTGTCGTTGAGGGGGCCTGAGTCACAGCCTCACTATGCTCCGAGCATCGCCGATACACCGCAGGCAACTATCAGGGCGGAGCCAAGAAGACCCGTCCCAAGAAACATAGCCCTGGTCGTTATCCACCCCTCGCCTTTGGTCCTTGGATTTCGCAGGAAGTAGACCGCCCCGATCATCAACATGACAACACCAGTAGCCAACAGCGAGATCATGTTCGCTCCTTCAACGGGGCCACCCCTACGCATTTTCTGTTCAGAAAGGCCGCGTCAGGGACAACGTCTCTTCCATACTTTTACGATGATCACCAGGCAGACGATTAGTAAAGCAGAGTAGATGAGCCTTACGGGCAGGCCTTCTCCGAAGATGATCATCAGGAGGCTGATCACGGCTAGGAGACTGAATCCACCTATCCATATTTTCATTCTTGCTGTTCGTCCCTTGGTTGGCTTCGGTTCCTGGCGAGGCGCCCCTGCTCCTTCTTGAGGAACAGGGGTGTCTGGCCGTCGAGACCGCTGCGGCCTGGCGGTTGTGTCGCCCCTTCCTGGCGGCCAGCAGTCCAGCGATGATAGCCACCACTGCGGCTCCAAACGGCCAAACAGTATCGTGCCGCCCTTCCGCAAACACCACGAGCACGTGCCATCGGACCTAGTAAGGCAACCAACCTACGAATGCCGATACGAATCGGAGGTGCCGTCTTCGTCGCCGCTGTTTATATTTCGCTGCCGTCGATGTCTACGGAGAAGAATCGGAAACATCACCGCCAACATGACTACGAGAATCCCAGCCATTATGAGCGAAGCGACTCCAAACCCTAATGCTCTGGAGAGCGCATTCATCAACATTGCTCCACCAACGGGTACCGCAAAGGCCCCAAGTATGGCTAAGCCGCTGGGACGTCCGGATCCGCCGCCATTGGGCTCGGGGGAAAATCCAGGAGGGATGTGATCGGCGGGCAAGTTGACCTCCTCCGTATTCTCAACGCTCTACGGGAGTTGCGTTTGCAATACGTGGTGTAGGTGCCTAAATGCCTAAAACGCCTCGCATAGCTCCCGCGACTCCTTCCAAGGCGCCAGGAGAGGCGCTCTTCAGCCCGAGGCATCTATGGCTCCCCACGATGACGGCGTTCATGATCTATGAGGAAACCAGCTGTAGCAGCTAAGCCAACTACCGAAAGGGCGAGGATGAACCAGTCTCCTTCGGTGGCCGCGAGGAAGGTTCCCCCAACGATTCCAGCTAGCAGTGGAAGCGCTAACCAGAGGCTGAACAGTCGACCTCGTTGACGATGGGTCCAAATTTGTCCCTTTTTCGGAAACATTCTTATCCATCCCTAGAGTGCCCGACCTATTCTCTTGAGGTCGTTGAGGAATTGTACGTAATTTAAGCCATCCCTGAACTGCTGCTCCTGTGCCGCCGAGTTTGCCAAAGCTTCGGCGAGCCCTGCCACCGCGACGCTGCCGACGCAAGCGCTAACTAGCGTGAACACCAGACCAGCTCCTCCGCTCACGAGGCCTAGTCCAAGACCGATTGCTCCGCTATCGGCAGCGCCAGTTGTACATTCCACGAAAATCTCGCCGCCAGTCAGCAAACCCGTTGGATCGGTGTTGTTGGTTGGGTTGCATTGCGCGTAGGCGTAGCGATTTTGTTCTTGCCAGGAGGGATCTGGTTGGGTGAAGCGGCCGGTGGTGTGGTCGTAGTAGCGGGCGCCGAGTTTGGTGAGGTTGGTTGCGGTGTCCTTGTAGCCGCCCGTGTATTGGAAGGGGTTGTTGCCGGCCTGGGTGCCGGTGGCGGTGGTGGTGCCCCAGGAATCGTAGGTGTAGTTGGCGGCTTTCGCCTGGTTGCTGTCGGTCAGGGTGATGGTGGAGCCCAGTGCGTCGGTCGTGTAGTAGAAGGTGCCGGCGCTGTTGGTCAGGCTGAGCAGGTTGCCTTCGTTGTCGCGGACGAACGATGTGCTGTTGCTGCCGGCGGTGGTGCGGGTGATGCCGAGCAGTCCGTTGAGGATGCTGGTGGTCCCGGCTGCGGTGCGTTCGGTGTTGGACGACCCGGCGTACGTGAAGGGTGTCGCGGTACCGGATCGGGTGTGCGAGGTCATCTGATCGAACACGTTGTATACGCTGGTGGGGGTGCCTGCTTTGGTGGTGTTCCCGTTGGCGTCGTAGGTGTAGGTCGCAGCCCCGGCTGGGGGTGTCGCGCAGGTCCCGGCGGTTGGAGCGGTCCAGCAGAGCTGATCGGCGGCGTTGTATCGTAATGAACTGTGGCGGTTCCGGTCTTGGCTGCGGTGAGTCGATTTCCATTGGCGTCATACGTCCAGGCTTCGGTGCTGGTCCCGGTCACGGCCTGGGTGAGGCGCGCCATCTTGTCGTAAGCGTAGGTGGTGAGGGCGCCGGTCTCAGTGGTCATGGTCTTGCGCACGCAGTGCCCCGTCCTTGCCGGTGGCCCCCACGGTGTACGTGTAGGCCCGCTTGGAGAGCACGGTGTTGGAGCTGTTGGTCGCGGTAATGCTCGTGATGCGGTCGGCTTTGTCGTAGACGGTGGTGTTCTTCACCCCGTTCGGGTGCTTTACCACGGTGCGGCGGTCGTTGTTGTCATAGCTGAAGCCGGTGCATTTGGTGCTGTTCGGGAACACCGGGGTGGCCGGGCACGAGCCGCCGGGCGCGGCCAGGGCGACGAGCCGGTCATCGTCGTCGTAACGGTAGGCCACGGTCCCGGCCGGGTCGGTGTAGGAGGTGATGTTGGAGGCGTGGTCCCAGCCCAAGGTCGTGGTGGTCCCGCCGGTGGTCTTGGTCTTGGGCCGGTTCTGGCTGTCGTACGTGTAGGTCGTGGCGCCGGCAGCATCGGTACGGGAGGTGAGGTTCCCGTTCCCGGTTGGGAAATGGCCGTGTCATTGGCCCACATTGGGGATGGAATGATGACCCAAATCGAGCCTGACTTGCCGATTGACCATGCGGCCGCCCTCACATCCCTCAAGGGACTTGGTGCGGCAGGCACAGTCGATGATCATCACTCGTTCGGATCGCTCCTTGCCGGATGGAAGAACAGAGGCGGGCCCCATCCTCCAGGCCAATGCATAAGTTCTCGCGTTTCATCGACGCGTTAGAGGACCGGTTTATGCGACTGGCGGGCGGGCAACTCCCGACCTTGAGAAGGGAAGGTCTTGTTGCCCCCGGAACGAACGCCACTAACCCCCTTTAGCCACCCGGTCCCGCCTCAGCGGCGGACGGGGAGGATCGTCGTCGTGACGGCCACGGCCTGCGGCGTGCGGGGGACGGAACCGAAGCCGAAGCGCACGGGCGGATCCACCGGCGCGAGGGGCCCGAGGCCGGCCCCGTTCCAGCTCGCCGCGGCGCGCTCAATGCTACGGATGGAGCGCACGCCATAGTACTCCCGACGTCCGCCTCCGGCGGAGCCGGCGGTGGCCACCCCCGGGAGCAGGATCCCCGCGGCGCCGTTCACGGCTGTCAGCCACGCCGGGTGGACGGCGATCCGGGCGGGGACCAGTTGCAGCATCCAGCCCAGCGCTGTCACCGGGCCCAGGTCGGCGCGCAGCTCCAGCGGGCCGCCGGAAACGCGGAGGACCAGTGCGGCGGTCCCGGGTTCGTTCCCCGGTTCCGCGCTCCGTTCCCCGGCGGGGCTCAGGCTGGCGTCCAGCGGCGCCACCACCACGTCGCCGAAGCGGTAGGTCGCGGACACATAGTCGGCGACCGCCCGGTTGGGGGCCAGCAGCGTCCGCAGCCCGTCGCGGTCCTCGGTCATGACGTCCGTGAAGGCGCCGAGCGGCGAGTCCATCCAGTGCCCGACCACCAGTCGGCGACCCGCGCTGGTGCCCAGACCCGCGATGAACCCTGTAAAGCGTTCCATCCGGCTACCGTACGGCTCCGCCAGGCCCCGCCGCACGCCGTTGCGTAGAATCGACCCGTCCACCTCCACGGACGTCTGCGGCCGCAGCCACCCCGGGACGCCCGTGCACAGGCCCTGAAGCTGCCGCCCTGGTCGGGCACTCCGGCTAGCTGCTGAGCTCGGCGACCGCTTCAAGGTGTTCCGGGCGGACGGGAACGGTGTTCGGCTGGTATTCCGGATGCTTTTCCACATAGGCCTTGAAATAGGGGCAGACGGTGACAGCGGCCACGGCTGCGGCAGACGTGTCTTCGAGCGCGTAGCTGGCCAAGCGTCCGGCGAGCCCCTGGCCGGAGTATTCCTCCTTGACGGTGGTGTGGAAAAAGATCCGTTCCGGACCCGTGCTGCCCTCGAACGGCAGCCAGTGGGCCTTGCCGATGACCTTGTCTCCCTCGAGCAGTTCGTAACGGTGGCGTTCGGCGTTAGGGCGGACGGTGATTGTCGCTTCGGATTCCATGCTGTCTCCTGTAGTTGTCGGCCGGGGGAGCGTCATGCGGGTCAGCCTCGGGGGCGCAGTTGGACGGTCGGCAGGGTTGGCGCCGGGAGCGGGGCCGGCATCCCCTCCGGGTACGGGCCGAACCGGGGATAGGGGGTGCCGTCCGGGTACGTGCCACCGGCTGGTTCCGGGGCGGGTTCGACGTCGATCTCTGCTTGCCAGGCGGCGCGGTAGGCGACGATCTCGTCGTGGCTCCTTCCCACGAAGTTCCACCACATGATGATTTGCTCGCCCAGCGGCTCGCCACCGATCAGCAGCACCCGTGCCGGGACGTCCCCCGCCTCCAGCACCACGCGGCCGCGGCCGGGGGAGAGATAGACAAGGTGGTCTACGGGTACCTCCTCCCCGTCCAGCCGAAGGTCCCCGGTATCCAGCAGGATGCCGTGTTCGAAATCGGGGTCCAGGTCGAGTTCCAGCCGCGATCCGGCCCGGAGGACCGCTTCGGCGCCAAGCAACGGCGGGGTGCGCGTATTGATTGGGGAGGTGGAGCCGGCCAAGCTGCCGATGAAGACCCGCACCTCGGTTCCGTTGCCGACAACGGGTTCCGGCGCATAGTGCTCGAAGGTCGGCGGCATGTTCCGGGTGGATTCCGGAAGCGCGAACCACAATTGCGCGCCGTGCAGGAGGGTAGTGTCCGGCGTCGAGAATTCCTGGTGGGAGATGCCCCGGCCGGCAATCATCAGGTTCACCTCGCCCGGACGCACGATCGCTTCAAAGCCGGCGGAATCCCGGTGCGCGATCTTCCCCGAGAACAGCCAACTGACCGTGGCCAAGCCGGTGTGCGGGTGCCGGGGAACCTGCATGCCGCCGCTCTGCGAGACCAGATCCGGTCCGTAGTGGTCGAGGAAGCACCAGGCCCCGATCAGGCTGCGCCGTTTCTGCGGCAGTGTCCGACGAACGTTCATGGCACGGATCCCGCCCAGCGGCACATCCCGTGGAGTCAGGACTTCCACGTCGGCGGCGTCGGCTTCCAACGTGCAGACAACTTCCCGTGGTGCAGTCTCCATGTTGCTCATGGCCTAAGTCTAGGCACCAGCACGCTGAAGCACCCGTGCGGCATCCGTTGGAACTTCCACCTCTGTGCTTCGGAGAGGATAGAGGTATGGAGGAACTCGGCGAACTGCTGCGCAGCCTGGATTACTGGTGGATCTATCTCGCCGGGACGTTATTCGTGAGCGTCTCCGCCATGGTTCCCCCGGTGCCGAGCACCACGTTGTTTGTGGCGCTGGGTTCGCTGTCGGTGCATACCGACCAACTCAACCCCTACCTACTGGTGGCAGCCATGCTGGCCGGAGCGGTAGCGGGTGATGCTGCGACTTTCGTGCTGGTGCGCCGCTTCAACCTCCCGGAGCGCAGGTTCTTCTCCGGGAGCCACTGGCAATCCGGCTTCCGTGCCGCCCGGACTAAGCTGGGGCGCAAGGGCCTGCCACTGGTGATGACGTCCCGGTTTGTGCCCTTGGGGCGGCTGACGCTCAACGTGGCGGCCGGGATGATTCCCCAGCCCGGCCGACGGTTCCTGGCGCACTCCGTCATTGCCGGCGTGTTGTGGTCCGCCTACTCGGTGGGCGTCGGTGCCCTCTCCGGTGCCTGGCCCCAGCTGACCACAGAGTTCGCCGTACTGCTGGCCATTGCCGTGTCCTTGGTGCTGGGAACGGTGATCAACCACGCGGTGTCGTGGTGGGAAGGCCGGCAACTGCCGGAATTTGTTCGGAAGCGGGGCAACTAGACAGCAGCCGCCAACACCGGCCGGAACCAGTGTTGACGGCATCTGTCCTATCCCCGCTCTTCCACCCCGCACCAGTTGGCGATGAACAGCGCGATGCTTTTGGTGATGCGACGGACTGACTCGACGGACACACGCTCGTCAAAGCCATGGATCGCTTCGGAGACCGGTCCGTACACCAGCGTGGGAGTGTCGGCGTAGAGCGTGAAGACCCGTCCGTCGAGGTAGCCGGGGGTGGTGAAGCTGCCGAGCTCGGTGTCAAAGACCTGCTGGTGCGTGCTCTGCAACAGGGACTCGGCTTCACTGCCCGGTTCCAAGACGTAACCCTCGGAAAAGAATCCGGTCTTGGCGGCGACGGCATGGATAGGCGCCGGACCGGTCCCAAGCTGGGCGAGTCGCTCCTGCAGTTCGTTCCAGGCTTGTTCAGCCGGGATCCCGGGGTAGATGGCTGCCCGCACATCGAACTCGCACCACGCGGGAACACTGGAGGGCCAGTCGCCGCCGGCGATCTGCCCGAAATTGAAGTTGATGGGGTGCTCCAGGTCCTCGAAAAAGCGGTGCTGGCCGCGGTCAGCGTTCCATTTCTCCTCGACCTCGCGCAGAGCGGTCATGGCGGTGTAGGCGGCGTCAATGGCGTTGAAGCCGGTGCCCATCTCGCGCGGGTGAGTCGGGTTGCCGGTAACACGCACCTTGAACCAGAGCACGCCGACGTTGGCCCGGACCAGCATGTCCTCTTCGGGCTCAGGAATGATCACGGCATCCGCCCGGTAGCCGCGCATGAGCGCCGACAGTGAACCGTTGCCGGTGCATTCTTCTTCGACCACGGACTGGAAGTGGATGCGGCCGGCCGGGTCCAGACCAGCGGCCCGGACGGCGTCGAAGGCGAAGAGATTGCCGGCCAGTCCCGCCTTCATGTCACCCGCGCCGCGGCCGTACATCCAGCCGTCGATGATGGGTGCGTCCCAGGGGGAGCGGGACCAGTGCTCTTCCGGACCCTCCGGCACCACGTCGACGTGCCCGTTCAGGATGAGTGAGCGGCCGGCTTCGGAGGCGGGGCGGTAGGTACCGACGACGTTCGTCATGTCCTCGTAGGAGACGTTGACCGGCCCGAAGCCTTGGTGCGTAGCGAGCTCCTCGGGGTCAAGCTGCCAGCGGTCCATGTCCAGCCCGCGAGCGGCCATGGCCGAGTGCAACAGGTCCTGAGCGCTGCCTTCCTGGGTGCGCAGCGACGGGTGCTTCACCAACTCCTGAGTAAAGGCCAGCTGGGCGTCGAAAGCGGCGTCGACGGCCTCGAGGATACGCCGGGACTGTTCTTCGGTGATCATCCATTGCTCCTTGGGTATGACGTGGGGGAGCCGCTTGGTCGGGCGGCTCCCCCACGGTTGTTGGAGAGTGCTGCTTGCGACGGCGGCGCTTGCCGGCCGTCGGGATCCGCACCTGTTGGGGCGGGAAACGGGTCTAAGCGTCTGCCACGATCTGCTTGTCCTGGACCCGCATCCGCTCGCCGAGGAATCCGCCGACGGCAGTGAGCAGCGCGATGATGGCCAGGATCATCGCAGCTCCCCAGGACGCGTTGCCGGAAACACCGAGCATGGCGGTGGCGATCATCGGCATGAAGCCGCTGGTAGCACCGGCGATGTTGTAGCCCAGGGCCACACCGGAGTAGCGCAGCTTGGCCGGGAACAGTTCGGTCAGCAGCGCGCCGTTGACCGCGTAGGCCACGGCAATCAGCATGATGCCCAGAGTGATGGCCAGGGTGATCAACAGCGGGGACTTGGTGTCGATCATCGCGAAGATCGGGAAAGCCAGGACGGCGGTCAGGATGCCGCCCCACATCGTGACCTTGCCCGGGCCGACCTTCTCGGCCAGCCGGCCCATCAGGATGGTGACGATGATCTGCGCGACGGCGGCGACCAGGGTGGCATTGACCATGACGTTGCGGTCCACGCCCAAAGTGTTGGCTCCGTAGCTGACAGCAAAGGTGGTGATCATGTAGAAGCCGCCCACGCCCAACAGTGCGGCGAGTACGGCAACCACCAGGCGGCCGCCGGCATGCCGGAAGACTTCGAACGCCGGCACCTTGGCGGTGTCTTCTTGAGCCAGCAGGTCCTTAAAGATCGGGGATTCCTCAACCTTAAGCCGGATCCAGAGCGCGACCAGCAGCATTGGAATGGCCAGCAGGAACGGAATGCGCCAGCCCCAGGCATCGAAGCTCTCAGACGGGAGCAGCAGCACCAGCGTGAAGGCGGCGGAGGCCATCAGGGTAGCGACCGGTGAACCAATCTGGACCAAGGCGGCGTAGCGGCCGCGCTTTTCGGCCGGGGCATGCTCGACGGCCATGGTCACCGCGCCGCCCCATTCGCCGCCGACGGCCAGGCCCTGGACCAGTCGCAGCACGGCGAGCAGGATCGGTGCGGCCAAGCCTATGGTGGAGAAGTCCGGCAGCAGGCCGATCAGTGCGGTGGCGACGCCGATCAGGACGATCGTCGTCAATAGCGCCGGACGGCGTCCATAACGGTCACCGATGTAGCCGAAGACGACGGCGCCTATGGGGCGTGCCGCAAAGCCCACGCCGAAGGTGGCGAAGGAGGCCAGCAGGGCTGCGGTTGGGTCCAGGTCCGTGAAGAACAGTCGGTTAAACACCAGGGCCGCGGCAGTGCCGAAGAGGTAGTAGTCATACCACTCAAGGGCTGTCCCGACGAAGGCGGCGCGGGCAATTTTGCCCGCGTCCTTGCCGGAAACTGTCGGCGGGGCGCCGGGAGTGTTGAGGGATTGCGGCGTCGTCACGTGGTTGCCTTTCAAGCTGTGTGGGCCGGCGTCGTTTGTGGAGCGGCGGCACCGATAATTCCAATGGCCCTGAACGGAGGACATCCCGCGGTAGAGCTGTGAAGTACCTCTCGACTGTATGGGAGTGCCAATAGCCTAAACAATGACAATACTCACCGGTTTGACAGGGGTGGATTGTGCTTATTCACAAAACGTCTCAACTTTTGTAATCCGCGAGGGCAACCAGCGCCAAGGCAGCTTGTGCTGGCACGGTCATGTCCAGCCCGATGACCTCTTCCAGCGAATGCAGTCGGTTGACCACCGTATTCCGGTGGCAGTACAGTTCCTCCGCCGTCTCCTTGATCGAACCAGTGCGGGCATAGCTGCGTGCCACCTGCAGCAACCGCTGCCGTTCGTGCGGCGTGCAGTGGTCCAAGGCGGTAGTGACCGGAAGCGAGAATCCGGGGAGGGCGTTTTCCAGCAGGTCCCGGGCGATCGTCATCCACGTTCCCGGGATGGTGGCCAGTCCCGCCTCCGCCCCGTGTTTGGCGGCCAGGACCAGGGCGGACGCTGCCGCTTGGGGAATCGCCGCCAGTCCTTCAACGCCGGGGACGTAGCCGGCCGGAAACTCGGGCGGGTCGTCCTGCCACGTCCGTCCGGCGCGGACTACGCGGAAAAGGTACAACGCGCCCGCGCGTTCGTAGCTGAAGGTCTGGCGATCCGCGGCAGGCTGACGCGGCAACTTCGCCGCGGTTTCCCGGGTGACTGCCATCAGTTCGAAGACGTCCGAGCTTTGCACTTCCAGTCCGGCGGCGATGTCAGAGACCTCGGACGTGTTCCGCGTGTCCGTATTAAAGAGCCTCGACAGCAGTCGTTGCCGGTGCAGTTGTTTGTCGCGGGCGAGCAAGGCTTCTTCTTCTGAAAAGGCTTGCTGGATGCTGCTGACGTAAGTCTCCACCGTGTCCAGAACGCGGTCCATGTTGGCCACCAGGATCTCGGTGCCGTGCCCGCGCGCCACTCGTTCAAGCCCTTTCCACAGGACCCTGAAGTCGTTGCGGACAGCGCTGAGGAAGGCCTCCAGCGGAACGCCCTGGCGGGCCCGGCGCGCGGCGACATCCCGCGGCAGGGAGACAAGATCAGCGGGCAGTTCCAGTCCGGCGAGCAGGAACAAGAACCTCTCCATGGTGTCGACCGCGGTCCGGCGGACATCCTCGTCCGGCACCAGAGCTCCCTCGTAGGAGATGCTGGCGAAGCGTTCCAGGAAGTCGCTGACCAGCGAATCGCGTTCCTGCCAGAGGCGCTGGATCAGTTCCATCCACTGCGGCTCCGCGGACGGGTCCGGATCGAAGTCCCGGGGCGGCCCGGCGCGGTGCGGAAGGATCTCTGCTAGCGACTCACTCATGGACCCATTTTAGGCAATCGCCTAATTCTTTCGGAAGTTATGGCGTCATTTAGCCATTGAGTGCGACATTACTCCAGTGTTGAATGGACGTGGCGGCCCGGCATGGCCCTGCACGCCAATCGTCGCTCCGGGCACGCCGCAGCGAAAGAACGAAGAGGACTCATGCTCGTCGATCTCCTGATCCGCAACGCCCGCATTCTGACCCAGGATTCCGAACAGCCGGTGGCTGAGAGCCTGCTAATCCACGACGGGAAGGTGCTGGCACTCGACGTCGACCAGCAGAGTGTTCCCCGCGCCCGAAGGGTTATCGACGCCGCAGGCGCCGTGATTGTCCCCGGCTTCAATGATGTGCACGCCCACAGCGTGTGGTTCGGGCTCGGCCTGATGGAAGCGAATCTTGGCTCCGTTGCGAGCCTTGACGAGGCCTACGCGGTGATAGCCGAAGCCGCTGCTTCGCTGGCGGAGGACGAATGGGTGGTGGCCTCGGGCTACAGCCCGCTGCTGCACAACGGCGCCCAGCCTGACCGCGATCGGCTCGATGCTGCCGCCGGCGGCCGTCCGGTCTGGATTAAGCACTCGTCCGGCCATGCCTGCAATGTCAACGGCATCGCCCTCGACCTGATCGTGAAACGCGGGGCGGACCTCGCTGCGCCGATCGACGGCGGCGTCGTTGCCACAGATTCTGAGGGCCGGCCCACCGGGCTGCTGGAGGAGAACGCCATGCGGCTGGTGCAGGACATCATGCTGCCCTACCCGCTGGCCACCATCGAACGCGCGCTGGACCTGGCGACGTCCCACTACCTGACCGAGGGCATCACCAGTGTCACGGACGCCGGCATCGCGGGCGGATGGATTGGCTACTCGCCGCGCGAATTCGGCGCCTACCAGAGCGCGCGCGACAAGGGCCTGCTGAGCGTCCGCATGCAACCGATGATGGTTTTGGATGCTCTCCATCGGGTTCCGGGACACGAGGCAGACCCTGACTCCCGTGGGCTTGACGCCGGCATCCGCACCGGCCTGGGCGACGATTGGCTCCGGCTGGGCCCGGTGAAGATTTTCAGCGACGGATCGCTGCTGGGCAGCACCGCGTACGTCACCGAAGAATACGTGGGCTGCCCGCATAACCACGGCTACCTGCAGATGGACGCCCAAGAGCTGCGCTCATCCTCGCTCGAGGCCTACCGGGCCGGTTGGTCCATCGCCATGCATGCGATCGGCGACCATGCCGTGGACCACGCGATCGACATCATCACGGAAGCCCAGGAAACGTACGGCCGCAAGCCGCTGCCCAACCGGATCGAGCACGGCGGCGTGGTCCGGCCAGAGCAGCTGGACCGGATTGCAGCGGCCGGCATCGTGCTGGTCCCGCAGCCGCATTTCATCACGGAGTTCGGCGATGGCATGGCCAGGCTGCTGGGACCGGAACGGACGGCGACGTCCTACCCGGCCAACAGTCTGTTGAAGCGCGGCGCCACGCTTCCGGGAAGCTCGGACCGTCCGGTGTCCAACGGCCGACCGCTTGATGTGATGCAGTCGTTCGTCCAGCGGCTGACCCCCTCCGGCGAGGTTTACGGTCCGGACGAGAGGATCACCGCGGCCGAGGCGCTGAACGCCTACACCGCCGGCTCCGCCGCGGCCACGGGAACTGACGGGACCAGAGGTCGGCTGATGCCGGGCATGCTGGCCGACCTGGTCTTTTTGGACCAAGACCCCACCGTCGTCGACCCCTCGCAGATCAGCGCCACCCAGGTGCTGGCAACCATGGTGGGCGGAGAGATCCGCTTCGGCGCAGAAAACTTCCCGGCGCAGGAAGACCGGGACACAGCGATGGCATCGACCGGGGAGGAAACCCGATGAGCACCACCCACCAGGAATTTCTGGTTGACTTCGCCGCCATGTCCGGATTCGGCGCCACCGCCGGCGGCGGCGTTGACCGGCAGGCGGGCACGACGGCGGACCACGCCACCCGCCGCTGGTTCGGCGAGTGGCTGGCCCAGCATGGCTTTGCCGAAAAAGTGGATGCCGCCGGAAACCAGTTCGGCACCCGTGACCTTGTTCCCGGCGCTCCCTACGTGCTGCTTGGATCGCATCTGGACTCGCAGCCACTGGCCGGCCGGTACGACGGCGCCTACGGCGTGCTGGCGGGGGCCCACGCGGCGGCCCGCGTCGCGGCCGAAGCTGCTGCCGGCGGGCTGGAACCGGCGTACAACATTGCCGTGGTCAACTGGTTCAACGAAGAAGGCAGCCGCTTCACGCCCAGCATGATGGGCAGCTCGGTGTTCACCGGAAAGCTGCCCTTGGAACAGGCACTGGCCACCGCTGACCCGGCCGGGACCACCGTTGCCGAAGCCCTGGCTGCCGATGACCGCGGCACCAACTCCGCCGCGCCGGTGCTGGCGGAGGTGGCCCGGTACGCCGAAATCCACATCGAACAGGGCAAGAACCTTGAGGAAACCGGCACGCAGGTAGGGATCGTGGACCGCACCTGGGCGGCCAGCAAGTACCGCGTCACAGTCGACGGCGCGCAGTCGCACACCGGCTCCACCCGGATGGAGGACCGCCGGGACGCCCTTTACGGAGCCGCGCTGGTCATCTCCGCCACCCGGGACCTCGCCGCCGAGTTCGCGCCCGGGCAGCTGCACACGTCGGTGTCCGAGATGTACGTGCTGCCCAACTCGCCGGTGACCATCGCACGGCAGGCAGTCATGAACCTGGACCTGCGTTCACCGGACGAGGAAGTCCTGGCCCGCGCCATGGAGTTGCTGGACAAGCGCATCGCCGACGCCGAGGCCCTCTCCCGAACGGACATCTCGCTGGTGCAGACGCACCGGTGGGGCTTGGTTTCCTACCAGCCCGGGGGAGTGGCGCTGGGGACCGCCAGCGCAGAGCAGCTCGGCTTCAGCCACACGAAGATCATGACGGTAGCGGGGCACGACTCCACCAACATGAAGGACGTGGTCCCCACGGTGATGCTCTTCGTGCCCAGCGTCGACGGCATCTCGCACAATGAAGCAGAATTCACCCGCGACGATGACGCCCTGCGCGGCGTGGACCTGCTGACCGAGGTCACACGGCGGCTGGTCCGCGGCGAGCTCGCCGCCGACTAACAGTCCGTCGGCGACTGCTGGGGGCTGTTCGAGTGGCGGCAAAGAACCCAGACATTATCCTCGCCGTGGCGTTCGAAGGTGACCGTGCTGACCAGGGCATGGATCAGGTTGAGCCCCCGGCCGGACTCGGCGTCGTCATCGACTTCTGGCGGATTCGAGATACCGGGGCTGGAGGGCGCTGATTACCGGCCGGGCTCCACAAGGCGCAAACAACGACGGCGGAGCGCACCTGCGCTGGTGTGCTCCGCCGTCGTACGGGGTTGGCTGTGCAGTGGTCCCGTTCAGTCCTTGGGTGTCTCCTTGCTGGGATCGAAGAAGGGCTTCTGCACTACCGCGCCTTCGCGGATTCCCTCGGGTGTGTGGATGGACAGCGAGGTGCCCTCTTCGCTGAGATCGAACGGCACCATGGCCAGGCCGATGTTGCGTTCCAGCCGCGGCGAGTTGCAGGCGCTGGTGACTTCGCCGATCTGCGCGCCGCCGCCGACCGAGACCGGGAAGGGCTCGATCATGGAGCCGTCGTTGTAGCTGCCCAGCGGTTCGCCGTCGATGTCCACCCCGACCAGCAGCCGGTCGATGCCCTTCTCGCGGATGCGGCCGAGCGCCTCTTTCCCGACGAAGTCCGCCTTCTGGTCCAAATCCACCATCCAGTCGTAGTCGTAGCCGACCTCCAGCGGGTTGGTCTTGAGCGTGATGTCGCAGCCGTAGGCGAGCATGCCTGCCTCGATCCGGCGGATGTGGCAGGGCCCGATGACGCGCAGGTCGTGCGGCTGGCCGGCTTCCCAGACGGTGTCCCAGAGGCGGCCGGCGTTTTGGGTGGCGTTGTATAGGTAAATCTCGTAGCCGATCTCCCCGGTGTAACCGGTCCGGCTGACCACCACGTCCATGCCGTTCAGGGTGTGGTGCTGCATGTAGTAGTACGGCATGTCCAGGATCTGCGGGCCGAACAGGTCGGACATCAGCCCCTTGGCCTTGGGGCCTTGGACCTGGACCGGGGCCACGTCCACTTCTTCCACCGTGACGTCCCAGCCGCCGGCGTGCGCCAGGCCCATGGCCCACAGGTGCACGTCGCTGTCCGCCAGCGACAGCCAGAACTTGTTCTCCTCCACGCGCAGGATGATCGGGTCATTGATGATCCCGCCGTCGGCCGCCGTGATAAAGGCGTACTTACATTGGCCCACCTTGCACTTGGTTAGATCGCGCGGGGTCAGCATGTTGGTGAAATCGAACGCCTGTGGGCCGCTGATCTGCAGCTGCCGCTCCACTCCGACGTCCCACAGGGTGACATCGTTCAGCAGCGACCAGTACTCGCTGACTGGATCGCCGTAGTGGCGCGGATGGTAGGTGTGGTTATAGACGCTGTAGGCCGCGACGCCGTGCTCCCGCGACTTCCAGAAATAAGGGGACTTGCGCAGCCGGGTGTAGAGCGTGACAGCCGGATGGGGATTGACGCGTGATTGGGTGCCGTTGAACGGGGATGAGCCCGAATCGAGAATCTCCGACATGGGTGTTTCCTCCTTCGAGGTTCTGGCGCCAGCCGGACCGGAAGTAGTTGCGCATGATGCGCAGCTCTGCGCCATGTGGGACATCGTGGCAGCTGATTAACGGGCCAGTCAAGGGTTCTCGACGGACGGCCTGCGGAGCCCCGCCGCGCAGGCCCTGGGAGCGCCGGAGAGAGGTGGCACGGGAGCGCCGGAAGGCTGGCCGAGCCTTTTTCTCACCGTCAGAACGGCGCCGGCCGGGAAGATTGGCTTCTCTTCCCGGCAGGCACCGTTCAGGGTCAGGCAGAAGTCAGCTGTGACGCGGGGGACAGGTCGCGGCTGCTGTGGTCGTAAGCGATGGCGACCGGACCGCCGTCGTGCTGGAACTCGTGGTTGGCCCCGTCGAGGAGGCCGTAGGCCCCGTAGTTTTCCTCCCACGATCCGTTGAGCGCGAACTTGAAGGCATATCGGCCCTCGGGTAGTTCGCCGTCCAACCGCCACAGCCCGTCACTGGGCTCGAAGCGCATCTGCACCGCGCTCGCGGCCGGATCCCAGTCCCGCTCGGCGCCGAGCAGGACACCGAAATCGCCGACCACCGCTACGGACGCCGGTTGGTCACTGGGATGTTCCGGATCCGCCGCCGCAGCGGGCGCGTCCGGCAGCGCGGAAAGCGTGGCTTCCTCCGTCGCCGCTGGCCCTTCCTCGGCCGGCGCTGCTCCTTCCGGTGGGACGGGAAGTTTTGCGTCCTCCACCGGCGCCGGCCTGTCGGGCAGCGGGGTTCCTGCGTCGAGAGCTTCGGCCAGCTCGGACGGGCTGGAGAAAGCGGCAATGGCCCGCAGCCCGTCCTCGGTGATGCCCCAACCGCCGCGGCCCTTGGACATCCAGCCCGCCTTGACCAACCGGGCGGTCGCCGTCGTCAGGTTCTTGAAGCCGCGTGGCACTCCGCCGCTGAGCAGTTCCTGTTCGTGGGCGGTCGGCGGTACCCGGCGCAGCGCTTCGCTAACGACTGCGCGGGCATCGGGGCGAGTGCCGTTGGCGGCCGCATCGGCCAAAATCTCAAGGACGGGTCTGAGTCGAAGATGGGCATTGTTGGGCATAGCCGTGGCTCCTTCGCGGTGCAGCCGTAACGGGTGACGCTCCCAGTCTGGAACCCGGCCGTGGGAAGCGCCACTGTTTCGTGGTGTGTGTCGGTGCCGCTGATGCTTTTTTGTCCGGTGGTTGAGGAGCCAGCCTGGCCGGGTGGCTAGATGGTAATGACGGCTTTGCCCCGAACCTCTCCGGCGTCCAGACGGCCGATTGCCACCGGCATCTGCTCCAGCGGGTAGGTCCGGTCGATGCTCGGGGTCACCCCGCCTGCGGCAGTCAGTTCGCTCAGCCGCTCGAGGTCGGCGGCGTTTTGCCGTGCCATGAACATGACAAAACGTTGCCGGCTAAAGAGCGAGAGGAGCATGCCGCCGATCGGTCTGAACAGCCCACCCGTCCAGCGGTCGCCGTGTTCACCGCCGACGATGACCGCCGCACCGCGAGGAGCCAGTGCCCGGCGCAGGCGCTTCAGCGACGGGTTGCCGGCCGTGTCCACGATCAGGTCGTAGCGGCGGCCGGAAGCGGCGAAGTCCTCGCGGGTGTAGTCAATGACGGTTTCGGCGCCGAGGCCGCGCACCAGATCCGCCTTGGCGCCGCTGCACACGCCGGTGACTGTTGCGCCCATGGCGACGGCGATCTGCACGGCGTAACTGCCCACGCCTCCGGAAGCGCCGGTGACCAGGACGTGCTGCTCGGCCTGGAGTTTGCCCGCGTCCCGCAGTGCCTGCAGGGCGGTCAAGCCGGAGACCGGAAGCGCCGCCGCCTTCTCGAAGGTCAGAGCGGCCGGCTTCAGGGCGAGCAGAGACTCGGAGGCGACCGCGTACTCCGCGAAGGAGCCCTTGCCGAAGCCGAAGACCTCGTCACCGACGGCGAATCGCGTGACGGCAGCGCCCACCTCGGCCACCGTTCCCGCGACATCAAGCCCCGGAATGGGATTCTTGGGAGCCCGCCAGCCCGAAACGGCGCGGACCGGGTAGGGCAGGCCGGTGGCCATATGCCACGTTCCGCGATCCAGCCCGGCCGCACGGACCCGGATGAGCACCTGATTCTCGGCAATCTCCGGCACCGCCACGGTGGCCGGATGCAGGGCGTCGGCCAATCCGTACTCGTACTGCACAATGGCGCGCATGGTGCGTCCCCGTGTGGTGGCGCTGCCCTCGGTTGGGGGCGTCTGGGCTGCCGGAACGGATGAATCTTTCGGTTCCATGGGGGCTTCCTTCGTGAGGATCGGACGGTGTGACTGCTGATTCTCGTACTTTGTACGAAGTTATCGTACAAAGTACGAGAATGCTATAGTTTCCGGAACAATGAATGAAAAATCCGCTGATCCGCCCGCAGAACGACTTCCGCTCAGCCGCGAACGCGTATTGCAGTCGGCCATGGCCATAGCCGATGGCGGCGGGCTGGCCGGGCTGACTATCCGCTCGCTGGCCAAGTCCCTAGAGACCAAGCCGATGTCCCTGTACCACTATGTGCGCAATAAGGACGAGATCCTTGACGGCATTGTGGATGCCGTCTTCAGCGAGATCGAGCTGCCGGTACCGGGCGGCGAGTGGAAAGCCGAGCTGAAGCGGCGGGCAGTATCCGCCCGCAATGTGCTGCGCCGCCACCCGTGGGCGATTGCCCTGATGGAATCCCGGACCGTGCCTGGGCCGGCGAACCTCCGCCACCATGACGCGGTCCTCGGTACCCTCCGCGCGGCCGGCTTTTCCCTTCCCCTGGCCGCGCATACCTACGCCCTGCTGGACGCCTACGTGTATGGCTCAGCTTTACAGGCGGCGGCGTTGCCGTTCGATGGACCGGAGAGCTTGGCGGACGTCGCCGGGCCGATGGTGGAAATGTTCAGCGCCGGGGACTATCCCCATTTGCGCGAGTTTGCGCTGCAACACGTTCTGCAGCCCGGCTACGATTTTGCCGACGAGTTCGACTTCGGTCTGGACCTGATCCTTGATGGCCTGGCCGCTCATTTGCCGGATCACGGTGGCGTCGAGGCAGGGGCGACCTAGCCGGCGAAGGGCTTGCCCTCGGCCGCGTTTTCCGGGGATGTTGGATCCGCCAGCAGAGTGCGAACAACCGCGAGGGCGGGGCGCCCCATCGACGAACTGGTCGAATGGAGCGCCCCGCCCTCAGTTGAAAGCGAACCGGGTTGCCAGCCGGCTACGCGGCGGCGGCCATGCTGTCGACCGTCACGCGGAGTCCGCCCTCGCCGGCGGTCACGCGGATCCGGCCACCGTCAGCCACCGCCTCGGCCACCAGCAGGTCCGCAATCCGGTCGTCCAGTTCGCGCTGGATCACGCGGCGCAGCGGCCGGGCACCGTATTCCGGTTCGTAGCCGGCCTCGGCAATCCAGTCCACGGCGGCTTCGTCCACCGCCAGCGAGATGCCCTGGGCGGCCAGCCGGGCCTCGGACCTGCGCAGCTGCAGCCGCACGATGGAGCGCAGTTGCTCCTTCTCCAGCTTGCGGAACAGCACAATTTCATCGATCCGGTTCAGGAACTCCGGCCGCATGGCCTCGCGCAGCCGGCCCATGACCCGGGCGCGCAAGTCCTGCTCGGAGGCGAAGCCGTCCACGCCGTTGTTGGCGGTGAAGCCCAAGGCTCCGCTCTTGCTGGCCAGGAACTCCGAACCGAGGTTGGAGGTCATAATCACCACGGTGTTGCGGAAGTCCACGGTGCGGCCCTGCCCATCGGTGAGGCGTCCGTCGTCGAGCACCTGCAGCAGCAGGTTGAACACGTCCGGGTGCGCCTTCTCCACTTCATCCAGCAGCACCACCGAGTATGGATGCCGACGGACCCGCTCGGTCAGCTGGCCGGCCTCGCCGTAGCCGACGTAGCCCGGAGGGGCGCCGACCAGCCGCGAGACGGTGTGGCGCTCGCCGTATTCGCTCATGTCGAAGCGCACCATGGCGTTCTCGTCACCAAACAGCGACTCCGCCAGCGCCTTGGCCAGCTCGGTTTTGCCCACGCCGGTGGGGCCCAGGAACAGGAAGCTGCCGACGGGGCGGCCCTCGTCGCCCATGCCGGTGCGGTTGCGCCGCACGGACTTGGCGATGGCGGTCACCGCATCGTGCTGCCCGATCACCCGGGCATGCAGGTCCTCCTCCAGCCGGGTTAGCCGCTGCCGGTCGCCCTGGGTCAGCCGGGCGGCCGGAATGCCGGTGGCGCGGGCAATGATTTCGGCAATCTCCGCCTCGCCCACCACATCGGAGGGTGCGACGCCGAGGCTCGCCCCGCCGTCGTTGTCCTCCATTGCATGGGTGGCTGGCTGGGCTGAATCGATCTTGGCCTTCAGCGCCTCGATCTCATCACGCAGCGTGGACGCGTCCTCGTAGCGCTCCTCCGCCACGGCTGCGTTCTTGGCAGACTCCAGCGAGGCCAGCTGGCCGTGCAGCGCCTCCACATCAACGCGGGGGCCGCGCCGCAGGCTCAGTCGGGCGCCGGCCTGGTCGATCAGGTCGATCGCCTTGTCCGGCAGGAAACGGTCGGTGATGTAGCGCGAAGACATCTCGACGGCGGCCCGGATGGCTTCGTCGGTGTAGGTCACCTGGTGGTGCTCCTCGTAGCGGTCCTTCAACCCGGCCAGGATCTGCACGGCGTCCTCGATCGAGGGCTCGCCGACCATCACCGGCTGGAACCGGCGCTCCAGGGCCGGATCCTTTTCCACCTTGCGGTATTCGCCCAGTGTGGTGGCGCCGACCAGGTGCAGCTCGCCGCGGGCCAGCCGTGGCTTCAGGATGTTGCCGGCGTCCATGCCGCCCTCGCCGCCTCCGCCGGCACCGACCACGGTGTGCAGTTCGTCGACGAAGACGATCAGCTCGCCGCCGGCGGTGCTGATTTCGTCCATGGTCTTGGTCAGCCGCTCCTCGAAGTCACCGCGGTAGCGGGTGCCGGCCAGCATGCCGGGCAGGTCCAGCGAGATGACGCGCTTGCCGCGCAGCTGCTCCGGAACGTCGCCGTCCACGATCGCCTGGGCCAATCCTTCAACGATGGCCGTCTTGCCGACGCCGGCCTCGCCGATCAGGACCGGGTTGTTCTTGGTGCGGCGGGCCAGGATCTCGATGGTCTGCGCGATCTCGTCGGCGCGGCCGATCACCGGGTCCAGTTGGTCCTCGCGGGCCCGTGCGGTCAGGTCGAGGCCGAACTGGTCCAGCATGGGGGTCTCGGAGCCGGAGTTCTGTTCCTGCTGGGTGCCGGCGCTGCCGCCCGGGCCGGCCTGGGCCTGGGCTGCTTCTGCCGCGTTGGCCTGCTGCAGTGCCTGCGGGGTGACGCCGGTGGCGGCGAGGATCTGGCCGGCTGCGGCTTCCTGGTTCAGGACGAACGCGGCGAACAGATGCTCCGGGTCGATGTAGGTGGAACCGAACGCCCGGGCCACCTGGTGCGCATCCAGCAGGGCGCGCTGCGCCGACGGGGTCAGGGACGGCGCCTCGCCGATCGGCTCGGCCTTTTCCGGCAGGCGCTGCTCGGCGGCGCGGACGATGTCCTGCGGATTGGCGCCGGTCAGCTTGATCTGGCCGGCAGCCGGTTCCTGCTCGGCCATCACGCGCAGAATGTGCAGCGCATCCACCTCCGTATGGCCGAGGCCAGCGGCGAACGCGGCCGCCTGCCCCAGCACTTCGTGGGTGCGGCGGCTGAGCAGCCGGGTGATGTCGACCGTGCGGCGGGACTGCGCCGCGCGCTGGCCCTGCAGGTAGCGGACCAGGAACTCGTCAAATGATCCGTTGCCGGATGCGGGTCCGAAGAACAATGGCATTGATGAATCCTTCCGTGGACTTGAGTGCCTTTCGCTCATGTTAACGCTTCATGATGAAGTTTATTCCAGAAGTTGGGAAAAGTTGAGTCATGCCGACTCATATTGAGGATGCCTACACATGGGGATAACGCCGGCAGCGGATCGACGCGGAGCGTAGCTTTGCTCTTGCCGGCATCAGGAGTCGAGGAGCGGATCATGAATGACAGCAGAGAGGCGTTCGTGAAGCGGCGCGAAGAACTTGAGCGGCTGTTTCGGGAGGGAGGGCCACGACTGGAGGCATATTTGCGCGAGCAGGCCAAGGAAGGCATCAGGGACGCCTATATGAATTATGACGACGCAGCACAGGACCTTGGCGGGGTGATTATCGACGGGTACAAGGCGGGAATGAACGCAGAGGAAATCCAGCGCCTGCTCGACGAACTGGCCAAAGAGGCAGAGTACTGGGCTGAATTTCCGGTCACCGTCCGTCTGAGCCCCAAGCGCGTGCAGAGCATCATCCAAAGCGCCGCGTGACGTACTGACTGCTTCTCAGAAGGGCGGGGGATTGTCGTCCCGTTGTTCTCGACCTTCTCCAGCGGGGTAACGGCCGTTGGCATCATCAGGCTCCACCTCGCTGCCACCTTCCCCTTCTGCTGTGGGGTAGGTGATGGCCCAGTTTTCGTCGGGGGTGGTGGTGTGGGTGTGTCCGGAGCGGGTGGTGAAGTGCAGGGTGCCGTCGGTGTCTTGGGTGACGGTGCCGCCGCCGTGGTGTTTGGTTTTGTGGTCCGGTTTGCAGTGGGCAGCGAGGTTTTCGGGGACTGTTTTGCCGCCGTCTTCCCAAGCGATGGTGTGGTCGATCTCGCATTGGTCGGCGGGGACGGTGCAGCCGAAGCCGCGGCAGTGCCGGTCGCGTAGCCGGACGAGGCGTTTGAGCCATTCGGGCGGGATGCGCAGGTCTTTGGCCGCGGCGATGGCTTGGCCGTAGTCGTCGGTGAGCACGAGGAGCCATGATTTGGCCAGTGCGGTGAGGTTGCGGATCATCTCAGGCGGGATGAGTCCGTAGGCGGTGAGTTCGCCCGGGTCTTCGGCCAGTCCGAGCAGGGTGGGCAGCGGGGCGGTGACGGCGACGGAGGCGGTGGTGTTCGCGCCGCCGCAGGTGCAGGAGCCCTGGTCGGGCGATCCGGACGCTGCCGGACCGGTTGCAGTGTCCGCGGAGGCCGTCTCCTTGGCGGCGGTTTCGCTTTTCGTCGTGGCCCGGGCTTCCGGTGTTGTTGTCGCAGCGGTAGCGCTGTTGCCCGTGCCAGTGCCAGTGGCGGTGGTGGTGGTGGCTGGTTGGTAGGCGTGGTCGGGGTAGCGCAGGAGCATGTCGGTGAAGACGTCGGCGCGGAGCTGGCCGAGGGTGCGGGTCTCCTCGGCGGTCTGCAGTTTCCTGGCATGGGCCTGCATCAGGTTGTAGGCGAGCAGGGCTTTGTCCGCGGAGGTGCGGATGTAGAGTTCGGCCATGCCGTCGTCCTGCGGCAGGTATTGGACGGTACGCCGTTCCATCGCGGCCCGGTGCCGGGACTCGAGGGATTCGGGATACAGCCGGTCGCGGGCGGTCCGGGCGCGGGCGTGGACGGATTCGAGGGTGATGGCCCCGGCGCCGGGCAGCACCGCGTTCTCGAACTCGGCCAAGGTCTCCGGGGACAGGTCGGCGCCTTTGCGGGCGATCGCGGCGGCGCGGGGCAGGTCGATCGCGCCGTCATCGAGGGCGGCGAGGGTGGCGGGCAGATGGGTGGCGATCTGGTGCGCGTCGGCCAGTTCCGCGGCGGCCTGCTTGCCGGGCACGGCGAGGATGGGGGCGAGTTCCTGCGCCGCGTGCCGGCTGATCCCGTCCGGCGCGCCGGCATCGGTGCCGGTAGCGGGCCGGAGCACGGCCATCCGGTCGATGGCGCGGGCGCGGCGGGACTGGGTCCAGGCCTCGTGCTTGCGCACAGCCTTGAGGTATTCGAGCACCGACCAGTCATCGAGGCTGCCGGGGTCGGTGCCGGCGAGCAGCCCGGCCAGTTCCGCCGGTTCCAGCTCCCGCCAATCCTCCTCCCACAACTCCCGCCCCGCCGGTTCTCCAAGCCCGGTGGTGCCACTCTCTCCTGTGGCACCCGGTTCGGTCGCCGGTGCTGCAGGGCCTTTCGTTGAAGTGCCGGCAGGGTCGGGCACCACGGGGCCATCAGCGGCGACATGGCCGGAACTGGATTGATCAGCTGCTGGTGTGGGAGAAGAAGCGGCATCGCTATCGGAGCCAGGTATTCCCTGCTCGGGAGGATTGGCGGCGGCAGGGCTTGTTGGGCCGATTGAGCCGGTGGCCGGGGCGGCGTCGTCGAGCGGGGCTGAGGTGCTGGAGTGCTCCTCCGGCTCCTGTGCCTCGTCCCACGGTTCCGCTGCCATGCTTCAACGCTATGCAGCGCAAGCTCAGAGTAGAACGAGTATTCGGCTCAAGTGGATAACCGCGGCTGTCCCCAGCCTGTGGAGGACAAGTCGACCGAGCTCCGACGTGAGACTGGTGAACCTCATGTCACCTGCGGAAGACGGGGCCAAGCCCATGTGAGACGCGGACGCCGTGGTCAGCGATTTTGCGCTCCCAAGAAAGTCGGTCCAGCCGGTCGAGGCCCTGCGTCGGCCGAGCTAGTCCCAAGGCATTCGAAGTTCCCGGGGTGATATTCTGATCTTCGAAGATGCGTTCGAAGATGGGGGCTTGTCATGTTCGGCTTGGAGCGGCCCTCCGGCGCGTCCGCCGGCCCGGATCTGGGCAGCGGGACGCCCGAAGACGCCCGCGGCTTTCCCTCCCCGGCACGGGACTACTTCCATGGCGGCATCGACCTGAACCGGCACCTGATCCGGGACCGCACCAGTACCTTTGTGATGCGTGTGGCCGGAAACTCGATGGCGGCGGCCGGAATTTGTGACGGCGATGAGTTGATCGTGGACCGTTCGCTGGAGCCGCGCGATGGGTCGGTGGTGATTGCCGTGCTGGACGGCGAACTGGTGGTGCGGCGGCTTCATCTGGCCGCCGACGGGGTGCAGTTGCAGACGGACGACGGCGGCGTCCCCACCGAGGTGGGCGAACTCGGCGACCTGAGCATTTGGGGCGTGGCGACGCGCTGCCTGCACCATGTCTAACCAAGGACGGGCCGAAGCGGCGACGCCCCGTGAACGGATTGCACTGGTAGACGTGAACAACTTCTATGTCTCCTGCGAGCGGGTGTTCGATCCGTCGCTCGAGGGCCGCCCCGTCGTCGTGCTGTCTAACAATGACGGATGTGTGGTGGCGCGCTCCGAGGAGGCCAAACAGCTGGGGCTGAAGACCGGCACGCCCTGGTTCCAGGTGGCGCCACGTGCCAAAGCCTGGGGGCTGGTCGCGAAATCCAGCAATTACGAGCTGTATGGAGACCTGAGCGCCCGGGTGATGGAAGTGTTGGGCCGGTTCGGCGCCTGGCAAGAGGTGTACTCGATTGACGAGTCGTTTCTGGGGCTGCCGGGGGATGAACCGCAACTGCGCGAGACGGCGAGTCGGATCCGTGCCGCGGTGGCCCGGCAGGTGGGCGTACCGGTGTCCGTGGGCGTGGCCAGCACCAAGACGCTGGCCAAGTTCGCAAACCATGTGGCCAAACGAAACCCGCAGATGGCCGGAGTCTGTTCGCTGGGTTCCATGCCGGCGCCGGACATTGAGTGGATCCAATCGCGCGTTCCCGTGACCGGGCTGTGGGGCGTGGGCGGGCGGACCGGGAAACGGCTCAACGCCATCGGGATCGAATCGATCGCCGATTTGAAGGCTGCGGATCCACAGGTGATCCGCAAAAAGTTCTCCGTGGTGCTGCAGCGGACAGTACTGGAGCTGAACGGGACGGCCTGCATCCCGCACACCGAGGAGCGGGCGGACAAGCAGCAGATCATGTTCTCGCGCAGCTTCTCCACGCCGGTGACCACGCTGGAGGAGATGGACCAGGTGATGGCTGTCTACGCCCAGCGCGGTGCGGCCCGGATGGCTGCCGAGGGGCTGCGCGCCTCGGTGCTGACCGTGACCGCCGGGACCAGCAGGTTCGCCGGCGGCGAGGCATCGTTTCCCGCCGCCAGCGTGCACCTGCCGGCGCCTACGCAGGATCCCATCCAGCTGACCAAGGCAGCCGTGGCCGCCATGCGCGGCTGCCTCATTCCCGGCGCCCACTATGTCCGGGCAGGCGTGCTGCTGTCCGGGCTTGAGCCGGCGGCCGGCCAGGAGGCCTTCGACCCGTTCGTCAGCGACCTGGACCAGCGCAACATCGGCGACTTACTCGGTGCCGTTCGGTCCAAATTTGGCGAAGCCGCCATCGGGCTCGGCCAAGGCGGGCTGGCAGCGCCGGCAGCGTGGTCGATGAAACGCGAATTCTCCTCGCCGCGCTATACCACCGAGTGGGCGGACCTCCCGGTGGTCAAGGCGTAGGGGTCAGCCGGGTCGGGGTCAGCCGTGGGCGGAGTCCTGCTGCAACGGCGGTACGCGGGTGTGGCAGATGCTTTCGAACGCGGCCGGATCGGTCAGTTGGATGGGCAAGCCAACTGCAGCGGCATGCCGGGGGCGCTCTGGCCGTGCCAGCAACGTCAAGGAAACGCAGGACGGCGCCCCGGGGAAGGGCGCGTCGCGGGCCAGCGCCCACCAGCCGTCGTCGTGATGGGAAATGCCCAGCAGTTGCCGCATCTCAGGCACCCGGAGCCAAGCCAGGGGCATTGTCCCTTCGGCAGGCCCGCCGCCGACGGCGTCCAGGCGTTGCCCGTCGGCTGCGGTGGCCAGCATTCCCACGAGAAGCGGTTCGCTGGGGACGATTCGGGTCAGCAAACCGATCCAGATGGCCTCTCCGTCCGGGGAAGGGACTGTCAGGCCCTCAGGCGCCGCGGCGCAGAACGGCAAGGTTCCCAGACTGGCAGGCGCGACGTAAACAATACCGTGGTCGGGGTAACGGTAACGCTGGAACGAGACCGACAACTGCGGTGTCAGCTTGTACTCAAACACCGCGCTTGATCCCTATCGCTGCCGCCCACTGCACCGACATTGGCGCCGGCGTCGTCAAGAAGGATGGGAATGTTCCTGGCCACGGCTCACGCTTCTGTTCAGCAGTTCCGAGCACCTCGCTGACACGAGGAGCGCCACCGCTTCGGGGCGTGGCATCGGTTTAGTCCTGCCGGCGTTACTGGGTCGTTACTGCGTTGGGCCGGGATGCGCAGGCTGGAGGAGACGAGACCCCCCAACTGAGTGAAAGGTTTAAATTCGAACGGCGCCAGCCCCGCCTTAAGAGACCTGCGTGGGCCCACCAACAGCCCTGCATCGGCCCACCAACGCCCTGCATCGGCCGTGCTGGCTCCTCCGGATCCCGACCAGCCGGCGGCGGCAACACGCTGGCTGCGTTGTCATCGCCGCCCGGCCGGTGCGGGCTAATCGCTGGGACTGGTGTCCGTGGTAAGGCCGCGGTCGTCCGGTGTTTTCCGGTCTTTCTCTTCAGCCGGGCCTGCCGGTGCGCTGGTGTCCTCTGTGTCCCCAGGCTTCCCCGCGGAATCGGTTTGCGACGCCTCTTCGGCGACGCCCGCTTCCGCCGAAGGGTCCTCTTGGCCGCGTGGCGTCTTGTCCTCGCTGCTTTCGGTCATGCCCGTCCTTCCCTCAGATGTTGTGTGGTCCGGCGCCGGCCGCTGGCTGTGTTTTGAGCCGGCCGCTGGTCCGAGAAGTCAGACGACGGGGCCGGGCGGACGCAGACCATCGCTGTCGCTGGCGGCCGGACTGCCCGGCATGGCGCCGCCCTCGTCCGTCCAGTCCTGTCCCATTGTGTCGTTGAGGGCCGGATCCGTGACGGTGTCGCCGACGGTGGTCGTGGTCCCGGTGGAGGCCCCGCCGTCGCCCTTCCCATGCTTTCCGGGCAACTTGGATGCCGCCGCGGAGCTGGCCTTTTTGGCTGCCTCGGTGAGCTGTTCAGCGACTCCCGGGGCCTTGTCCTTGACCGCGCCCGTTGCTTCGTGGACCTTGTCCTGCACGGTGGGGTTGTGCCAAAGCTCTCGGCTCTTGGTTTTCAGCGATTCATAAGCCGACCGTCCCGACTTTGAGCCCAGGACGAATCCAAGGGCCAGGCCGGCGCCAAACACGAGTTTCCCTTTCACGGGGTGCTCCTTTCATACGGTGTGGGTGATGGAGGTGCTCTGTCTGAAGGGCCTAGGGGAACGGCGCGTTGGGAGTATCGGCTTCGCCGTCGTGGTCCTTGTCGCCGTAGGCTTTCTTGGCCAGATCGTCGGCCAGCTTTTCATCGCCGTGCACCGGGATGTGGGCTTCATGGACGTCGTTGTCGTCCTTGTCGCCCGCGCCGGGGCGCTGGGATTCGTCTTCCAGATCGTCCGGGTGCTCCGAACGAGGATTCTCGCTGTTGTCCATCAGGTCCTCCTTCTCGAGTGTGTCGTTCTGGGGATCGGACAGGGCCCCGCGTTCTTTTGTGCGGCGCTCTGCGGCTCAGACTACGCGCCGGCCCGCGGCTTCGCACGGGTCCAGCGGCTCCGCGGGCGCATCGCCGGCGATTCCGGAACGCCTCCTGCAGCGGCCATGCCATGGAGCACCTCCCGAATCGCCGAGACCGAATCTACCCGCGGGTTCCACCCGAGTTCTGTCCTCGCGCGGTTGGTGTCCATCACCGGGGCGGCGCGGGCCATGTCCACCCATCCAGGGTCGCTGGCCAGCAGCCGGGCTGACCAGGCCGCGCCCACCAGCAACCTGACAAGCGGTACGGGGACGGGCAGCCAGCGCCGGGCACCGAATAGGCCAGCCACCAAGCCGGGCGTTATAACGGGTTCGGCGGCCACATTGAAGGCTCCCCGGGCACCTTGATCCAGCACGCGCCAATAGGCGTCCGCCACATCATCTGCATGCAGCGCCTGGAACACGAACTCCTCCGGAAACGGGAACAGCGGCAGCCGCAATCGGTTAACAAAGAACTTCGGGATCCACGGTCCCACGAAGTAGCGGCCAATCTGGCTGCCGGCCTTGGCTTGGAAGATCAGGCCCGGCCGCAACCGTGCCACCTTGATCTCCGGATGGTCGTCGGCAAACTGGTCCAGCAGTTCTTCCTGTTGACCCTTGAACCGGCTGTAGTGCGAAGTTTCGATGCCGCGGGCCGGCCAGTCTTCGCTAACCCGGGAGTCCTTCGGCCCGGGGCTGTATGCGCCCACCGAGGAGGCGCACACCACCTGCCCGACGCCGGCGTTGACGACAGCGGCCAGCACATTCGATGTGCCGTCCACGTTCACCCGGCGCATCTGCTCTTCGTCGTGGTTCGGCTGCAGTACCCAAGCCAGATGGACGACGGCGTCACACCCCTTAAAGGCTTCGGCTAGCCTCTGCTGCGCATCCCCTGCGGTGATGTCCAGCGCAACCCAGGTCATGCCGTCGTAGGGTGCTTGCGTGGCATCCGGCAGGCGCCGGGCAATCCCGACGATGTCCAAGTCATCCGTGCGTTCGCGTTGCGCGGCATGCAGGCGCCGCAAAAGCGCTGTTCCCACGTTTCCGCTGGCCCCGACCACCGCAATTCGCATGCTCCAGACGCTACCCGCCGATGCCGGGGCTTGGCGAGGGCCGGAAGCGGGCGACGTCTGTCGCAGGAGGTGTTCTTCCCGGATCGGTCCAGGGCATAGCTGCAGGTCAGAGCGGTTATTTAAGCCGGACGTTGATTGTTATCCATAGATAGTGCACCACTTTGTTTTGCCGGCGGGTGAGGACCGCCGTGGGCCGTCGCTCGGCTGCTGAACGAAGCTGTGCGCTCAGCGTCAAGTCCTCGGCGCGCAAAGTCTAAGGAGCAGCACCGGGTCTGCGGCAAGCTGGAGGCAGTTGTCGTCAGAGACGGGGAGGAAAAACCATGACCACCGAGACCACTGCCGAAGGTACTTTCGCTTCAGCTGCCGAATTGCTTGCAGCAATCCAGCCGGCCGAGGGCGGGCGGGAAATCAAGGATCCGGCTACCGGTGAGCTGGTCGGCCGGGTGGCGGAGCCGGGTGTCGCGGAACTGGACGCCGCCGTGGAGGCCGCCCGCCGCGTGCAGCCGGAGTGGGCCGGGCGCGGACACGCCGAGCGCAGCGAGTACCTGAACCTGGCCGCCGATGCGGTGGAGGCCAATGCCGAGGCGCTGGCCGAGCTGCTTTCGCGCGAGCAGGGCAAGCCGCTGAACGGGCCGAACGCCCGGTTCGAGGTCGGCGCCTGCGCGGGCTGGCTGCGCGCCACTGCCGCGTTCGAACTGGAGCCGGAAACATTGGTGGAGGAAGACGGCAACCACGCCGAATTGCACTACCGGCCGCTGGGCGTGGTGGGTGCGATCGGGCCGTGGAACTGGCCGATGATGATTAGCATCTGGCAGTTGGCCCCGGCGCTGCGGATGGGCAACACCGTGGTGATGAAGCCCTCCGAATACACGCCGCTGTCCGTGCTGGCGCTGGCAGAGGTGCTCAACACCGAGCTGCCGGCGGACGTGCTGCACGTGGTTCCGGGTGGCCGCGACGTGGGCGAGGCCCTGGCCGCGCATGAGGGCATCGACAAGGTCATGTTCACCGGTTCCACCGCCACCGGCAAGGCGATCATCCGCTCTTCCGCGGACACGGTGAAGCGCCTGACCCTGGAACTGGGCGGCAACGACGCGGGCATCGTGTTGCCGGACACCGACCCGAAGGCCGCCGCGCAGGATTTGTTCTGGGGCGCATTCATCAACACCGGCCAGACCTGCGCCGCGCTGAAGCGGCTGTATGTGCACGAGGACATTTACGACGACGTGTGCGCCGCGCTCACCGAGGTCGCCGAGCAGATGCCGATGGGTGTCGGGCTGGACGAGAACAACGTGCTGGGCCCGCTGCAGAACAAGGCCCAGTACGACATCGTCGCGAAGCTGGTGCAGGCGGCGAAGGATTCCGGCGCCCGCGTGCTCACCGGCGGCAACCCGGACGAGGGCCAGGCCGGCTACTTCTACCCGGCCACGCTGGTGGCGGACATCGACAACGACAACCCGCTGGTGGCCGAGGAGCAGTTCGGTCCGGCGCTGCCGATCATCAAGTACTCCACCGTGGACGAGGCGGTGGCCATGGCCAACGGGCTGAAGGTTGGCCTGGGCGCCTCGGTCTGGTCCTCCGACCCGGCCAAGGCCCGCGAGGTCGCGGCCCGGGTGGAAGCCGGCACGGTCTGGATCAACAAGCACGGCGCCATTGATCCCCGGGTCCCGTTCGGCGGGGCCAAGCAGTCCGGCTACGGCCTCGAGTTCGGCGTCGAGGGTCTCAAGCAGCTCGGCGCCCCGCAGGTCATCGCCGGCTAACCACGGCAACGCGGCTGGCCGGACGGAACGGTCCGGGCCGGCCGCGTTGACTATCGGCACCTTCACAGGCGAGACAACGACGGCGGGCGAGCCCCGCCGTCGTTGTTCTTTCCGTGATTCCACCTCCGCGGCCGGGACGAGGGCAAGAGACGGAGGGCTGGGTGGCAGGGGCCTCGCGGCAAGCGGTGAAGACCGGCAGTCTCGCGTTTTTCGCTCCCACGTCTCGGCGAGGGCTCCAGACGTTTCTCCTAGTCAGCGCACTTTGGTGGCCGCCAAAGATGGGAAGTTACTCCTATACCTGGGAGCGAAACCGGCGGGCAGCGCCGGCATCGCCCAGAGGGGCATGCGCCGGCGTCGCCGGTGGGCAGCGCGGGCGTCTCCGGTGGGCGGCACCGGCATCGCCCAGGGGGCAGCGCCGCCCAGACCCCGGGGTCACCGGTGGGCGAAGTTCAGGCCCAGCCGCTTCTCGCTCAGGTACAGGCTCAGTCCAATCCCGAGCAGGGCGAACGTGCAGGTCATCCACCAGGTGGACTGCCAGCCGCCGGTTGCGGTGGCCAGCCAGGCGACCATGGCGGGGCCGGTGAAGTTGCCGACGTTGAAGATCTGTTGCATCAGGCCCATCGCGGCCGGGGTGGAACCGTCCGGCGGTGCCAGGTCCACTGCCATGCGGGTGAGCGTGGACGGGATCACGGCGCCGACCATGGAGAACACGGCCACGCAGGCGAACTGGATCGCCATGCCCCCGGGCACGGCGGACCAGTCGACGGCGAAGGTGAGCACCGTCGTCGTGCCCATCAGGATGAAGGTGGGGATGAGCAGCAGCCGGGGCGGGACGCCGCGCTGCAACAGGGGAGCGGTGCCGATGGCTCCCACCGCATTGAGGCCGCCGACCACCGCGGACAGGATGCCCGCCCAGATGCCGGTGACGCCGTTCTGCTGGTAGATGGTGGGCAGGAAGCCGACCACCGCCATCCACTGGACGGTGTAGCAGCCGAACACCACGCCGGCGATCCAGGGTTTGGGGGAGCGGACGGTGCGGCCGATGCGGCGGGCGGCCGCGGGCAGGCCGGAGCCATCGCGCGGCGGGTCCTGCGGCACGAACTTCAACACCAGCGGGATCGGCACCAGGGTCAGGGCAGCCATGATCCACCACCAGACATGCCAGCTAGTGGCCTGCAAAATCAGCGCACTGGCCACCAGCCCGGTGAACGTGGCGAAGCCCTGATAGGCGCTCCAGAAGCCGACGGCCATGTTCACCCGGGCCAGCGGGGTGCTGGCTCGGATCAGCCCGGGCGCCACCACCGTGGTCAGGAGGAAGCCGGCGCCTTCCAGCGCGCGGCAGGCCATGAGCACGACGGCGGAGTCTGCGAAGCCGCCGATGACCGAACCGGCGATGAGCAGCCAAAGGCCGACCAGCAGGCAACGCCGCGCGCCAATCAGTTCCGCCAGCAACGAGACCGCCAAACCACCCGCCATACCGGCTACCTGCACCACGCCCAGCAGGACGCCCGCCTGCACCAAGGACATGTTGAGCTCGTGCTGGATGACGGGAATGGCGGTCGGCAGCTTCCAGATGTGCATGGCGGCGGTGACGCCCGCAAGTACGACGACGATCCACGCAGCGTCTGCCCGCTGCCGGGTGGCGATGGGTGCGGTCATGGTGCTCCTTCCGCACGAGTGCCGATTTTGTTGCCTGACCAGACTAACCGGGCCCGGGGGTAAGGTGACGCACGGCACGTAAGACGGGCGTCGGCGTCGTAATAGTTGACTCGGATCCGGGCTCCGGAAGGCGTCGTGCGGAGAGTTGACTCGGCGCCGGCGCGGAAACCATGGGGCGGCTATCAGGGAGTCCACGGGACGGCTGACACGGAAACCAAGGGGCGCCCGGTTTGGAAACCATCGGGCCGCCTGCGGCGTGGCGGCTGTGGATAGACTGGCTGAGGCGGCAAAATCGCCGGGAACCACGGGAGGGCATAAATGTTTGAACCTGGGGCGCCGATCGACGAGGTCGAGCGCGACGTCGAATCCATCATCATGGACTTGGTGCACGAGCTGGGCGAGCGGGCCGACGCCGATCCGGAGCCGCTGGGCGCGGAGGAGCGGGCCTACATCGCGGCGTTCTCCGACGCACGGGCCAACAACGACCGCAACCAGGCGGGCTTGCTGTCCACCGCGATCCGGCAACCGAACCTGGCCGAATCGCTGATCTACCTTAACCAGCGGCTGGACCGGCAGGACCTGGATCCGCGCGAGCCCGTGGGCATCCTGGGGATCATCGTCCGGCTGGCGATGGACGGGCTGTGGGTATCCGACATCCTGGACAGCACGCGGTTCAAGCCCGCGGACCGGCGCCGGATCACGGACGTCCTCACCGGCATGACCTATCTGACCGACGAGCGGCTCAAGGAGTTGCTGGCCGAGCTGCAGCCGAAGGCCCGGGGCGACAAGAAGGACTAAGCCGCCGGGCCGTCACGCACCAGTGGCGTCGTGGCCGCGCTGCCGGGCCAAGGCTTTGACCACCCGGGCGATCAGGTCGTATGGAACAGGTTTGCCCAGCGGGAACTTCAAGGTCCCCTTGGCTGCGACGTAGGGTTCCATGTCGTGCTTCAGCGCTGCATCGGCTTCAGGCAATGGGTAAAGCGAGACGTGATGCTTCCAGCCGGCGAAGTAGACGAGGTAGTGACCCTCGAACATGATGGCGGGGATGGCGTAGCTGATCTGTTCGCCGGCTCCGGGGATGGCGTTGTGAATGGTCCGCCGGACTTCCTGCAGAATGGTCTGCACGTCTTCCGGAAACGACTCGATGTAATCGTCGACGTTCGAAAACTTTTCCGCCATCCCTGGTCGCCCCCTTTGGTCATGCCACCTGATTCCGGCGTGCCGCCACTTATCTGGGTGCTGCCGCTTACCCGGCCTGCCCCGTGAACGGCGTCAGTATGATCTTCCCAGAGGCGTGGCCTTGCTGACTGTGCCGCATGGCGTCCGCTGCCTGGTCCATCGGAAAGGCGCGGTCGACGTCCACGCTGAGCTTGCCGGCATCGGCCAGTTCGCTCAGCCGTGCCAGCTCCGATCCGTATGGACGCACCCAGATGAAGCGGCCGCCGTGTTCGGTCACCGCCGGGTCGGCGATGGACGCGTGCCGTCCGCCGTTGCGCAGCACGGCTTGGGTGTCCTGCAAGACGCCGCCCACAAAGTCGGCCGCCACGTCCACACCCTGCGGCGCCAGTTCGCGAACGCGGTGCACCAAGCCGGCGCCGTATTCCACAGGTTCGGCACCCAGTTCCCGCAGCCGCTGGTGGTGCTTCTCCGAGGCCGTGGCAAGGACCCGGAGACCACGCTCGACGCCGAGTTGGATACCGATCCGGCCGGCCCCACCGGAGCCGTTGTGGATCAGGAGGGTTTCGCCGGTGGACGGTGCCAAAGCATCCAGGGTCCGTTGCGCCACCATGCCGGTCAGCGGCAGGCCGGCGGCTTGTTCCCAACTCAACGATTGAGGCTTCCGCGTCACCATCGAGACAGGCAAGGCGACGAACTCCGCATAGGTGCCACCGGCCACCGTGTCCCGGCGGCCGTACGCGTACACCTCGTCGCCGGGCGAGAATTCCGGAGTATCCGGCCCGACCCGCTCCACCACGCCGGCCACATCCCAGCCGGGGATCACCGGGAAGTGGACGTCCAACATCCCGTCCAGGCCGCCGGACATCACCTTCCAGTCCACCGGGTTCACGCTTGCGGCCTTCACGCGGATGAGCACCGTCCCCGGGGCGACCTTCGGTTGCGGGACCTCGGACTGTTCCAGCACCTCCGGTCCGCCGTAACGGGAGTACGTCATCGCACGCATGCTCTTGGCCAAGGGGAACCGCCTTCCTGCTGCTTCCTGTTTCGGTCCACCCTAGTGGCGGGCAGCGGTGCTTTCCATGGCGCCGCGGGCGCGCGGGCAGGTGCACACGGAGGATGTGCGCACCCCATACAGGCCCATTCACGACGGCGATGCGCACCTGCCGTGGTGAGCATCATGGACAGATCCTGCTGAACTCGGACAACAACGCAAGCAAGCGGACGCCCACGCAGGCCTCGGTGTAGCGAAGGTCACCCCGCCCGGAGAAATTCCGGCACCGGGCCACGGCGTTAACCCAAGCAGACACCACACCCCCAACTTGAGGAGTCCCATGAGCGTCGAAACCGCTGAGGTCAACCTGGAAAACCTGCTGTCCGTGGACCGCGAGGCCGCGGACCAGCTGTTCCTGGAGGCCCGCACCGCGAACACCTTCTCCAACGAGCCGGTCTCGGACGAGCAGCTCGCCGCGATTTATGAGCTGGCCAAAATGGGCCCGACCATGATGAACAACCAGCCGCTGCGCATCACCTGGGTCCGCTCCGCAGAAGCCCGCCAGAAGCTTGCCGCACGCATGGCCGAGGGCAACCGCGCCAAGACCGAGACCGCTCCGATGGTCGCCGTGCTCAGCTACGACGCCGATTGGCACGAGCACTTCGGGACGTTCTTCCCGCATGCGCCGGAACGCAAGGAAATGTTCGACGGCAACGCCGAAATGCGTGCCGAGGTAGCCAAGAACAACGCGTGGCTGCAGGCCGGTTACTTCATCATGGCCGTCCGCGCCGTGGGCCTGCACGCCGGCCCGATGGGTGCCTTCGACGCCGCCGGCATCGACGAGGACTTCAACGCCGGAACCGCCAACCGCACCTTCATGGTGGTCAACGTCGGCACCCCGGGCGAGAACCCCTGGTTCCCGCGGCTGCCGCGCCTGGACGCCGAGATCGCCGTCCAGACGGTCTGACCCCTTCCTGAACCGCTGACGACGGCGGTGCCCACCCCACCGGGGCCTTGCGAGCTTCCCGGGGCGGGCACCGCCGTCGAGCATTTAAGCTATAGCCCGGGTAGGCCGGCGACGACGTTAAATGCCATTAGCCCTCCGTCGGCAGCCGGTGGCAGAGTTGAGGAGGCACCGAGATGTGGCACGACTACGGCATAACATGGGCCGATGCACTCAGGGTGGTCGTTTCGGCGATAGCTCTCTACGGGGCTGTACTGCTGGTGATTCGTGTACTGGGCCAGCGCACACTCGCCAGCATGTCCAGTTTCGATCTGGCCGCAGTCATTGCGTTGGGCGCCGTGATCGGCAGGGCCATCCTGGGCTACACTCCAACGCTTGCAGCCGGCTTGTTGGGGCTGATCACGCTGCTGACCCTGCAGGCAATCACCGGGCAGGTTCGCCGGCTGCGGAGGGGCGCGCGACTCGTCACCTGTCGCCCGGTGCTGCTGATGGCCGGGCAGGACATGCTGCGGGATAACCTCACCCGTTCCCATGTGGTGGAGGATGAAGTGCGGGCCAAGCTGCGGTTGGCAGGCATTCGGCACCCGTCAGAAGTTGCCTGCGTGGTGCTCGAATCCACCGGGCAGGTCAGCGTGCTCCGCCGTGGTCAGCCCATCGATCCCGCGTTGTTGGACGGAGTTGTCGGCGCGGACCGGATGCCGCAGGAGCTGCTTTGGCGTGGCGGAAAGGGATCGTGACCTGCTGGATCAGGACAGCGTGGCGCCGCCCTGCCACAGGGCGTCGAACGGAGCGTTGGAGGACACCCGGGCCTTGATGCCCTCGGTAACGAAGGTCTTGGCGGTCTTGGCGGCCTGCAGCGGGGTGGCGCCCTTGGCCAGCTCGGCGGTCACCGCGGCGGCCAGGGAGCAGCCGGCGCCGGAGACGGCCACTTCGCCGACCTTCGGTGCGGAGAGAACCTCCAGGGTGTCGCCGTCGTAGAACACGTCCACCGCGTCTGCGCCCGCCAACCGCACGCCGCCCTTGGCCAGCACGGCCGCGCCGGAGGCGTCATGGATGATCCTGGCGGCCGCCTTCAAATCTTCGACGTCGTTGATCGTGATGCCGGACAGGGACTCGGCTTCGAAGTGGTTGGGGGTAACGAAGGTAGCAAGCGGCAGCATCTGGGCCTTGAGCGCCTGGTCGGTGTCCAGCGCGTGGCCGGGTTCCTGCCCCTTGCAGATCAGCACGGGGTCCAGGACCACATGGTCCCACTGCTGGTTCTTCAGCGCCGCGGCGACCGTGTCGATCGTCAGGGGCGAGCCGAGCATGCCCAGCTTGACCGTCTTGAGGGAGCCTTCATAGCAGGTCTGGATGGCTTCCAGTTGGTCCGCGATGACGCCGGCGTCCACCGGGACAAAGCGGTGGTTCCAGTTGTCCTTCGGGTCAAAGGAGACAATGCAGGTCAGGGCGGTGATGCCGTAGGTGCCCAGCGCCTGGAAGGTCTTCAGGTCGGCCTGCGCGCCTGCGCCGCCGGTGGCTTCGGAGCCGGCAATGGTCAACGTGATGGCGGGCCGGGTGGTTTCGGTGATGGAAACAGACATGCGCTTATTTTCCACCCGCCGCCCTCCGGTTCCTAATGACGACGGCGGCGCTCACCTCTGGGCGAACGTGCAGCGGCCCGCGGAGCCGGGGTCGGTCAGCGGATATCCATCATTTTCCACACGCTGAAGCGGCCGATCGCGGCAGCCAGCCCGATCAGCGCTGCCAGTTCGAGTGTGCCGATCGGGTCGCCGCTGGAGAGCGACACCAAGATCAGGAACGACGCCGCGGTCATCACCAGGAAGAAAGCCAGTACGTGCAGCCACTGGTTGGCCACGGGCCGCAGCAACAGGCCCAGCACAAACGCGATAGGTACCCCGACAACCAGTCCGACACCGCCGGCATAGAGTCCGACGACCAGTGCCAGGAGTGCTGCCGACGCCAGTTGGTGGCCGTTGACCGGGCCGCCGACCAGGGTGAGCAGCAGTGCGCCCAGTGTGAAAACGGAGATCGCCACCAGGAATCCGACCACAAAGGCCCCGAACCCAAACGTCACCCGGTGGCGCGGGTTGTTCCGCTCGAACTCGTCGAGCTCCGGTTCCTGGCTCATAAAGCAAGAATAGGGCGGCGGCTCAGGAACTGCCGGGCCGTGGGAGAATGGATGGCGGTCCGGGTGGCAGGCGGGCCCACTAGTGCTAATACAGCCGACGTTTCGTCAGGCCCCAGAGGGGGTGAAGCGTCGCGCGAACCACTTCTACAAGGGTGAATCTCCACAATGACTGAACTGCAATCCCGGACACCTGCCCGCTTCGCCTCGATCGGCAGCCCCTACTTTGGCATCATGCTTGCCGTCATGGCCGTGGTCCTGATCCTGTCCAACATCGGCGCCGCCAAGGGTGTGGTCATCGGGCCAATCATCACCGACGGCGGGTTTTTCCTCTTCCCGCTGGCCTACATCCTTGGCGACGTGATCAGCGAAGTTTACGGTTTCAAGGTGGCGCGCAAGGCCATCGTCACCACCTTTGCCCTGTCGGCCTTCGCCTCGCTTTGCTACTGGGTCATTATCGGACTTCCCGGCTTCGACGACGACTACGGCCAGATGAAACAGCAAGCCTTGGAGGGTGCGCTCGGCCCGGTGCCGCTGATTGTGCTCGCCAGCCTGCTGGGCTTCCTGGTCGGCCAGACGCTGAATTCCTGGGTGCTGGTGCGGATGAAGGAACGCTGGGGCGAACGCCGCTTGTGGGCGCGCCTGATGGGCTCCACCGGGGTTGGGGAATTCGCCGACACACTGATCTTCTGCTCGATAGCGGCGTCCATCATCGGCATCAACGACTTCCCCACGTTCGTCAACTACGTACTGGCCGGCTTCATCTACAAGACCTTGGTGGAGTTCCTCTTCGTCCCCGTCACCACCGCCGTCATCGGCTGGGTAAAAAAGCGTGAACCGTCCTACAGCGCGCTGGCTTCGGAACCGTCCGCAGGCTGATCGTCGATGGCCAGTGTCGGGACGCGCTCGCTGAGTTCCGACGGAGTCAGGTTTGCAGCTCCGAGGATCTCCTCCGGCGCGGCCCCGGCTTTGAGGGCTATATCAATGGCCACGTCCAGATGCGTTTCCGCCTGGTCCATCTCCACCTGCAACCCCTCGACTGCTGCCGAAGCGGTCCATACATCCTTCAGATGTTCTTCCATCGTGCAAACTTCCTATCTGGCCAGACGAAGGTCCCTCTGCCCTAGCCGGGCCTCTCCCTCGGATGAAGGAACGAGTCCCGGATTCGCCAGCTTACAGTGTAAGGTCCGCCCTTGGCATCCCCGATCGGGCACTTTACCGGGAATTTTCCCAACCTTCTCCGATAGCGGAAAAACCGCGGCCTGAAGCGGAAAATCACGCACCGGCGGTACGGGATTCGGGCAGGGGAGGTCTCGCCGCCGGAGGCGAGGGGGGACAGGGCGAATCGCGGCGCGTAGGCTGGTGCGCAATCGCAGGAGGGAGTGCTCAATGGCCGAGTCCGAAACGTCCGCTTCGCCAGACGGGGACCACCCCGGTGGCGACAGGCAGCGGCTGGACCGGCAGCGTATTCTCGAGGCCGGCGCCGTCTTTATCGAGAAGCACGGCGTCCGCCAACTGAGCATGCGGCGTCTGGGAGCAGAGCTGGATGTTGAAGCCATGTCGCTGTACCGCTACGTGCCGTCGCGCGAGGACCTGCTTGACGGCATCGTGGAGTCGGTGGTCGACGAGTTGTATAGCGATCCAGAGGTCTACGTGGAGCCGCGCCATGGCTGGCAGGATTACCTGCTCCGGCTGGCCCATGGTCTGCGCCGGATGGCCGTGAAACATCCCCAGGTCTTCCCGCTGATTGCCACCCGGCCGGCCGAAGCGCCGTGGGTGCGCCCGCCCTTGCGGAGCCTGCGCTGGGTGGAGTCTTTCCTCAGGGCGATGACGAATGCGGGGTTCAGCAATGAGGACGCGGTGGAGGCCTACCGGGCGTTCAGCAGCTTCCTGATCGGCCACCTGCTGCTGGAGGTCGCGGCGCTCGGGGCCGATATCGGCCCGGTCGAGGACATCAGCCATTCGCCCTCCAGCAAGGCCGACCTGACCGAGTACCCCCTGCTGCAGGAACTGCAGGGCCTGCTGTCGGAAGACCGGTCCAAACAGGAGTTCGACGCGGCGCTTGATGCCCTGCTGGACCGGCTGGATAGCCAGCTCGCCTGACAGTCGCTGCTGCCCGCGATTCTCCGCGCGACCAAATTTCGCCTTCCGGCCGACAGGAATTCACCGGCTGACTTGGCAGAATGATACTAAGCATGCTTTGCTTACATCGTAAGCATGATTACTGTTTTGGCTCCGGTTCGCCGGAGACATGGGTTCGCAGCAGGTAGGCCGGCCTGGCAAGGCCCCGCCGCCGGACTGCGCATGGATGAGGAGAAGGCATGCAGGTTATACGCGACAACTACGGCGCATCACGCTTCGATGCCTACGTTGATGGTGAAGTGGCGGCGTCGCTGAAGTACAAGATCCAAGACGGCGAAATGTGGCTCCTCGAGATCGAAGAAGACCGTTGGCACCGCGGATCGGGACACGGTGAGGCCTTGGTGCGCCGGGCGTTGGCGGAGGCGCATCGACGCCGCCTGCGTGTCCTGCCCTTCTGCCAGGAAGCCAGGCAGCAGGTCTTCGGCCATCCAGTGTTCCTGCAGTTGGTTCCGCGGGAGCAGCGCAGCCGGTTCCACAAGTCGTGGGCGCTGGAAGGCAAGGCCCGCGCCGCACGTCGCCGGCGCCGTGTTCCGGCAGACGCTATCCGCTCCTCGGCGGCGGCCACGGCGGCAGCACGGTGAGTGGCAAACTTAAGGTCACCGTCCGAGTCGACTTGGAGTTCTCAGCGGTGCACATCGACGTGCGCGGGCGGGTCGACGAGCGCAACGTGTTGGCCGTGTATTCGCTGGCGCAGCGGGCAAACTCCTTGGCGCCGGGTCTGGAAGTGGCCATCGATCTGACGCATGCTTCTGTGGACGGAGCCGTCCTCTGGCACCTGCAGGCATGCGCGGTATCTGGATTCCTGCCCGAATATGCCGACCCGCTGCAGGCTGAATGCCGGCTGAAGATCCTGGCACCCGAGGCACAGGGCGAGCATGCCGACGTCGTGCTTGCCGCCTAGGCGGTAAATAGGGCCCTCATCGCGGAAGGCCGCCGTCGTGATCTTTTGGATCCGACGGCGGTCTTCGTGTGCGCGGGGGAGTTGCCGCGGGGTTAGGCGTAGTAGCGGCCCAGCACCTCTGCCTTGAAGTCGAAGAAGGAACCGTCGTCGATGGCCAACCGCGCATCGTCGACCAGCTTTACCGTGAAGCGTTCGTTGTGGATGGAAATCAGCGTGTGGCTGACCATCTCGTTCGCCTTGTATAGGTGGTGGATGTAGGCGCGGGTGTAGTTGGCGCAGGTGTAGCAGTCGCAGCCGTCCACCAACGGAGTGAAGTCCAGTTTGAACCGGCGGTTGGACAGGTTTTTGCGGCCGTCCGGCGTGTAGAACGCCGAGTTGCGGGCCACGCGCGTGGGGGAGACGCAGTCGAAGGTGTCCGCGCCGTTCTCGATCGCGGTGAAGATGTCGTCCGGTTCGGAGATGCCCAGCAGGTGCCGGGGTTTGTCCTCGGGGAGCTCCTCGGTGCACCAGCGCACGATGGTGCCCAGGTTCTCCTTCTCCAGCGCGCCGCCGATGCCGAAGCCGTCGAAGTTCATCGCGCCCAGGTCCCGGCAGGCCTTGCGCCGCAGGTCCTCGTACTGGGCGCCCTGGATGACGCCGAACAGCGCTTGGTACGGACGGTGCGAGCGCTCGTCGGTGAGCCGCTCGTGCTCCGTCACGCATCGTTCGGCCCACAGCCGGGTGCGCTCCAGCGACTCCTCCTGGTAGCCGCGAGAATTCATCAGCGTGGTCAGCTCGTCGAAGGCGAACATGATGTCCGCGCCCAGCTGGTGCTGCACCTGCATGGAGATCTCCGGCGTGAAGCGGTGTTTGTCGCCATTGAGGTGGGACTTGAACCAGACGCCGTCATCGTCCACATGGGCCAGCCGCTCCTTGCCGGGGGCCACTTGGTCATCCGAGCCGGTGCTGGCCGCGGCGGCGTCCATGTTGATGACCTTCTTGAACCCGGAACCGAGGCTCATCACCTGGAAGCCGCCGGAGTCGGTGAAGGTGGGGCCGTCCCAGTTCATGAACTTGCCCAGGCCGCCGGCCGCATCGAGGACCGCTGCGCCGGGCTGTAGGTACAGGTGGTAGGCGTTGGCCAGCAGCGCCTGGGCGCCGAGTTCCTTCATGGCTTCGGGCAGCACCGCTTTAACCGTGGCCTTGGTGCCGACGGCGATGAACGCCGGGGTCTGGATCTCGCCGTGCGGCGTGCTGATGGTGCCGGTGCGGCCCTGGAACCCGCCCCCGTTCTTTTCAATCCGGGCGGGGGAGGGGCTGGCGGTGTTGGCGAGGCGGTTGCCGACGCGGAAGGAAAAATCAGACTGGGGCACTCCACCATTTTGCCTTACCCGGTGCAAGCCAGGGCGCGTGCATGCCGGCGGGCACCGCCAGGCACTGCCCGTTGTGGTGAGGCGGACACCCGTCTGTCGGGCGCGCTCTGGTGAGGCGGACACCCATCTGTCGGGCCGTTCACAGAATGATGGTTGCCTCAGGTAAGCGAATTAGGGTTGGGGAGTGACCCCTCTGCTGTAGGCAGTCCCGCGCCGGTGATGCGTCGACGCATGGTGGATATTGTGGCAAGCGAAAGGCGGGCAGCATGGTGACGCAGCACGTACGGGAGTTCTTCCGGGTAGGTCCGGCGCGTCAGGACCATATTGTGGCCACCCGCTGTGGAATCAGCGTGGGCCTGCCGCTGCTCGCCCTGCTGGCAATGGGCCGGTTCGATCTGATGATTTTTGCCGCCTTCGGTGCCTTCACCGGTATCTATGGCCGGGGCGAGGCCCACGGAGCCAGGCTGCGGCACCAAGGCCAGTTCGGCGTACTGATCATGCTGGTGATGTTCCTCGGCGCGCTGACCGCCATGGCCGATTCCGGACCGTGGGAAATCGTCTTCGGCACCACCGTGGTGGCCGGTCTGTGGTCGCTGGCGGTCAACTATTTGCAACTGCGTCCGGTCGGCGTCATTTTCTTTACCTTCGGCTATGCGGCCATCGGTTCCATAACGCTGACCGCACCACTGTGGCAGGCCATGTTGACCGGCTTGGTGAGTGTGGTGCTGGCCATGCTGATCGGGATCAGCAGCAGGCTGGTACCGTCCTGGCGCACGTCCATGGCGCCGCCGGCCAGGCCTCAGTTGACCAGCGAACACTGGCGCGAATTCGGCGTCGAAGCCGGCGCCAACGCCGTGGCGGCCCTGACCGCTGGAACCCTGGCCACCATGGTGGGGTTGGGCCACAATTACTGGGCGATGGTGGCGGCCGTGGCGCCGATCGCAGGTCCTAGCCTGGCGCAGCGGGTGAAAAAGGGCGTGCACCGCATCTTGGGGACCTTCGCGGGCGTTGCGGCAGCCGGGCTGTTGCTGGCGCCGCACCCGCAGCCCTGGGTCTTGGTCCTCATGGTGATCGTGCTGCAGTTCGCGGCTGAGATGTTCGTGCTGCGGCACTATGCGCTGGCGTTGATCTTCATCACGCCTCTTGCCCTGATCATGACCGAGCTTGCCGCCCCCACGAATCCGCAGGAGCTCATGGTGGACCGGGCGCTGCAGACCGCCATCGGCGCCCTGGTCGGACTGAGCTTGGTCTACCTGATGCACCAGCGGACGCTCCGCGAGAAGAACCGACGCCGCCTTCGCAGGCACCGAGACGGGGCCTGAAACGGTCTCCCTTACCAACGAGGAACCGGCGTCAGGAGGGGTGCTTACTCGCCGCCGACTCCGGCGGTGCTGCCGGGCACCAGCGGGTCGGCGCCGGGCAGTGCGTTGCTGCGCCACGCTTCCCAGCCGTCCCGGATTTCGGCCAGCCGCCGGGCACCGAGCCCGTAACAGCTGATCAACACTTGGCTGCCGCCCTCGGGCCTGCCGTCCGGGTGCGATGGAGTTGTTGCAACGATCAGCAGGCCGCCGCCATGGTCGGCATAGCCATCAACGGTCAACCCCATCTGGCGGTCCGACCGGAACCACACCTTTCCGGAAATGTCCTCCCCGGTGGCAAGCGTGGCGCTGTACGCTTCGCCCGGCTCCGGCAGGTTCTCCAGGCCGAGGCTGGAGAGCAGGCCGCCCGACGGGATGGAATCAGCGCCGATGTACGTGGTCTGCCGGTGGTCATTGGGATGCCGTTCCAGCGCGAATCGCAGCTGCTGCAGGAAGGTCAGCCAGCCTTCGCTGACGTCCTCCCACCATTCGTCGGACTGCTCGCCTGACTCCGGACCCCGCTGCAGGGCGAGCCGGACGCCGTCGCCCACCGGCTCCAGGATGAAGGCGTCGCTGTCGCCCATGGTCAGCCGTTTATGGTCTTCGGCCTCGATGGCATCGGTGAAGTAGATCTCGCGGATCTCCTCGTCCAGCCCGGCCATGTCCCAGCCATGCCACTGGGCGATGCGCTTGGGCTCGCGCAGCATGGTCCATACCTGGCGGGCGTCGGCATTGATGTGGACGCTGAGTGAACCGGGTTCTGTTGCAGCACCGCTCTCCGTCATGCGGCCGACTCTACTCCCGGGCCGCCGGGAGTGGCCAGAGTCCGGGCGCCGGGGGTTAGGAGTTCCGTTGCTGAACGTCCAAAGCCCGGATGGCGACTAGTTCGTTGCTGATCCGGCGGTCCAGTTCGATCGGTTCCAGGGTCTCCGACCCGCCGTGCGTGCGCAGGTACAGCAGTGCGGTCAGCCGCAGTTCGCGCCACTCGCGTTCCGCCGTATGGTCCGCCGCAGCCATCGCCCGGTGGATTTCCTTGTCATAGAGGTTCGGCTCGTTCAGCTGGCGCTGGCGGACCTCGGCATTGATCTTCGCACGGAAAGGATCCTCGTCGGCGTCGTCCGGCATGCGTAACGCTTCGGCCAGCTGCAGGGCCTCGGCGCTGTCTTCCTCGCTGCCTGATTCACGCAAGATGTAGGCGGCCATGGCCAGCGAAGACTCGATCCATTTCCACCGGCCGAAGTTCCCGTCGAAGGGCTGGTCGATGATCAGCCGGCACACCGTAAGCGCGCGCTCGCGGTCGTCCAGTTCCACGAACAACGTGTGCGCGAGGTCCCGAACGTCCTGCAGATGGCTGCCGGCCTTGGTGTTCAGACCGCGGCTCAGGCGGGCGGCCAGCCGTTGGACCCCGGCGTGGCGGCCGTGCGCCCGGGCCACCGCCACCACCACGGCTTCCGGTGTGCCCTCCTCCGCCGGAATCAGTTCCAGGTCATCCTGCGCCAACGCGCCAGGCAGTTGGGCGGGCCTGCGCGAGGAAGCAATGCGGATACGCGATCCGTGGGCAATGCGCACGCGGCTGCCGTCTTCCAGCGTGGCCACCACCAGCGCCGGGGTGCCGAAATCGTCGCCCACGACGGCGGTGTCCGCCACGGGGGCGGAGTGCTCACCGGAGCGCGTCAGGAACCGGGCGCCGGCGCCTACGCTTTCGGCTTTGACATGGTGGATGAATGTCTCTGCCTGTTGTTCCGTCATGGGTAAATCCTTAGTCACGCTCGCGATCGTCAGATCAGTATATGAAATCGTTACCTTTCGGACGGGAGGCCCGCTGTGGTGTGCCGCGTGCCGGGATGATGAAACGATGGATCGTGATTGGCATCTCAGCGGTACCGCGTGGGAGCAGGGCGGGCGCGTAGATGGTCGGCCGACATGGTCGTGCTGTGGGTGACGGGCTTGTTTTGGATGGTGGGTTGCGCTGCGTGCCGGGCTGGCTTGGCAGACGTGGGCGACCGGCGCCACCGTCAGGCAGCAGAACCAGCGCTGCTATCGCCCCTTACCCGTCCCCCAAAGCGGGCTTCGGAACACGTGCGTACAGTATGCGCCACATTGTCTTCCCCTTCGTTAGCGCTACTGACGCTGGCCGCACTTGAGGGCCGCCACTGAAGGGGCCATTTCTGGCAAGCAGAAGGAACGCTGGTCAGTCCTCCCGCAATGTGGCGCCCGCTGTACAGGCGATAAACATTGACTCCTGCTGCACAAGCAACAACAGTGGAGCCCGCTGCAGACGGCGCGAACTATGGCCGCCCGCTGCTCAGGCCGGAGGACAGCGCCCCGGCAACACGGGGGGCACCAGGCGGCGTGGCCGAGCCCGCCAATGGACGATGTGCTTGCTCGAACTATTTGAAATCCGAGCAGGATCGCGGACCAGACGTGACCGCGATGGTCGATAGCGTCTAGATATCGAGAAACGCCCGGAGCCGCATCTGCGTCAGGCCTCCGGGGAAGCCGTACCCACGCACAGCAGCCCTCCGTTCTGTGAAAGTTGATCCTGCCATGAGCGTCATTCTTGCCCCCGAGGCCCGCGCTGGCCATGTGCCGACGCACGCACCCGTTCAGCCCGAACAGTTCCGCAGCAGGAGCCGCCTCACCGTTCTGCTGCGCGGCGCCGGCCTGATCCTGATGGATCTTGCCAACCGGCGCAGCCAGCGGCCGGTGACACTGAAGCGGCTGCGCTGTCAGGACCAGCACCAGGAGCAGTCCCGGGACCTGGCCGCCCAGATGTACACCTGGACGCTGCCCAGATAGCGCCCGCCCGACCGGGGCACGGGCTCGCGCCAGACCGGGCGGGCCCACGTCTCGTCCTGATCATCGAGGAGTCAGCAGGCGCCCTTTTCGCGGCTGAAAAGGGCGCCTGCTGAATATTTGTCGGGGTTGGCGGTGCCGGAGTTGAAGCCCTGCCGGGTCGGCGGTCAGCGGCACCAGCCTGCGTGGGCCAGTGCCTGGCGCAGGAGATTGCCGCGGCCGCCGATGAACTCGGACTGGACCGCCGGGCTGAGGGCATCTTCCGGCGTCATCCAGCTCAGCTCCAGTGCGTCCTGGCGTGGATTGCATTCGCCGGTGACCGGGATGACGTAGGCCAGTGCCACGGCGTGCTGCCGGTCATCGGTCAGCCCGGTCTCGGACGGCGACGGAAAGTATTCCGCCACGGTGAACGGCACCGGGCTGGCCGGCAGCTGCGGAAAGGCCAGCGGGCCCAGGTCCTTTTCCAAGTGCCGCAGCAGCGCAGCGCGGACCGTCTCGCGGTACATCACCCGTCCGGATACGAAGGTGCGCACCATCTCGCCTTCGGCGGAGGCCTGCAGCAGCAGGCCGATCTCCGTTACGTACCCCAGCGAATCCAGCCGCACCGGCACCGCTTCCACGTAGAGCATGGGTAAACGTTGCCGGGCCTCGTGCAGATCCTCGTTGGAAAGCCAGCCGGGATACGGGTCGGGAGTGCGTACGCTCATGTACTTGTTCTACCCCACGGCTGCGATGCCAGTCACGCCAGCGCACCCGGAACGGCGCGTCCCCCGGGTCAGTCGGCCTCAGCGGGTCCGGCCGGGGCCTCCGGCCGGACAGTGAAACGCAGCTGTCCCAGGGCGGCCGCACCCGTGTCGTCGGGATGTTCCACCAACAGTGTCGGATCGACTGTCTCCTCCGCCGGGGTGCAGGCGATTCCCGCCGCGGTGAGACGGACGCGCAGGGCGGTCAGGTCGTCGTCGTACTCAAAAGAAAGTTCCAGCTGCTCCGCTGCGCCGTGTCGCACGGCGACCAGCCCGCCGTTCTTCGCCGCGAAGTCCGCCCATTCGCCGGCGTCGCCGAACCGCGGGTGTGCGCCGATCCCGCGGAGCGTGGCAACCGCCCCCGGGACATCCGGCGTCACCCAAGCCGGCATCACGGCCAGCGCCGGATCCGGTTGGTCCGGCCCGGAGTGGTTACCGAAATGCGGGGAGGCGGGATCGGCCAGGAAGCTGAACCCCGATGGCGCGGTAATCCTGGCAGTGCGGCCGTGCTCGGCGTCTTCGATCGCCACCCGGGTGCCGTCGGCTGCGGTGCGGCGGGCGAACTGGTCCAGGTCGCGGACCTCGAAACCCAGCTCCAAGCGGCCGTCAGCGGGATCACCGGCATCGACCCGGCGTAGTCCCAGGCGACCGGAGGCGGCATCAAACTCCAGTCAGGCCCCGCCGTCGTCGGCCGCGCAGGCCAGCCCGGCCGCGGTCAGCAGCTCCCGCCACGGCTCGATCCGGGACGTGAACACAACGGGGCGCACGCGCAGCACGGCATTCTCCTTCAGGTCAGCAACGAAGATACTTCCGAAACTACTAGACGGCGGGGCCCTGGCGTGCTGGCATAAGGCATGCCTGCAGAACTTCCCGAATTGTTGTTGCCCGACGCCGCCGCCTGGCGGGCCTGGCTGGAGGAACACTACGCCGCGTCGCCCGGTGTCTGGCTCATCCTGCACAAGAAGGGCGGCTCGGTGACGGCTCTGGACTACGCGGGTGCGCTCGAAGAGGCCCTGTGTTTCGGCTGGATCGACGGCCAAGCTAAACGGCGGGATGCGGAAAGCTCCTTCCAGCGGTTTACCCCGCGCGGCAAGCGCAGCATCTGGTCGCAGCGCAACGTCGGGTACATCGAAAAGTTGGAGCAGGCCGGCAAGATGCACGACGCCGGCCGGGCTGCGGTGGCTGCTGCGCAGGCCGACGGTCGCTGGGAGAAGGCCTACGCCGGCCCGGCCACGGCCCAGGTTCCCGCGGACCTGGCCGAGGCGATCGCCGCGGTCCCGGAGGCGCAGGCGATGTTCGATGTGCTCACCTCGCAGAACCGCTATGCCCTGATCCACCGGTTGGGCCAGCTGAAAACCGACGCCGGCCGGCAGCACCGGATTGCCGACTTCGTGCAGATGCTGGCCCGGCACGAAACACCGTACCCGCAGCAGAAACAGCCGTCCTGACCGTCGCTCGGAGGCCGCACCGTGCTCCGCGGTCAACCAGCCAGCGTGGCGGCGGCCTCCAGCGTCATCCACGCCTGCAATTGAGTGGAAAGTTCGACGCCGGTGCCCGGCTCCGGTTTTCCCGCCGCCGGCGCTGCGGGGTCGGCGGAGAAGACCAGGACCTCCCAGCTGCGGTGGTTCTCGATGGCCCGTCCGGCCCAAAATCCTGCGGCGGTGTCCGCGACCATTCGCGCGGCCAGTTCGCGCACCTCGCCGGGCAGCTTGTTGGACCGCGCCGCCACCGCCAGGTAGCGGGCCAAGATACCGGTGAACAGTCCGCCGTCGCCGGCGCCGTGCGTGCGCAAGACCAGTTTCCGGCCCTCTTCCTCGGTGACTTCGGGCTGCTGCACCAGGCCGGCCGCGATACCGTGCACCAGCTCGGCGGCGCGCTGCAGATCGGTGTCCCGACCGACAGCCAGCAGCGCCCCCAGCACCGGCCCCTGGTTGTAGGTATAGATTTCCGGCACCAGTACCGGCTTCCCGCCGGTGATGCGCACGCCGTCCAGGTACAGCCGCCGCTCCGGTGCGTACAGTTCGGTATCCAGCCAGTCCAGCAGCCGCGCGGCCTGACCGGTGTCGCCCATGCGGGCCAGATACAGCGCGGCCGGCGCCGTGGCCGGTGTGTTCTTGAAGTCCCGGGCGGTGCTCCAGAACAAGCCGCCGCCCAGATCCGGGGTATGCGCCGATTCCAGCTGGGCCAGCAACCGGGAGGCAGCAGTCCTGTTCCGAAAGCGAGGCTTGTCCGCGTCGGCGGCCAGCGCGTCCAGCCGCTGTGTGGCCAGCGCCAGCCAGGCCATGTCGTCGTAATAGTTGTTGGTGAAGCGGAAGCCATTGCGCCACCGCACCGTGCGCAGCAGCCGGGCAGCCAGACGTCCTGCGCTCGGACCGTTGCCGCCGTCGTAATGCTGCTCCCGGCGCAGCTCCCGCCGGCCGGCATCCACCAGACAGTCCAGGAAGTGTGCCTGCCACCAGTAGTGCCACGGGCCGGTCTGGCTGTGCGAGGGCCGGCGGACGGCGCCCAGCAGGGTGAAGGGCAGCCCCAGCCAACGGTGGCCGAAATGGCGGACGACGGCGATCGCTGCCTCGTCCGCGCGGCCTGCCGCCAGCGTCGGGTTGGGCGGACGGAAGGCTCCGCCGCCGGGCGGGGTGCGCATGGGCACTAGCCTAACGGCGGATGAGTGCTCCAGCGGGCCGGGCATGCTGGCCGCAGGCCCCGCGCGTGACCGCGGTGTGCGCCGGGCCACACTAGGCTGAGTTGAGCGGTGCTGCCGGTCGGCCGCGGCACCGCACCCCGGTGCTGCCGGTTTGGCCGGCGGGGAGAAGCACGTTCAGAGGATGAGGAGGATTCAGTGGAGGTTTCCGGAGCCGTAGCCCTGATTACCGGCGGAGCATCAGGGCTGGGTGCGGCGACCGCCCGCCGGCTGCATGCTGCCGGTGCGTCGGTGGTGCTGGTGGATCTGCCCGGTTCGAAGGGGGAGGAGTTCGCTGCCGAGCTGGGCGGCCGCGCCCTGTTTGCACCCGCCGATGTAACCGAAGGCGAGCAGGTTCAGGCAGCGGTGGACCGCGCGGCGGGGATGGGGCCGCTGCGCATACTGGTGAACTGCGCCGGCGTCGGCACGCCGGGCAAGGTGCTGGGGCGGGACGGCGTGCTGCCGCTGGAAGCGTTCAGCAAGGTGGTCCAGATCAATCTCATCGGCACCTTCAACGTGATCCGGCTGGCAGCAGCCGCGATGGCTGCAACCGAACCGGTGGAAACCGAACTGGGCGGCCCGGAACGAGGCGTCATCATCAACACGGCTTCGGTGGCGGCTTTCGACGGCCAGATCGGCCAGCCTGCCTACGCCGCCTCCAAGGGCGGGGTGGCGGCGATGACGCTGCCGCTGGCCCGGGAACTGGCGCGCTCGTTGATCCGGGTGGTCACCATTGCGCCCGGCATCTTCGAGACCCCGATGATGGCCGGGCTGCCGCAGCAGGCGCAGGAATCGCTGGGCCATCAGGTTCCGCACCCGTCCCGGCTGGGCCGGCCGGCGGAATACGCGGAACTTGCCGCGCACATCGTGGCCAACAGCATGCTCAATGGTGAGACCATCCGGCTGGATGGGGCCATCCGGATGGCACCGAAGTAGACCGCCCGCAGGCTAGGGGTGGCGCACCACCTGTCACGCGGCGCCTGGGGCGGTGGTGCGGGAGGCGACGGGACCGCGGTCAGCGGGCGCCGCCGTCGTACGCTTGAGGGGATGACGCGCTTATGCTGCGGAATCCGCCCTGCCGGCACCAACCGGCGAGCCCTGTAGGACGCGAAAGGACCAGGCCCATGCCGCACGCCGCCCGCGATCGGGACCTCGACGCGAGCCTGCGCGCCGACGTGCGCCGGGTGAGCACGTTGCTGGGCGAATCGCTGGTGCGCCAGCACGGACCGGACCTGCTGGACCTGGTGGAACAGGTGCGGCTGCTGACCAAGGAATCCAAGGAAGCGGCCCGCGGCGAGGGCGAAGCGACCGGGCCGTGGACCGCCCGCGACGTGATCGACCAGGTCCGCGAATTGCTTGCCGGCCTGGACGTCAGCGAAGCCACCGATCTGGTGCGGGCGTTCGCCTTCTACTTCCACCTGGCCAACGCCGCCGAACAGGTGCACCGCGTGCGCCAATTGCGCGTCCGGCCCGAGGAGGACGGACAACTGCTGCGCACCGTCGCGCAGATCGCCGATGAAGCCGGGCCGGAAGCGCTGCAGCGCGCGGTCAACCAACTGGACGTCCGGCCGGTCTTCACCGCCCACCCCACCGAGGCATCGCGCCGGACGGTTTTGGACAAGCTGCGGGCCATCTCCGATCTTCTCTCCACGACGACGGCGGAGGGCAGCACGGCGCGGCGGCGGCAGGACCGGCGGCTGGCCGAAATCATCGATCAGATGTGGCAGACGGACGAGCTGCGGCACGTGCGGCCCAGCCCGGTGGATGAGGCCCGCAACGCGGCCTACTACCTGGGCAACATCCTGACCAACACCATGCCCGAGCTGATGGGCGACCTGTCCGAACTGCTCTCCGAACACGGTGTGGCACTGCCCGACGACGGCGCCCCGCTGCGCTTCGGCTCGTGGATCGGTGGCGACCGGGACGGCAATCCACACGTCACCGTGGACGTGACGCATGAGGTCTTCCAACTGCAGAACCAGCACGCCGTGCGAATTAACATCGATTTTGTGGACACCCTGATCGCGGTGCTCTCCAACTCGACGACGATCGTGGCCGCCAGCGGCGAGTTGCTGGAATCTGTGGCCAAGGACCTGGACAACCTTCCGGGCCTGGACGGCCGGGTGCGCGAGCTGAATGCGAACGAGCCGTATCGGTTGAAGCTAACCTGCATCAAGGCGAAACTGCTCAACACCAGCGCCAGGATACAGCGCCGGCAGCCGCACGAACCGGGGCGTGACTACAGCTCGACGGCGGAGGTGCTGGCCGATCTGGCGTTGATCGAGCAGTCGCTGCGCGCGCACACAGCGTCGCTGGTGGCCGACGGTTCGCTGGCCGCGGTGCGCAGGGCGGTTTCCACCATCGGACTGCATCTGGCCACCCTGGATTTCCGGGACAACGCGGGCAAACACCACAAGGCCGTCGCGGCACTGCTGGCGGCCCGCGACGCTGAACGTGTGGCGGCGGACGGGGCGGCGCTTGGTCCGGCCCGCGACGGCGAACGTGTGGCGGCGGACGGGGCGGCCGGCGACGCCGAACCGGTGGCGGCGGACGGGGCGGCGCTTGGTCCGGCCCGCGACGGCGAACGTGTATCCGCCGGTGCGCCGGTGGGTGGCCCGTCGGCACCGGCGGCTACGGCGGTGGCACCGGCGATCGCAGCGGTGGATGACGCCGCGCCCGCAAACTACCTGGAGCTGGCGTCCGGCCCGCGGCAGCGGCTGCTCTCCTCGTTGTTGCTCTCGCCAGGACCGTTGGCACCGCCGTCGTCGTTGAAAAAGAAGCGCGCGCGCACGCTGGAGGTGTTCCAGGCGATTGCCGACGCCCTGCGCCAGTACGGCCCGGACGCGGTGGAGACGTACATCGTGTCCCGGGTGCGCGGCGCCGACGACGTGCTGGCGGCGGTGGTGCTGGCGCGCGAGGCCGGCCTGCTTGACCTGAGCGGGGCCGAGCCGACGGCGGCGATCGGGTTCGCGCCGCTGCTGGAAAGCGTCGAGGCTTTGCGCCGCGGCGGGCAGATTCTGGACGACCTGCTCTCGGATCCGCAGTACCGCCGGATCGTGCGGCTGCGCGGGGACCTGCAGGAGATCATGTTCGGCTACTCCGACTCCAACATGGAGGCCGGCGTGGCCACTAGCCAGTGGGAGATCCACAAGGCCCAGCTGGTGCTGCGGGATGTTGCCGCCCGGCACGGCGTGCGGCTGCGCTTCTTCCACGGCCGCGGCGGATCGGTGGGGCGTGGCGGCGGGCCGACGTACGACGCGATCCTCGCCCAGCCCAACGGCGCGCTGGCCGGCGAGATCAAGTTCACCGAGCAGGGCGAAGTCATTTCGGACAAGTACACGCTGCCGGAGTTGGCCCGTGAGAACCTGGAGCTGGCACTGGCGGCCGTGCTGCAGGCGTCCGCCCTGCACCAGGAGCCGAGGACGTCGGAGGCCGAGCGCGGCCGGTACCACGCCGCTATGGAGGAAATCTCCGGCGCGGCGTACGGGCGGTACCGCTCGCTGGTGGAGCATCCGGATCTGCCGGAGTACTTCCGGGCGTCGACGCCGGTGGAGCAGCTGAGCGCCGTGAAATTCGGTTCGCGTCCGGCGGACCGCCCGGAAGCGGGCCCGGCCGCCGGATCGGGCATGGGCAAGCTGCGGGCCATCACTTGGGTGTTCGGCTGGACCCAGTCGCGGCAGATCGTTCCCGGCTGGTACGGCGTGGGCAGCGGCCTGCGGGCAGCCCGGGCCGCGGGGCTCCAGCCGCAGCTGCGCGAAATGATCAGCAACTGGCACTACTTCCAGTCCTTTATCTCGAATGTGGAAATGACGCTGGCCAAGACCGACCTGGAAATCGCGGCGCATTACGTCTCCACGCTGGTTCCCGCCGAGCTGCGGCATCTGTTCGACGACATCCGCGCCGAGTACGAGCTCACTGTGGCGGAAATCCGGATGCTTACCGGTGAAAACCAGCTGCTGGACAACCAGCCGGTGCTGCAGCGCTCGCTGGATGTCCGGGACCAGTACCTTGACCCGATCTCCTACATGCAGGTGGAGCTGCTGCGGCGCATCCGGGCGTCGGAGCCGGACGAGGCGCTGCAGCGGGCCATGCTGATCACCGTCAACGGGATTGCCGCCGGCCTGCGGAATACGGGGTAGTGGCGGGCGCGCTGGCGGGGGGCTTGCGGGGCCGCGGAGCGGGCCGGGCGACTGCAGGCATTTACGGCGTTCGCTCCCAAGTATCGGCCTAACTTCCCACGTTTCAGACGACCCAAACCGCCCTGACTTGGGACGATGCTGGCGGGCACTCTTGAGACTAGGGAGCGAAATGAACTGGCGGCCGGCTGGGTCCCCTCCCGCAGCCCCGCTACCTGTCCCGGCTGAGTCGCCTCCCGGGCAGCCCCGACACGCGGCGACCTCGCCACCGCGGTTTCCTTCCACCCAGCGGAAACCAGCGGTTGCCCGGCGCCGCCCGGCCCGGCATGCTGTGGAGCATGACCAAGCTGCAGCCTTTCGGAAACCTGTACGGCCACGACGTCACCGCCGCGATCGAGGCCGATCCGGACGGCGTGCTGCAGCTGGAGGGGCATCTGGCCCGGATCTGGGAGCAGGCCGCGCCGCTCCTGACCGTCCGGGACAACGACGCGCACACGCTGTACGCGTTCGGCCTGGCCCAAGCCATGCTGGCCGCACATCCGGAGGCCGACGCCGACGTCGTGCTTCCGGCGATCATGCTGCACGACATCGGTTGGTCCCAAGTGCCGCCGGAGGAGGTGCTGTCCGCCATCGCCCCCGGTGGCGGCCGGCCGGACCTGGTGCTGCTGCACGAGAAGGAAGGCGCCCGGCTGGCGGCGGGCATCCTTGAGGGCGCCGGCCACCCGGCGGAGCTCATCCCGCGCATCCTGGAGATCATCGACGGGCACGATTCGCGCAAGGAAGCGCTCTCGATCGAGGACGCGATCGTCAAGGACGCGGACAAAACCTGGCGGCTCAGCCCGCACGGCGTGGACACGGTGATGGAATGGTTCGGGCTGGACCGCGGCCAGGCACTGCGGCTCTGCAGCCAGCGCGTGCTCGGCCACCTGTTCACCGAGGAAGCCGAGGCCATGGCCCGGGCGCTGTCCGCGCTGGAGTCGGCGACGCTGTGGCCTCAGCGCCAGGTGCTTCTGGGGCGCTAGACTCGGTGTCGGCCGGCTGCCGACAAGGCGCCGGCGGCGGAGCCCGGATGGAATGACGACGGCGGTGCCCGGCTCCGCGGGTCCGCCTGCGGAACGTGGGAGGCAGCTATGGCCGGCGGTAGCCGCGAGTCGGGGCGTTCGGTCACGTCCCGGGTGCTGGCCATTCTGGAAGCCTTCGAACAATCACGGACCGCGCTGAGCCTGACCCAGATTGCCGAAGGCTCGGGGCTGCCGCTGAGCACCACGCACCGGCTGGTCGCCGAACTAACCGACTGGGGCTTCCTCACCCGCGGCGCCAACGGCCGGTACCAATTGGGCATCCGGCTCTGGGAGCTGGCGCAGAACGCCGGCCGCCAATTGCGCGATGCTGCGCGGCCGTTCGTGCAGGACCTGTTCTCGCTCACCGGAGAAACCTCGCAACTGGCCGTCCGGGAAGGCCACGAAGTGCTCTACATCGAGCGCATCTACGGCACCAAACGCGTCCCGCGGGCCTCCAGAGTGGGCGGCCGGCTGCCGATGCACGCCACCGCCGTCGGGAAAGTAATCCTGGCGTACGAGGAGGAATGGGTCCGCACCGCCTACCTGAACCGGCAGCTGGAGCGGCCCACGGCCCACACCCACATCGTTCCCGGGCGGCTGGCCGAGGAGCTGGACCAGATCCGCGAACAGGGTTATGCCACCACGCTGGAGGAAGTCCGGCTTGGCTCCTGCTCCATTGCCGTGCCGGTTTTCCATACCGGCAGGATCGGGGCCGGCCTGGGGCTGGTTTTGCTCACCGCCCAGGCCGCCACGATGACCCGGCACCTTCCCGCCCTGCGCGGCGTCTCGGCGCAAATCGAGCGGGCAACCGCGCACATCCCGCTGGAGTCGCTGCTGGGCAGCCACGCGGTGCGCACAAGCTGAGCCGCTCACCGCCATGACGGTTCTGCATCCGGGCCGGCTTGCGGACTCCACGGCGAGAAGCTAAGCACTATTCGTTTCCACTCAGTGGAAGAGGTAGATGTGCGTCACAGGGTGACGTGGGCAACACTGGAGTGAGATCAACCCGCCGGAGCCGGAAACGGCCGCCGCGGGAGCCGACCCAAGGAGTTCCAGATGTCATCCTCAACCGAAACGGCAGCTTGTCCGTTTGGCCACGGTGCCGAGGCCCCTGCCGGACACCACGGCTACGAGCCGTTCCAAATGAAGGACCCGTTCCCGGCCTACGCCGAACTGCGGAATGAACAGCCCGTGATGTTCGATGAGCGGGTCGGCTACTACGTTGTCTCGCGCTACGACGACATCAAGGCCGTTTTCGACGACTGGGAAACCTTCTCCAGCGAGAACGCCCAAGCCCCGGTGCGCAAGCGCGGTCCGCAGGCCACCAAGATCATGGAAGACGGGGGCTTCACCGCCTACTCGGGGCTGTCCGCCCGCCGGCCGCCGGAGCACACCCGGATCCGCGCGGTGGCGCAGAAGGCCTTCACCCCGCGCCGCTACAAGGCGCTGGAACCGTTCATCCGGCAGAACGTGGTGGACCAACTGGAGGCGATGCTGGCCCGACCGGAGCGCCGCGGCGAACTGGTCCGCGACCTGGCCTATTCCGTCCCGACGGTCACGATCCTGACCCTGATCGGCGCCGACGTTTCACAGGTGGACACGTTCAAGCGCTGGTCCGATTCCCGCGCGGCCATGACCTGGGGTGACCTGAGCGACGAAGAGCAGATCCCGCACGCGCACAACCTGGTGGAGTACTGGCAGGAGTGCCTGCGCCTGGTCCGCGTGGCCCATGAGCAAGGCGGCGACAACCTCACCGCCGACCTGGTCAGGGCGCAGCAGGACGGCGCGGAGATCAGCGACCACGAGATCGCCTCGATCCTGTACTCCCTGCTGTTCGCCGGACACGAGACCACCACCACCCTGATCGCCAACTCGCTGCGCGTGCTGCTGGCCCGTCCGGAGCAGTGGCAGCAGTTGGTGGAGGAGCCCAAGAAGATCCCGGGAGCCATCGACGAAGTACTGCGTTTCTCCGGCTCGATCGTCGGTTGGCGCCGGAAGGCGCTCAAGGACACCGAAGTGGGCGGGGTGAAGATCCCGGAGGGCGGCGAGCTGCTGCTGCTGATGGGCTCCGCCAACCGCGACGCCGACCGGTTCGAGGACGGCGAGGAGTTCGACATCTCCCGCGGCAACGCCCGCGAGCACCTGTCCTTCGGCTTCGGCATCCACTACTGCCTGGGCAACATGCTGGCCAAACTGCAGGCCAAGATCGCGCTCGAAGAGGTGGCGCGGCTGGCACCCAACCTGAAGCTGGAGAGCCCGGAGGGCATCGAGTTCCGCGAGAACATCTCCTTCCGCGTCCCCGAAACCGTTCCCGTTAGCTGGGAGGCCTGAACACCATGCACAGCAATGAATTCATCCAGTTTTTCGACGGCGGCGTCGAACCCACGCTCGAGAACCTCGGCGGCAAGGGTGCATCCCTGGTCACCATGACCTCTGCCGGCATGCCGGTGCCCCCGGGCTTCGTCGTCACCACCGCCCAGTTTGACCGCTTCATGCAGGAAGCCGGCATCACCGGGCACATCAACCAACTGCTGGCCGGCCTCGATCCCGAAGACGTCGCCCAGGTGGACGCGGTGTCCGCCGCCATCCGCGAGGACATCTGCTCCCGGCCGGTTCCGGCCGACATGCGCGCCCAGACGATCGAGGCGTACGAGGACCTGATGTCCCGCTTCGATGCGCCGGTGCCGGTGGCCGTCCGCTCCTCCGCCACCGCCGAAGACCTACCGGACGCGTCGTTCGCCGGCCAGCAGGACACCTACTTGTGGCTGGAGGGGTTCGCTGCCGTGGGTGAACACATCCGCAGCTGCTGGGCGTCGCTGTACACCTCCCGGGCCATCATCTACCGACTGAAGAACAACATCCCGGACGAAGGCCTGTCCATGGCCGTGGTGGTGCAGAAGATGGTCAACGCCAAGGTTTCCGGCGTCGCCATGACGCTGGATCCGGCGAACGGGGACCGCTCCAAGATCACTATCGACGCATCCTACGGGGTCGGCGAAATGGTGGTGTCCGGGCAGGTCACGCCGGACAACATTGTGCTGGACAAGGTCACGTTGGTCCCGGTCACGGAGCATATCGGCGACAAGCACGCCGAGCTGGTGCCGGATGCCTCAGCCCGCAGCCTGGTTGAGCGCGAGGTCGACGCCGAACGGCGCTCCCGCCGCTGCCTGACCGACGACGAGCTGAAAGCCGTCGCACAGATGGCTAAGCGGGCGGAGAAGCACTACAAATGCCCGCAGGACATCGAGTGGGCGCTGGACCATGACCTGCCCGACGGCGAAAACCTGCTGCTGCTGCAGTCCCGTCCGGAGACCGTCCACTCGGCCAAAAAATCCTCCTCCGCGGTAACGCCGGGATCCGGCGGCTACGCCTCGGTGCTCGGGGCGGGCATCCCGTCGCAGAAACCCGCGGATGCGTCCGGGAACCCCGCCTCCGCCAACACCGCCTCCGGCACGTCAGGCTTCAGCTTGGGCAGCATCACGGCCTCGCTGATGAAGGCCTCCATGTAATCGTTCCACGCACTACCTGCTTCATCGGCTCCACCCGTTTCAGGCAGCACCGTTCCACTGTTCGAACCGTCCCAGGCTCAACGCAGAGCCGCCACCGAAAGGACCGCCATGTCCATGAAGTCCTTCCCGAAGCCGTCCGAGTTGCCGGTTCCCGCCGGCGCCGAAGGCTGGGAGAAGATCTACCCCTACTACCTGGTGTTCCAGGACAAGCTCAAGGAACAGGAAGACGCCAAGTTCTGGTTCTGCGACAGCCAGCACTGGCCCACCGTTTTCAAGCCGTTCGAGACCATCGGCGGTGAGTTCGCGGTCAAGTGCCTGGGCCAGTACAACGCCCGGCATCTGATGATCCCCAACGCCAACGGGATCGAGTTCCGTGTGCATCTGGGCTACCTGTACATGTCCCCGATCCCGGTTCCCGAGGACCAAATCGCCGACCGCGTTCCGCATTTCGAGCAGCGGGTGGGCCACTACTTCCAGAACTGGGAGGAACTGCTCAAGCAGTGGCACGTGAAGGTCCGCGGCACCATCGAGGAGATGGAGACCATTTCCTTCAAGAAGCTGCCGGACATGGTGCCGATGGAGGACATCACCACGGGCAAGGCCAAGGACGGCTCCGAGGTGCTGCTGGAGAACTATGACCGGCTGATCCAGCTGGCCTACCAGAACTGGCAGTACCACTTCGAGTTCCTGAACCTGGGCTACATCGCCTACCTGGATTTCTTCAACTTCTGCAAGGAAGTGTTCCCGAACATCCCGGACCAGTCGATCGCCACCATGGTCCAGGGCGTGGACATGGAACTGTTCCGTCCGGACGACGAGCTCAAGCACCTGGCCAAGTTGGCGGTGGAGCTGGGCATCCAGTCCGCCTTTGCCAACACCGACGACGTCGATGCCACCTTGGCCACGGTCCGCGCCTCCGCAGGCGGCGAGCGCTGGATCGCCCGCTACGAGGAAGCCAAGGATCCGTGGTTCAACTTCACGGTGGGCAACGGTTTCTACGGGCACGACAAGTACTGGAACGAGCACCAGGAAATTCCGCTGGGCTACATTGCCGACTACATCCGCCGGCTGGACGAAGGCCAGGAGATCATGCGCCCGGTCGCGGAGCTGGTGGCGGAGAAGGAGCGGATCGTGGAGGAATACCGCGACCTGCTCGAAGGCGAGGCCCAGTCGGTGTTCGACGCGAAGCGCCAGCTGGCGGCCACCGCGTACCCGTACGTGGAGAACCACAACTTCTACATTGAGCACTGGACCATGGGCGTCTTCTGGCGCAAGATCCGCGAACTCTCCCGGATGATGCACGCCGAGGGCTTCTGGACGGAGCCGGACGACCTGCTGTACCTGAACCGGAACGAAGTCCGCGACGCGCTCTTCGACCTGGTCACCGGCTGGGGCGTCGGCGCCGCACCGATCGGGCCCACCTACTGGCCTGAGGAGATCGAACGCCGCCGCGGGATCGTGAACGCGCTCAAGACCGCCCGTCCGGCGCCGGCGCTGAACACCCCGCCGGCCTCCATCACCGAACCGTTCACCCGGATGCTCTGGGGCATCACCACCGAGCAGGTCCAGCAGTGGCTGGGCGAGGGCGAAGAAGTCGAAGGCGGCGGGCTGCGCGGCATGGCCGCTTCGCCAGGCGTGGTGGAAGGCTTCGCGCGGGTGATCCACGATTCCGACCAGCTCGCCGAGGTGCAGCAGGACGAGATCCTGGTAGCCACGGTGACCGCACCAAGCTGGGGCCCGATCTTCGGCAAGATCAAGGCCACCGTCACGGACATCGGCGGCATGATGAGCCACGCGGCCATCGTCTGCCGCGAGTACGGCTTGCCGGCAGTGACGGGTACCGGTTCGGCGTCCACCACCATCAAGACCGGCCAGCGGCTGCGGGTGGACGGCACCAAGGGAACCGTACAGATCCTGGATGCCGAAGCCGAACCGGCGGTCGCCGGCCCCGGCGCGCACAGCCACAGCCACGTCTGAGCACGGCGCCGGATAACAGGCGCACCCAGTGCCGGACCGGGCGATCCCGTTCCACGGGCCCCGGTCCGGCACATCCCAACAGGAAAGTTTGACCATGACACAGCCTCCTCTCGATCCCGCAGCTACCCGCCACGGCGGGCACGCCGGGTCCGAAACGCGGACCGTGCTGATCACCGGCGCCGCCGGCGGACTCGGCCGGGCCTTCGCCTTGGGCTTCGCGTCCCGCGGCTACCGGGTGGCGGCGGCCGACACCAATCTGGCCGGTGCCGAGAAGACCGCGGCGCTGGTCCGCGAAGCCGGAGCCGAAGCCGAGGCCTTCGAAGCCGACGTCACCGACGTCGCCTCCACTGAGGCCCTCGCCCAAAGGTGCGCCGACTTCGGGCAGGGGAGCATCGACGTCGTCCTTAATAACGCCGCCATTTACGCCACGGTGACCCGGACTCCGTTCGAGGAGATCGACCCGGCCGAATGGGACCTGGTGATGAATGTGAACCTCAAGGGCCCGTGGCTGGTGACCCGCGCCGCGAGCCCGTACCTGCCCGACGGCGGCCGCGTCATCAACCTGTCCTCCGCCACCATCTACTCCGGCTCCGAGCAGTGGCTGCACTACGTGGCGTCCAAGGGCGGCGTGGTGGCGATGACCCGGGTGCTGGCCAAGGAACTGGGTCGGCGCAACATCACCGTCAACGCAATCGCGCCCGGCTTCACCCTCACCGAGGCCAGCTACGGGCTGATGGAGAACGCCGAGAACTACGGCGTGGACCGCGGCGCGCTCAAACGTGCCAGCCAGCCCGAGGACATTGTGGGCGCGGCGCTGTTCCTGGCCGGGCCGGACAGCTCGTACATCTCCGGACAAACCATGGTGGTCGACGGCGGCCGCCAGTTCATCTAGGCACTGCAACCGAAAAGGAGAACCCATGCCTACGGTTCATTTCACCGACGCTGAAGGCGCCGTCCGCGACGTCGAAGGCAACCCCGGCGACTCGGTCATGGAAACCGCGGTGCGCAACGGCGTGCCCGGAATCGTGGCCGAGTGCGGCGGCTCGCTATCCTGCGCCACCTGCCACGTTTTTGTCCGCGAGGATATCCTCGACCAGCTTCCGGAGATGGAAGAGATGGAAGACGAAATGCTCTACGGCACGGCGGTGGACCGCGAGGACAATTCGCGGCTGTCCTGCCAGCTCAAGCTCTGCGAGGGCCAGGACATCTACGTCACCACCCCGGAAACCCAGATCTGATCATGGATACCACCACCACAACGACGACGGCGGTGCCCGCCGAGACAGCGGACGGCGCCGTGCGCACGGGACTGCTGATCATCGGCGCCAGCCAGTCCGGTGTCCAGCTGGCCGTATCGCTGCGGGCGCTGGGCTTCGACGAGCACATCACGCTGCTGGGCGAGGAAGACCACCGGCCCTACCAGCGTCCGGCCCTGTCCAAGGAGTTCCTGCAGGGCACGGTGGAGAGCGAATCGCTGATCTTCCGGTCCAACCAGTACTGGGAAGACCACAACGTGGCCCTGGTCAAGGGCGAGCGGATCGAGCGGATCGACAAGGAAGCCGACGGCTCCGGCGTGGCGCACGCGGCATCCGGCGCGGAGTTCCCGTTCCGCCGGCTGGCGCTGACCGTGGGCGCCCGGGCCCGCAAGCTGCAGGTGCCCGGCGCGGAGCTGGAGGGCGTGGTCTACCTGCGCAACGCCGACGACGCGCTGGCGCTGAAGGCCCAGCTGGACGGCGTCCAGGACGCCGTGGTGATCGGCGGCGGCTTCATCGGGTTGGAGGCCGCCTCCAGCCTGCACAAGATGGGTAAGAACGTCACCGTGCTCGAATACGGTCCGCGGCTGATCGGCCGGGCGGTGGGCGAGGAGACCAGCGAGTACTTCCTCACCGCGCACCGCGAACGCGGCCTGGACATTCGGCTCAATTCCCGGATCCAGGAGCTGGTTGCGGGCGACGGCGGCCGGGTGGCCGGCGTCGGGCTGGAGGACGGCACCGTGGTGCCGGCCCAGCTGGTGCTGGTGGGCATCGGCGTGGTGCCGAACACCGAGCTGGCCGAGCAGCTGGGCCTGGACGTGGACAACGGGATTGTGGTGGACCGGCACGCGCTGGCTTCCGACGGCACCACGGTGGCGGTGGGCGACGTGGCGAACATGCCGAACCCGTTGCCGGGCTCGCCGGAGGGCGAACGGATCCGACTGGAGAGCGTGAACAACGCGATCGAACACGCCAAGGTGGCCGCGTACTCGCTGATGGGCCGGCGCGAGGACTACGCGGGCATCCCGTGGTTCTGGTCCAACCAGGCCGACCTGAAACTGCAGATCGCCGGGCTCACGCTCGGCTACGACCAGACCGTGGTCCGCCGCGACGACGAGCGCGGCAAGTTCTCCGTGCTCTACTACCGCAGCGGCCAGATCATCGCCGCCGACTGCGTCAACGCGCCGCTGGACTTCATGGCGGTCAAGAACGCCCTGGCCAAGGGCCAGAACATTCCCGCGGAGGCCGCGGCGGACCCCGCCGTCGTCCTCAAGACCATTGCAACCGACGGCTCCTAAGCCGCCTTCGGCACTGCAACACCGCTAGGAGACCCTTCCATGAGCACGCCCGAGACCCAAGCCCCGGAGGCCGCAGACAAGGCCCCCGCATGGGCCAGCGCGGAGCCGTCCAACCACGCCGATGATCCCCGCGCGCAGGCCTTCGCCGCCGACCATCCGGTCCGGCCGCTGCCGGCCACCGGGACGGTGGACACCACGCCGATCGCGACCACGCCCGCCGCCGTTGGCGACCTGGATCCGATCTGGCAGGCGGTGGTGCGGGAGACCCGCAGCCGCGGCAACGACATCCACCTGCCCATCTCGCTGGCCTTCGCCGAACGGCTCTGCCGGGCCTACCCGGAAGCCGACGCCCAACTGGTCCGGGTGGCCATCCTGCTGCACGACACCGGCTGGGCGCACGTGGACGAGTCGAGGATCCTCTCCGAGGGCTTTACCGGTGACTGGCGCAAGGCCGCCATCCGGTTTGAGCACGAGGCCGAGGGCTGCAACGTGGCCCGCCGGGTGCTGCCGGGCCTGGGCTACGACGCGGAGTTCATTGACCGGGTCTGCGAGATCATCGACGGGCATGACACCCGGCACGTGGCGTACTCGCTGGAGGACGCGCTGGTCCGCGACGCCGACCGGCTGTGGCGGTTTGACCATGCCGGCATTGCGCTGGCGTCGACCTGGTTCGGCATGACGCCCGACGTGTACACCGACCGGTTGGGCGTGGAAATCATTCCGGAACTGATCACCGAGGCCGCCCTGGCGATGGGAACGGCGGACCTGGAGCGTTCCCGGGCCCTGCTGAAGACAGGAGTCATCCGATGACAACCATCCCGAACAGCACCGCCGCGGCACCCGGGGGAGCCCCGGCGCCGTCCGCCATGCCTGCCCTGGCCGCCCGCGAGGCCCTGGACCTGCCCTACACCCATGTGGACGACGTGTTTGTCGACGGGGCCTGGGTGCCGGCGCGGGGGACAGGCCGCAACCCGGTGACGGACCCGGCCACCGGAGAGGTCTGGGGATCGGTGCCGGATGGGACCGTCGAGGACGTCGACGCCGCGGTGGCCGCTGCCCGGCGGGCCTTTGATGCAGGCCCGTGGCCGAAGCTGGCGCCCTCCGAGCGCGCGGCATATCTGCTGCGGATCGCTGACGAGGTGGAGAAGCGGGCCGACGCGTTGTCCCTGACCAACACCCGGGAGAACGGGTCCCCGGTCTCGGAATCCTCCGGCGCTGCGGCCAACGCGGCCGGCATCTTCCGTTACTTCGCCACGCTCGCGGAATACCTGGAACGCGACGACGTGCGCCCCTTCCCGCGCGGCGGCGGCGAGTCGGTGGTGCGCCGCGACCCGGTAGGGGTGTGCGGACTGATTGCACCCTGGAACTTTCCGATCAACCTGATGGTGATCAAACTGGCGCCCGCGCTGCTGGCCGGCTGCACGGTGGTGATGAAGCCGGCCTCGCCCACGCCGCTGTCCTTCCGGTTGATTGTGGATGCCGTGGCCGCCGCGGGGGTGCCCGCCGGCGTGGTCAACCTGGTCACCGGGTCCGGGCGGCTGGGCGACACCTTGGTGAAGCATCCCGGCGTAGACAAGGTGGCCTTCACCGGCTCCACCCCGGTGGGCCGGAAGATTGCGGCGGCGTGCGGCGAGCTGTTGCGGCCGGTCACGCTGGAACTGGGCGGCAAGTCCAGCGCCGTGGTGCTCGAGGACGCCGACTTGCACGAAATGTCCAAGGTGCTCATCCGCTCCTGCATGCGCAACACCGGACAGACCTGCTACATCTCCACCCGGATCCTGGCCCCGGCCGCGCGCTATGACCAGGTGGTGGACATGGTGACCGCGACCATCGCCGCCGGGGTGCAGGGCGATCCGCTGGATCCGGCCACCGTGTTCGGGCCAGCGGCCACCGAGTCGCAGTACCGGACCGTGCTGGACTACCTGAAGTCCGCCCGGTCGGAAGGCGCCCGCGCCACCACCGGCGGACAGCCGGCGCGGCTCGGCGGCGGCCTGGAAGGCGGCTACTTTGTGCAGCCTACGGTCTTCGCCGATGTCACCCCGGAGATGCGGATTTCGCGCGAAGAGGTCTTCGGGCCGGTCATCTCCGTGCTGAAGTACACGGACGTGGACAACGCGGTGGCACTGGCGAACAACACGGAGTTCGGGCTGGGCGGGATCGTGTTCGGCCGGGACCAAGAGGCGGCGCTCGCCGTTGCCGACCGGATGGATACCGGTTCGGTGGGCCTGAACTTCTTCGCCTCCAACCACTCCGCCCCGTTCGGCGGCCGGCACGATTCCGGCCTCGGCACCGAGTACGGAATCGAGGGCCTCACCGCCTACCTGAGCTACAAGTCCATCCACCGCCGGTAGGACGCCCGGCCGGCGCGAGGGCCGTCGCGAGGGCCGGCCGCCGGGCTCACCGCTGACTCCCCGCCCTCAGTGTGCAATGGGGCGGGAAACCTGATCTGCTGGTGGGGGAGGTCGATAGATGAAGAAGTGGCTGCTCCTCGCCGGGGCGATCATGTGTGAGGTGGCAGCGTCGCTGTCGTTGAAGGCAGCGATGGAAACCCCGGCTCTGTACGCTGTGGTCGTCGTTGGCTATGCGATGTCGTTTGCCTTCCTCGCTGCCGTGCTGCGCGCGGGAGTGCCGGTGGGCGTGGCCTACGGGATCTGGGGTGCGCTGGGTGTTGCCCTGACGGCCGCCCTGGCGGCTGTCCTCTTCCACGAACCGCTCACCACCGTCATGGTGGCGGGCATGGCGCTGGCCGTTGCCGGGGTGCTGCTGGTGCAATGGGGCGCGCACCGGGCCGCCGCCGGTATCGTCGAGCAGGCATCCACCTGATGGCATGGGTCTTCCTGGGCATCGCGATCGTTGTTGAAGTGGCGGCGACCCTCTCGCTGCGGGCCAGCATCGACGGACGCAAAAGCTGGCTCGTGGCCGTGGTGGCCGGCTACTTCATCGCCTTTACCTGCCTGTCGCTCGCGCTGCGTGAAGGGCTCGGGCTGGGGATGGCCTACGGAATGTGGACTGCCTGCGGGGTGGCCCTGACCGCGCTGATCGGCAAGTTCCTCTTCGACGAACCGCTGACCAAGCTGATGGCGGCCGGCATCGTGCTCATTGGGGCAGGCGTGCTGCTGATCCAACTCGGTTCATCCTGACCCTCCGAACGGCAGCCGTAGGGTGCCGTGCCGGCCTGCTGAACCAGGCGGCGGGGGCGCGGCTAGAGTTGAGGGATGCCGTCTTTCCGCGCCCAGTTGAACATCACCGGCCTGCGGCCCGGCAACCAGCCTGAGGCGGTGATGGAGGCTGCAGTGGCGGCCGTCGGGTCCGCGCACATCGTGGAGGCCAACCAGTTGGACGTGGTCGCCGGCATCCCGCGAATCACAGTTCGCTTCACCGTTGATGCCAACGCTTACGCGGCGGAAAACCGCCAGGCGCTGCAGGCCGGGGCCAACATGCGGCATGCCGTTGAAGAGGTAGCCACCACAGCCAAGCTCGCGGTGCTGCGGCGCTCCCGCGGCAAATGGGGACCGGTCGGCTGACCCCTCGCCCGGGCAACGGCACCCCGCACCCAGGGCAGCGGCACACCGCACCCAGGGCAGCGGCACCCCGCACCCGGGGCAGCGGCACCGCGCACCCGGGGGACGTCCCGCGGAACCGGACGGCCGCCGTCGTTGGCTGTGGCTGCTCAGTCCAGCGGTTCACCGCGCCGCAGCGCGCGGCGTTCCGCATGCCCCGCCTGGAAATGCCGGGAGATGCCGCAGACCACCACGAAGAACAGTCCGAAGCCGGCGGCCATCGCCACCGGCGCGGACTGCGGATCGCCCAAAAAGCGGTCAAAGGTTAACCAGCCCAGCCCCCAGGCCAGAGCCAGTACGGCAGAAATCCGGCCGCGGCCGGTCATGGCCACCACCGCCCCGGCCAGCGACACGACGGCCACCGCGATGACGGCCCAGAGCTCGCCGCTCCAACCGAACCAGTGGATCCCGCGGACGGTCAGCCAGCTGCTGGCGTTCAGGGCAGCTGCCAGCAGGACCCAGCCGGTATAAAGGCCCAACGGCCCGTCCACCAGCAGCGCGTCCACCCGGTAGGGCGATGGGTAGCGCGTCAGACCGTCAATCACCCAAGCCAGCGCGGCAACCAGCACGAGGATCAGGATCAGGGTCAGGCCGATGTTGCCCGCCTGGGCGGCCAGGATCCAGGCGGCATTGAGCAGCATCGAGGCTGCCACCGCCCACCCGATGCGGCGCTGCCGTTGTGAAGCGCTGTCCGCCGGCCACCACTGGAAGATGGTGTAGCCCAGCAGGCCCAGGTAGATCACGGCCCAAATGCCGAAGGCCCGCGACTCCAGCGCCAGCAGGGTGAAGTCGGGGGCAAAGGCGCCGGAAGCGGCCTCCTTCATGCCGGTCCCGCCCAGCACGCCGGCGCCGTGCATACCGGCCAGCAGACAGAGCAGCAGCGAGCCGGTCACGGCGCATTGCCGGGCCAGGTCCGTCGCCAGCGCGGCCCGGATGGTGCCGGTGATGGGTTGCGCGGCTTTGCTGGCGGGCTGGGCGACGGCGGTTTCCGGTTTCACTCGGCTCCTAGTTCGGGGACAGGGGTGGCGGCGGCCTCGCGGACCGTGAGCGCGCCGCGGAGGCTGCGGCGCCGCCGGAAGCCGATCACCGTGGCGATCACCGAGCCCACCACAATGCCCACGGCTGTACCGATCAGGATGTTAACCCAGAACGGGAACATGGACACCCTGCCAGCCACGAAGCCCAATCCAATCATCCACGTGGCCCACAGCGCCGACCCGGCGGCCGAGGCCAGCAGGAACGGCTTGAACTTCACATCCGCCAGCCCGGAGGCCGCCACCGCCGCGGTCCGGCCGCCCGGAATGAAGCGGGCCGCCACTATCGCAGCGTAGGTGGAGGATTCGCCGGCTTTGCTCAGCGCCAGGGTCACGCCCCGGTCGAACCTCCGGCCCCAGCTATAGCGATTCAGCCAAGTGTTGATGCCGCGTTGGAAGAGCAGGAACAGCAGCAGGTCGCCCAGCCAACTGCCCAGCATCACGGCCAGGACCACCAACGGCAGGATCAGTTCGCCATTGGCCAGCAGGGTGCCGCCCCCGATCACCATGAATTCCGAGGGAGCGGCCGGCATCGCGGCGTCCAGGACGACCAGCAGCAGCGTCATGGGATAGTACACCCACTGCAGCGGCCCCTCCGGAATCTCCATTGGCCCAATCTATCGGGAATCGCGGCGCGGTGGCAGACTGGCAAACGTGGAGATCCGCATCCTTGAAGGCGACATCACGCAGCGCCAGGTGGACGCCATTGTGAACGCCGCCAACTCCAGCCTGCTGGGCGGCGGGGGAGTGGACGGCGCCATCCACGCGGCGGCGGGGCCGCAACTGCTTGAAGCGTGCCGTCGGCTGCGCGCCACCGAGTTGCCGGACGGCCTGCCGCCCGGCCAGGCGGCCGCCACCGAGGGCTATTTCCTGCCGGCCAAGTGGGTGATCCATACGGTGGGGCCCAATCGCCGCGCGGGCCAGACGGACCCGGACGTGCTGGCCGGATGTTTCCGGGAATCGCTGCGGGTAGCCGACGGACTGCGTGCCGAGACCATGGCCTTTCCGGCGATCGGCGCCGGCGTCTACGGCTGGGATGCGGAAACGGTCGCCCGCCGCGGGATCGGTCAGGTCCTGGAGTACGACGGCGGTGTGCAGGTGGTCGAATTCGTCCTGTTTTCTGCCGGGCTGGCAGAGACCTTCCGCCGGGTGCACGCCGAATTGAGCGCCTAACCTCGTTCCGGCCGTCAGGACGGCCCGCGGTCGATGGCTTCCCGCACCGCGGAAGCGATGCCGCTGCTGAAGGGCTCCCCATGGCCGGGTAACACCATGCGGGCATTGGTTTGCGCCAAAACCTGGAGCGAGTCGAGAGCTTGCCGGGTGTCGGCAGTGGCCGCCGCAGCCACGATGTGTGGCCCGTGGGCGCCGGTGTAGGGATCGAGCGTCACCAGCGCATCGCCGCTGATGACGGTGTCTCGCTCTGGGAAATGCAGGGCGCAATGGCCGGCAGTGTGCCCGGGAGTGGGCACGACGACCGGTGAACCGGGCAGCGATGCTGCCGTCCCGCCGTCGAGCGGCCGCAGGTCCGTGATCCCCTTGACCCTGAGCGCGCCGGCTACGGTCATCCGGCCGAGAATGGGAATGCAGCGGGGGTATTTGACTGGGTAGACCAAACGGCTTTTTTCATGCTTGTACCGGTACGGGTGGGCGGCGATGTAGTAGTCGTCGGGGTGGCAGTACACCGGCACATCGAGGTCATGCTGCACCCGGGCGGCGAAACCCAGATGGTCGAAATGTGCGTGTGTCAACACCAGGGCGCTGATGTCCCGGGGCGAGCGGCCGAGCTCCCGGATGGCTGCCACGGTCATCTTCCACATGGCCGGGAGGCCGGCATCGACCAGCATGATCCGATCGCCGTCTTCGACGATGTAGAGGTTCACATCCGCATGGGCGACGCGGTGGATGTTTTCGGCAATGTTGCGGTGGAACATTGGGTGCCTTCCGGGAAGGGGCCATTCCCGCGGCGCAGCGGCCGCGGGAATGCGAGCCGTTATTCCTTGCGGAGCTTGTCTTGAACTGCCCCAGCGGTCTTTTCGACCACGTTGGGAACCTCTGTGGTGCCGTAGAGGCGGGCGTCAGGATGCGTTGGCTTGGGCATCGGGGCGCTGGTGGTGGCGGAGTCGTGGTAGGTGAATTCACCCTTGCCGTCGGGGGTAGGTCCGCTGGCCCAAAAACCTTCTGCGGCCGCAGGACCATCGGAGAAGTTCTGGTACTGGTAGGCCACGTCCCGGTTCTCCTTCGACAGCGGGAAGTTGCTCGGCACGGGCAGGGTCTCGGAACCTTCCTCCTGCAGCTCCCGTGCGGCCGCGATCCACTGGTTCTGGTGCGTGGTGTCCCGGGCGAGCAGGAACGAGAGCATATCGCGGACCCCGTGGTCGTCTGTCATATGGTAAAGCCGGGCGACCTGCAGCCGGCCCTGCATCTCAGCATTGGCGTTGGACGTGAAATCCGCCAGCAGGTTGCCGCTGGCGGTGACGTATCCGCCTGACCAGGGATTGCCGTTGCTGTCCACTGGCCGAGCTCCCGCACCAGCGACGATGGCCTGCTGGACGTCGGTTCCGCCGATGACGGCGGCAATGGTCGGATCGGACTGAACCGCTTCGTCCGCGATGCCCAGCGGCGCCTTCTCCAGCAGCTGGGAGATCATCTTGGCCAGCATCTCCACGTGGCCGAATTCCTCCGCGGCGATGCCAAAGAGCAGGTCCTTGTACTTGCCGGGAATGTGGATGTTCCAAGCCTGGAAGCTGTACTGCATGGCCACGGTGATTTCACCGTACTGGCCCCCAACACCTCTTGCAGCTTTCTGGCGTAGACGGCGTCCGGCTTGTCCGGTTCGGCTTTGTATTGGAGCTCTTGCTTGTGAAAGAACATCTGCGGCGACCTCCGCTTTAAAATGGCCCAGCGTCGTTATTGCCAACTCATCGGTCTGGGTTAGCCCACGTCCCGGCCGGGTCCACCCCACGCTAAGCAAGGAAAATTTAATAAGCAACCTTAGGGAAGCCGCTTGGGGGTCGAGGCCATCGATGAGAGTGCCTCGGCTATTTCTGGTTGCGAGCCGTGGATTTCCGCTCGAGCGTCCGACAGAATGGGCTCACGTTCATCTCAAGCGCGGGAGGTGGCCCGATGAGCCCCGCGACGCTGGCCAACGCACAAGGACTGTTCAATGTGGTTCTGGGCGTGTGGCCGCTGCTGCACTACCGCAGCTTTGAAGCTATTACCGGCCCCAAGGCGGAGCCATGGCTGGTCAAGACGGTTGGCGGACTGATGGTTACCCTGGGCTCCGCCCAGATGCGCGGCGCAATGACCGACGACGGTGTTGCTGGCGCCCGGCGGCTGGGCATTGGGGCGGCGGCCACTTTTGCGGCCGTCGATATCTTCACGGCCGGGCCGGGGCGGATCAGCCGGATCTATTTGCTAGACGCCGTGGTGGAGTTTGCTTGGCTGGCCGGGTGGGCTGCGTCGGCGCGGCACCGGTGAAGGGCCGGCGTCGGTCCTAGGGGAGCCGCCGTTTCATGCCCAACCAGCAGCCGGCTACGGTCAGCCCTAGGAAAGCACCTCCGGCCAAGAGGCGGGTGCCTGCGGAGCGCCAGTCGCCGTTGACCCTGTTTGACGGCGGATCGGGAGCGTATACCGTACCTGCTGTCGGTGCAACGCCGCTTCCGTGAAGGGCCACGGTGTTCATGAGTGGCCGGGAGAAGCGGTCGTAGAGGCCCGGGATCCTGTGCTGGAACGGAATGAAAAGTCTTTGTGTCCGGCCTACCACAACCTGTCGTCGGGGTTTGTGCGCAAGGCGGGCAATAACCTTGGCTACCCGGTGCGGACTTGCCACCGGCGGGAGCGGACGCACTTTGCGGCCGGTGTAGTTGGCGGCATGCTGGAAAATCGGGGTGTCGATGGTGGCCGGGAGCACGGTGCAGATGTGCACGTCCTTCTCATCCAGCAACTCCTGCCGCAACACATTCGCCAGCCCCAGTAGTCCTGATTTGCTGGCAACATAGGCGGACACATAAGGCGTGGTCATCTTGGAGTAGATCGAGCCGACCAGGATCAGGACGCCATGCCGCTGCCGGCGGAACTGTGGCAGAACGGCGCGAATACTGCTGGCTTCGCCCAGCAGGTTGGTCTCCACCATCTTCCGGAACACATCAGCAGGCGTTTGCTCAAACGTTCCGTAGCCATACACCGACGCCGCCCCGATCCACACATCGAGGCGCCCGAACTCCTCTACCGCGGCCTGAACCAGTCTTTCCGAGGCCCCCTCTTCAGTGATATCAGTGGGGACTGCGATGGCGCGTGCACCGAGTCGGACACATTCGGCTCTCACTTCGTCAAGGCTCGAACGGCTTCGAGCAGCTAGCACCAAGGAAGCACCGCGCTTGGCCAGCCTCGTGGCCGTAGCCCTGCCGATTCCGCTTGAGGCCCCGGTAATCACCACTACCTTCCGGTGGGCTCGGCCTCGCCGCAGCCCCATCTATCGATACCCTTCGCTCTGGGTCTGTTCGTCCGCCACTCTGACCCCATAGTGATAAGCCAGCGTGCCGCCGAGATATCCGGAGGCGCCGAGCAGGGCAAGGCCAACGAGGCTGATGATGAAGGCGGTAATGCTGACCGTCTCGTAGTCGGCCGCGAATCGGATGAAAAAAGCGATGACGAACAGCGCAGTCACCGTTAGGTTCAGCACCATGTGCAGGGTGGCTGTCTTCCTGACTCGTGTGCCTGGGGCCAACTGCACATAGTCGAGGAGTCCCAGTGCGGCTGCGACCAGGGCGCCGATAATGCCAATACCTGTCAGCCACAGTGCGCCGCGCGCAAATGTCGCAGCGTCATCAGTGAAGATGCCTGCCAGGTCGAAAATGACCACGGCAATCCACGTACCGATCGGCACCGTCACGAGAATCGGATGGAATGGGTGTCCGTAGGTTCCGGCCACCATGCTGCGTGGGTGTTTGGCCCGCTGTTGGGCTGCCTTGTCTGTCAATGCTCCTCCTCGGCAAGGTCCTGCAGAGACTCATGTGACTGGCCTTAGCGTAGACGGTGGTGCCGCGGCTGGCTAGGAGCCCCGGCTGGCGTGCACTGTCGCTGGGATGACGGCGGTTCCTGACGCGACCATTGTGGAGTTGCTGCCTAACCGGATCAGCGCGCGCTTTCGGGGTGAGGACCCGCTGGTCCCGAACGCTGGCGTTCCACCTTGCGGGCCGGCGGGAGCCGCTAGCCGTCATCGCGGTGCCCCCTCGCTGAAGCATTTGCTGCCGCCAATTCGCTTGGCTCGGGCTGACCTCATCCTCAGGAGTGGGCCTCTTAACTCCTAAGCAGCCTTATTGTATCCTTGTGGGTGTCAAGAGCCATATCTACCGACGCCCAGAGGCCGCACCTGGCCGACGGCGCCAGACGGGAAGATTGCCATGACTGCTGAACGAAGCGTCCAAGCGCGCGGGAGGACCCCTGTCCAGTTGACGGCGCTGATCTTTGGCGCCGTCTTCTTGCTGATAGGAATACTGGGATTCATCCCCGGGATCACCTCAAACTACGACCAAATGATGGCCGCCGGCCACCAGTCCGAGGCCATGTTGCTGGGTATCTTCCAAGTGTCCATCCTGCACAACATTGTCCATATCTTGTTCGGCATCGCGGGACTGGTGCTGGCCCGGAGCGTCCCTGCTGCCCGCAACTACCTGATCTGGGGAGGCGTGATCTACCTGGTGATCTGGCTGTACGGGCTGTTCATTGACCAGCAGAGCGCAGCCAACTTCGTGCCCCTGAACACTGCCGATAATTGGCTGCACTTCCTTCTGGGCGTAGTCATGATTGCCCTAGGTCTGCTGCTGGTCCGCAAACGGGACACCGGCCTTCGGGGGACCCTTTCAGGCCACGCCTAGCCGGTTTTCGGGTCGCGCGCCTGCTTGGCTCTGGGGTGCTGGCTGGCTTCAGGCCGCGCCTCGCCAGGCGGGCGCTCCGGTGCAGACGGCGCCGCTCCTATCGTGCCGTCGGCGCGGACTGCCCATTCGGACAGGTCCAGCCGGCTGCGGTATTCCACCGGTTCGCCGCTGATCGGGTCGGTGAAGGAGATGCCGCGCGCCAACAGCTGCAGCGGTCGCTCGAAGTCGTCGGGGGCTTGGTCCAGCAACACTGGGTAGAAGGGGTCGTGCAGGATCCCGATGCCCAGAGAGGCCAGATGCACGCGCAACTGGTGCGTCTTTCCGGTAAGCGGTTCCATCTTGTAGCGGCCCATCCCGCCACGCTGTTCCAGCAGTTCGATCCGGGTCTCAGTGTTGGGTTCGCCGTCGACCACTTGGGCCAGCAGGTAGGTGCGGGACTTGGCCATCCGGTTCCGCACCGTCTGCGGGAAGTGCAGCTGCGGGTCCACCGGCGCGATGGCCTCGTATTCCTTCTGCACCAGGCGCTTTTCAAACAGCACCTGGTACTGGCCGCGGGTGGCGGGGTTGGTGGAGAAGAGCAGTACCCCGGCGGTGAGGCGGTCCAGCCGGTGCATAGGGATCAGGTCCGGGATATCCAGTTGACGGCGCAGCCGGACCAGTGCCGACTCCTGAATGTAGGTACCGCCGGGGGTGGTGGGCAAGAAGTGGGGCTTATCCACCACCAGGATGTGTTCGTCTTGGTGCAGGATGTTGATCTCCACCGGCAGCCGCTTCTCGCGGGGCAAGGTCCGGTAGTACCAAATGAAGGTGTGGGCATCCAGCGGGGTGGTCCGGCTGAGCACGGAGCCGCCTTCGCCCACAATTTCGCCGCGGTCGAACCGGTCCCTGATGCCGTCCGGATCCACATGGCCCCACCGGTGCAGCATGTAGTCCATCGCGGTTTCCCACGGGCCCTCGCCGGGCAGACGCAAGCGGGTGGCATTGACGCCGTCGCGCACGGGGAGCGGGGATTCCATCACCCATCAAGGGTACCCGCTGGCCGCCACGGGGCAGCCGGCACTGCTGAGGGGCAGCCGGTCGCTAGAGGCAGTCGGTGACTTAGGTGCAGCCGGTGACTCGATAGAGCTTGGCGTCGCCTTCGGAATCCACCAGTTCGAAACCGTTGGCCTCGGTCAGTTCCTGCAGGCCCGGCACGGATGACTTTTCGCCGGGATGGACGGAGCGGCTGCCGAAGTCCAGCACGAACTGCACATTCTGCGCCTTCACGGCCGGGCAGACGGCCGGATCGGTTCGCATCTGGTCCAGTTTGTCCATGATGAGCTTGCCGTCCACGCTGGGGGAGGTGGTGCCCGAGGGGACCAGCGCGCGGCGTCCGGTGTAGGCGTAGGCAAGCGAGGCCCCGGTCAGCGGATCGCCGGCGATCACCGCGCCTTCGGGCACCCGGTCAGGAAGCCGCTTGATCAGCGCGAGTTCATCGGCGGTGAGCAACTGCGATTTGTCCGTGAACCGGTACTTGGCGGCGGCCTCGGAGATGCCGCGCTGCACCGCAAACATCGGTACCACAACGAGGCTGATGACCACCAACACGCCGGTGGCAGCGGGGCGTAGCCATGCCGGCTGCTTCTTCTCGCGGCGGGCCAGCGACGCGCGGAAGAAGGAGCGCGCCGTTCCGGCCAGCGCGATGCCGCCGATGGACGCAATCAGCAGCCCGGCCACCGGAAGCATCGCGCTGATCCGGAAGAAATCGTTGTACCAGATGCCGGCCACCCACCAGCGCAGCTCCGGCATCGTCTGCCAGTTGCCGATCACGTACAGGGCGGCGCCCACGGCGTACATGGCCAACGCGAAGCGGTTTTTGCGCAGATTGAAGACGACGGCGGCGCCCACGATCGTCAAGACGGTCGCCAGGATGGAGATGGGGCGGTCGAGCGGCGAATTCAGCACCACGTCGACCAGGGCGCCCGCGGCATTGCCCATGTGGTCCCAGTTGGCGCTGCTGCTGCGGGCGGGACGGAGGTTGATCCACAGTGCCACCAGAACCACCAAAAAGGCGCCGGTGCCCACCCAGGCACGCAGCCGCCGTCGTCGTTCTGGGGCGCGCAGTGCCGGGTAGGCGGCCGCGATGACCGGCGGCACGGAGAGCGCCAGCAGCCCCATGATGGTGGCGGGATGGGAGAGCGCCATGCCCGGCAGCAGCCCGATCAGCAACAGCACGTTGCCTTCGGTGGACACGCGGGTGTGCACGCCCAAACGGAGCAGCTGGAACACCACGCCCAGGGCGGCCGGAAGCATCGCAATGGAGAGCATAAATGGATAGACGACGCCGAATTCCAGCAGCAAGTACGGGAAGCTGCTGTACGAGAGCGAGACCACCGCAGCGACCAGCAGCTGCATGGTGCGCTCGCCGGTGATGCGGCTGACCATGAACAGGCAGCCGGTGCTCCAGATGCCGGTGATCAGCACCAAATTGGTGATGTTGATGGCGGCCGCCGGCTGCAGTCCGGCGGTGATCATCACCAGCGAGACCACGTCGTGCCAGCCCGCCGGGTAGAAAACGCCCCGGTCCGTGGTGCCCAGATAGCCCAGCGTCAGCGAGGAGGCGTTGCCCGAGTCGGAAATGTAGCGCAGCGCGTTGAGATGGAAGATGTTGTCGTGCGACTGCGCAATGTTATCCGGGGCGCCGAAGATGAAGATCATGGCGGCGGCCAGCGGCACCGCGGACACCGCCCAGGCCAGCGCGACCGCCCGCCAGGGCGCCGGAACGCTCGGCTTCTCGGGATCCCGGTGCAGGCGGTGGCCCAGGCTGCGGCGGAGCAGCCAGAGTATCGCGGCGACCAGCACGGTGACGGCCACCAGTTGCGGCCACGCCCACCGCAGCCCGACCAGGCGGCCAAGTTCGGCGGCGAGCACAATGGCGGTGACGCCAAACGGGCCGGCTAGTGCCACCAAGGACAGCCGGCGCAAGCCGAGCACTGCGCCCCACAGCAGGCCGGGTCCGAAGACGAGGACGATGGCCACCAGCATGGCCGGAATCGTCTGCAGCCAGCTCATGGGCCCCCTTCGTCTCTCGTCGTCTCCATATTACGGTTCGTACTGCCCGGCCGCCGCCAGGACAGGCGGGAAGGGGGTGTGAGCGAGGTTTCACAGCCGGAGCAAAACAAGGGATCTGAGCGGGGTTTCGCGCGGCGGGAGCAGATCAAGAGGTGAGCGGGGTTTTGCGGGCAGGAGCAGATCAAGGGGGCCGGGGAACGCGCCGAGATACTCCCCCCGCAACCTCGGATCTCGACGCTATCCGGTGATCTCGAAGCCTGCCGGTGATCTGGGCGGCAGCCCCTGACTTGGGCGGCGGGAGGGCCAGGGCCGGCGCGCGGGTCACGACGCACGCACGCCTGTGGATTATGCCGCCGCGAGACCGGGCGGCAGCGGCTGGCAGTGCGGGCAGAAGTAGACGTCGCGCTGGTCGGCGTCGGTATTGCCTTGGAGGTCGTGGGCTATTGGGGTGCCGCAGCGCCAGCAGGGACGGCGGGCCCGTCCGTAGACCCAGAACGATTCGCGGCGGGTGGGGGATCCGGTGGTGCTACGGCTGCCGCGATCCTTGTTGACCTCCAGCAGTTGCTTGGACTTCAGCACCATGGCCGGGAGATCCGGCACCTGGCCCACCGGGGTGGACGGGTGCACCCGGGCGATGAAACAGACCTCGCAGCGGTAGACGTTGCCGATCCCGGCCAGATTGCGTTGGTCCAGCAGGGCCAGCCCGATCGGCCGGTCAGGCTCCTGGCGCAGCCGACGCAGGGCTTCATCGGCGTCCCAGTCCGGCCCGAGCAGGTCCGGGCCGAGATGCCCCACCAGGTTGTCCTCGTCCGCCCGCGGCACCACATCCAGCGCCGCCAGCGCGAAGCCGACCGCCGTCGTCGTGCTGGTCGAAAGGATGAGGCGAACTTGGAAAGCGGGTTTCCGCCAGCGCTCGCCGGGCTGGTAGACCTGCCAGCTGCCGTCCATGCCCAGATGGGAGTGCACGGTCAGTGCGCCGATCCGCATCAGCAGGTGCTTGCCGCGGGACCGGACTTCGTCCACTGTCTGCCCGGACAGGTCCAGTGTGGCATAGCGGGGCACCCGGAAGTCGCTGCCGGTGAGCTCCTGCCCGGCCAGCGCTGCGTGCAGGCGCCGGGCGGCACGCCAAATGGTGTCCCCTTCAGGCACGGAACCTCAGTCCCCGCGGCGTGGAGTAGAAGCCGGCATCCATCAGCGCACGGGCCAGCGGGGTGTCCAGAATGGGGCCGCCGTTGACCTTCTCCACCGCCATCTTGTCCGCGGCGCCGCGCCGGATCACCTGCACCAAGGCCCGGCCGCACAAGGCCAGCGACTCCTCGTCCTCGGTGAAGGCCAGCAGCGTCTTGCCGCCGCGTTCGGAATACAGTGCCAGCTCGCCGTCCACCAACACCACCAGAGCGCCCGCCTTGCGGCCCGGCCGGTGTCCCGACTCCTGCGCCGGCCAGGCCAGGGCCGCACCGTAGGGATTGGCTGGATCGGTCGCGGCCAACGCCACGGCCGACGGCGCCTGCTCGCCCAGCTGCGCGTCGCGGCTGAAGGAACGCAGCCGGTCCACCGTGGGGGAGACGGCGAACTGGGCCGCGCCAAGATGTTCAATGAAGTACCCGCGGCGGCAGCGGCCGGTCTCCTCCAGCTTGCCCAGTACCTTGTACATCAGCCCGAAGCCGCCGGGCACCGATTCGGCGGCAACCGAGCCGCGCGTGACCACCCCGTAGCGGTCCAGCAGCAGTTCGGCGGTGGCGTGTGCCCGTATGGTGGGGTCGGCTTCCGGGGCCGGCAGCAGCGACCACCGGCCGGCGGCGTTCGGCGGCGCGGTCCGCGGCCGGCCGGCGCCGGATCCAGCGTCCGCCCCGGCGCCCGGGCGCAGGCCCGCCCCGCTCAGTCCGTGCATGCGTCCGATCCTTCCCAGCCGTGCCGACCGTGCCCGCGGCGGCGCGTTGCGCTGCCTGTGGGCCGTGGTGCCGCCGGCCAGCAGCGTACGCACCGGGGCGAAGGTGTCGTTGGTGATCCGGCCGGCCCAGAGCAAGTCCCACAGGGCGCTGACGACGGCATCGTCCCCCGGCTGGGTGCCGTTGGCCGTCAGCACATCGGAGAGTTGGCGGAAGAAGTAGGCGCCGCCGTAGCCGCCGGCGCCGGAGAGCGCGCCCAGCAGTTCGTATTGCAGGACGCTGGGCTCGAAATCGGACTGTGGATTCAGCGTCAGCGGCGCGGTGTCGGCCAGATGCAGGCTGATCCAGCCGTCGTTGCCGGGCATCGAGCCCGCGCCGGCGATCAGGATTTCTCCCGTTGCGGTCAGCTCGTCCAGCATGGCCGGCGCGTAGTCGGACACGCGCGACGCGAGGATGAGCGGTTCCCATGCCGACGCCGGGATGGGGACTCCGGAGAGCTGGTCCACCACCGTGGCGACGCCGTCCAGTCCCCGCAGCTTGGCCCCGACGTTCTGCCAGGCCGGGAGGAACCGGCCGTAGGTAGCGGGGTCGACCGGTTCGACTTCCTTGCGCAGGGCGGCCAGCGACCGGCGGCGGATCTTGCGCAGCACTTCGACGTCGCACCACTCGGTCTGGCGCTGGTCCGCTGTGCCAGCCGCTGTACGCTCGCCGCTGACCGAGCCGTCGCCGTCGTTAGCGTCCGGCGCGCCGCCGGGCCGGAACTCGCCTTCCACCACGCGGCGGTCCTTGAGCAGGCGCTGCAACGCGGTAAGCACGACGGCGGGGCCCAGCCCCAGCCGGCGGGCGCACTCGGCGGCGGTGAAGGGACCATGGGTGCGGGCGTAGCGGCTGACCAGGTCGCCCAGCGGGTCGGCCACCGGCTCGATGAAAGCCAGCGGCACGCCTACCGGCAGCGGGACCCCGAGGGCGTCGCGGAGACGGGCGGCGTCTTCCACTGCCGCCCAGCGCTCGACGCCGGCGACGCCCACCTTCAGGACGCGGTTGGCTTTGGCCAGTTCGGCGATCAACGGCTCGACCGCGGTGGTCGAAGGAGGCACGCCGGGGACGGGTAGAGACCCGTCCACAGGGTTGCCATCCCCGGTGGTCGAAGGAGGCGCGCCAGCGCCGAGTAGAGACCCGGTCTCCGCGCGCTCGCTGGCGCTCGCTTTGTCGACCACCGGAGGCTGGACGCGGGCGGCGATCTCCGCCGTCGTGAGCGGTCCCAGCAGGCGCAGCAGGTCCGCGATGCCTTCGGCGCCCTTGACCTTGCGGTCCTCGGTGAGCCGCTGCAGTTCCCGCTCGGTCTGGGCGATGATGCCCTCGTCCAACAGTTCCCGCAGTTCGGCGCGGCCCAGCAGGTCGTTGAGCAGGCCCGGATCCAGGGAGAGCGCGGCGGCCCTGCGTTCGGCCAACGGGGAATCGCCCTCGTACAGGAAACTCGCCACGTAGCCGAAGAGCAGCGACCGCGCGAACGGCGAGGGCTGCTGCGTGGTGGTCTCCACCAAACGGAGCTCGCGGCGTTCGATGCCTGCGGCAATGTCCTTGAGTGCTGGCAGGTCGTAGACGTCCTGCAGGCACTCGCGCACCGTCTCCAAGATGATCGGGAACGTCGGATACTTGCGCGCCACATCCAGCAGCTGGGCGGAGCGCTGGCGCTGCTGCCAGAGCGGGCTGCGCTTGCCCGGGTTCTGCCGGGGCAGCAGCAGCGCGCGGGCGGCGCATTCGCGGAAGCGGGAGGCGAACAGCGCCGAACCGCCCACCTCCGCGGTGACTATTTGGTCCAGTTCCTCGGCGTCGAAGAGGAACAATTCGGCGCCGGGCGGTTCGTCCTCCATCATCGGCACCCGCAGCACAATGCCGTCGTCGGCGGCCATCGCGGACCCGTCCAGGCCGTAGCGCTGATGCAGCCGTGCGCCGACGGCCAGCGCCCAGGGGGCGTGGACCGGCATGCCGAACGGGCTGTGCAGCACCACCCGCCAGTCGCCGAGCTCGTCGTGGAACCGCTCCACCACCAGAGTGCGGTCGTTGGGAACGTCGTTGGTGGCTTGTTGCTGTTCGGCCAGGTAGGCCAACAGGTTCCCCGCGGCCCAGTCGTCCAGCCCGGCGCCGGCCAGCCGCTCGCGTGCCGGTTCCTCCGCGGCACCGGAGAGTTCCCGGACAAAGCGGCCCAGCGCGCGCCCGAGTTCCACCGGCCGGCCCAGCGAATCACCCTTCCAGAACGGCAGCTTGCCCGGCTGCCCGAAGGCCGGCGAGACCAGCACGCGGTCGTAGGTGATGTCCTCGATCCGCCAGCTGGTCGCGCCCAGCGCGAAGACGTCGCCGACGCGGGACTCGTAAACCATCTCCTCGTCCAGCTCGCCGACCCGCCGGCCGCCGCGGTTCTTCTCGTCCTCGGACCCCACCAGGTAGACGCCGAACAGCCCGCGGTCCGGGATGGTTCCGCCGGAGGTCACGGCCAACCGCTGCGCGCCAGGGCGGCCGGTGATGGTCCCTGCCAGCCGGTCCCAGACAATGCGAGGCCGCAGCTCGGCGAACTCGTCGCTGGGGTAGCGCCCGGCCAGCAGGTCCAGGGTGGCCTCGTAGGCGGAGCGCGGAAGCGTGGCGAAGGGCGCGGACTTGCGTACGACGTCGAACCATTCCTCCACATCGACGGCACCGAGCGCCGTAGCCGCCACGGTCTGCTGGGCGAGGATGTCCAGCGGGTTGGTCGGGATGAACAGCGGCTCGATCCGGCCGGCGAGCATCCGTTCCACTGTGACGGTGGTGTTGACCAGGTCCTGCCGGTGTTTGGGGAACAGCACGCCCTGGGAAGTTTCGCCGACTTGGTGCCCGGCGCGGCCCACCCGCTGCAGGCCGCTTGCCACCGACTGGGGTGATTCCACCTGCACCACCAGGTCCACGGCGCCCATGTCGATACCCAGCTCCAGGCTGGAGGTGGCCACCACGCAGCGCAGCCGGCCGGACTTGAGGTCGTCTTCGATCTCGGCGCGGGCCTCCTTGCTAACCGAGCCGTGGTGGGCGCGCGCCAGCACAGTATCCGCGCCGGACATCGACCCGGCCTGCGCCATGATCTGGGCCGGCGGTGCGGTCTGGGTGGTGGTACCAGCGCCGGTACCGGAGACGGTGCCGGGGGCACCACCGCCACCGGACCCCGGGCCCTGGCCGGACTCAGGGCTCTGGCCGGGTGCAGGGTCCCAGACGCCGTCGTCGGCTACAGACAGGGACTGGCGTTCGCTCCAGATTTCGTTGAACCGGGCGGTGAGCCGTTCGGCCAGCCGGCGGGAATTGGCGAAGACGATGGTGGACTGGTTCTCGGCGATCAGGTCGACGATCTTCTCTTCGACGTGCGGCCAGATAGATGCTGGCTGCGCGCCCGGACCCAGTTCTTCCTGACTGGGCGAGGCCAACGCCGTCATGTCCTCCACCGGGACGGTGACCGTCAGGTCCCACGACTTCTTGGCGGGCGGCGCAACAATCTCCACCGGTGCGTTGCCGCCGAGGAACCGGGCAACGGTATCCAGCGGTTCGACCGTGGCGGAGAGGCCGATCCGCTGTGCCGGCCGCTGCAGCACTGCGTCCAGCCGTTCCAGCGTGACCGCCAGGTGGGCGCCACGTTTGGTCCCGGCCACGGCGTGCACTTCATCAATGATCACGGTGTCCACCGAGGCGAGGGTCTCCCTGGCCTTGGACGTCAGCATCAGGAACAGCGATTCGGGGGTGGTGATCAGGATGTCCGGCGGATGCGTGAGCAGCCGGCGGCGCTCATTGGCCGGAGTGTCTCCGGAACGAACGCCAACAGTGATGGACGGGGCGGGCAGATCCAGCCGTTTGGCGGTTTGCGTGATACCGATAAGCGGCGCCCGCAGGTTCCGCTCCACGTCCACGCCCAGTGCCTTCAGCGGGGAAATGTAGAGCACACGGGTGCCGCGGGATTCCTTCTGGCTCCGTCCCCGCTTGGGCGCCGGCTCCGGCAGATCAAGCGGAAGCGCCGGCTCGGCGTCCGCAGCGGCAATGAAGGTGTCCAGTGCCCAGAGGAAGGCGGCCAACGTCTTACCGGAACCGGTGGGCGCCACCACCAAGGCGTGGGAACCGGCGGAGATGGCGTCCCAGGCACCGGTCTGCGCGGGGGTGGGCGCGCTGAAAGCGCCGGCGAACCACTCGCGGGTGGCCGGACTGAAGCGTTCGAGCACAGACGTCGTCATACCGATGGTTTGAGCCTAACGCCCGACGCCGACAGCGTGCAGTTCCGCGGCGGCGGAACAGCGGTTACGGGGCCTGGAACGTGGCCACCGTCATCAGCACCACCGAATCATCCGAGCAGCCGACGGTCTCCTGCTTGGCGATCAGAGAATCTTTGCGGTTCGGCGGGTAGACCTTCACGCCTGCCACATCCGTGAGCCCGCATTCTTCACCGTAGTTCTGCGCGTTCGTCTGGCGCAGCTGCGCCGCGGCGGTGCCGCCCGGCGCCACCGTGACCGTTACCGTTGTGGCGTCCGGGTCCCGATCGGCGGCGGCACCCACTTGCTTGCCGTTGCCGTCGACGTAGGAGACACCCGGATAGCCGGCCAGGGTGCAGGCCTTGTCGCCGGTGTTGGTGAGCACCAATGTGCGGTAGACGCTGCCGGCGGCGCCGCCGCCGGGTTCGGTTTCGATGGCAGCGGAGAGCTGGCCCGCGCTGCAGGAACCGGCATCGGCGCCGCCGCTGCTCTCCGGCACCGCGGCGGGGCTTTCGCTTCCGGCTGCGCTTTCGGTTGCCGGTGCCGGGGCCGGTGCCGAGGACGACGGCGCTGCGCCCGTTGGGCCGGCGGACGCCGGCGCTGTGCCGGGTTCCTGGGCCGCTTGGCCGCAGCCGGCCAGCAGCAGGGCGGAGCCAACGAAGAGGGCCGCGGCGGCCGGCCTCAGCCGGAAACGATTCATCATGCTCACATTAAACACCTCCGGCCGGTGGTCTGTCCGCAGTGGATAGACAACCGGCCGGAGGCGGCGCTACATGTGGACGATCAGCCCTTCTTCCGCGTCCGGGCCAGGGCAGCCACTCCGGCCGCCAGGCCGAGCACGCCGGCACCCAGCCCGGTCCAGCCGGCCACCGCCGCCGCTCCGTTACCCGGTGCCTCGGTGCCCGCCGCTCCATGACCCGCTGCCGAGGTGGTTTCGGCAGCGGGGGAGGCACCGCCGTCGTGCCCTCCGTGGTTGTCAGTGGATGCTTCGCCGATCACGAACGAAGGAGCCGGGGACTCCAGATCATGCGGGTCCTGGCCCTCCGCGGGGATCTCGGCCCAGTTGGTCTCGCCCTTCTCGCAGGTCTGCAGGACGGGGAACGCCAAGGTCTCGCCGGCGGACTCGGGCAGCAGCACCTGCAGCTGCAGCGTGTCGCGCAGCCCGTCGGCCACCGGTTCCTTGGCGGTGTAGACAACCTGGCTGACCCGCTCGGTGACGGTGGCGCCGCTGTCCAGGGTCTTGGGCGCATCGAAGGTTTCGCTGGCCTTCTCAACGTCCCAGCCGGGGTGCACGGTGGGCGTGGCGTCGACCAACTGGTCGGGCAGTGAGATCGCGATCTTGGTGGTCGGCGAGCCTTCGCAGCCGTGCGCGAAGGCGAAGGTCAGCACCGAGCTGCTGCCGGCGGCGTTCTCCTCCGGGGTGACGTGGACATGCGCTGAGGCGGCGCCGGCGCCAGCGGCCAGCAGGCCGGCGGTGGCCCCGCTGGCGAGGACGGTGCGGAGGGTAGTGCGCTGGATGGTTTTCACGAGGGTGCCTTTCAGGAGGCGCTGGGCAGGTTGCGGCCGCAGCACCGGAAGAAGTGGGAATTCAGACCAAGTGTCGGTCCGGAAGCGGAGAACTCACCGGCACCGGTGGTCCGCGGAGCGGCACCAGCGTGACCAGATACGCGGTGTGCAGCGGCAACGGTGCCTGGTCGGTGACGGGTAAGAAAGCGCGGACGGGCACCGCGGGGACGGCGGGCAGCTGGACCAGCGGACGCAGCCAGGCGGCCAGCGCCCACAGCGCGGCCTCGCCGCGAGCCAGCATCAGCGCAGTCAGGGCGGTCGCCAGCAGGTGGGCGGCAAGCATGCCCGGCGAATTTCCGGTGTGCGACGCGGCCACACACTCCAGTGCCACCGCCGCGTGGCCGGCGTGGCCGGCGTGCTCGGTCACGCCGGACGGCGCGCACTGGACCGTTCCGAACAGCTCAAAGGCCTGGTGCAGCGCCAGTTGGCCGCCGGCCAGTACCGCCAGGATGGTTGCCGGCGCCAGCTTCCGTCCGGCCAGGATCATCACCGGCAGCCAGGTGAGTGCGCCCAGCGCCAGGACGACGGCGGGCGGCGGTAAGGCGCCGCCGGCGGCGGTATGGGCGGCGGCGGCGAGACAGAGCACGGCGGCGGCGACGACGGCCGACCGGCCGAAGCGTAGTGCGCTACCCACGGTTATTCATGGTGGTAGGGCCGGCCGCCGGCAATCTCCTGGGCGCGGTAGAGCTGCTCCATGACGATCAGCCGGACCAGCTGGTGCGGGAAGACCAGCTTGGAGAGGGACCAGACAAAGTCTGCGCGGCGGTGGATCGAGTCGTCCACGCCGTAGGCGCCGCCGATGATCAGCGTGACGTTGCGGGAGCTGTCCAGCGGCTGCTGCAAGGTGCGGGCCAGCGTGGGCGAGTCGATGTTCTTGCCGCGCTCGTCGAGCAGGATCACGAAGTCGTTCGCGTGCTTGCCGGTGAGCTTGGCCAGCAGGGTTTCCGACTCTTCCCGGCGCGCGGCGTCATGCTCCCGGGCGGAATGGGGAATGGGCTGCCAGCTGACGTCGAAGGGCTTCTTCATCCGCTTTTCGTAGCGGTCGATTCCCTCCGCCACCCACGACTCGTGCTTGCGTCCGATGGTGAGGATGCGCAGGCTCATCCGCCGGCTGCCGGGAACTTGCGGACGGTCAGGATCTGCGCGGCGCGGCCCACCGGACCCTGTTCATCGAACAATGCGGTGTCGGTCAAGCCCACGCCCCCGGCGCCAAACGTCACGCGGGTGTCCAACCCGGTCCATTCGCCGTGCGGCTGGCGGAACAGGTGGATGGTCAGATCCACGTTGGGGAACATGTACTCGCGCGGGTCCTGCCGCACGGCCACACCGTTCGCGGTGTCCACGATGCTGACGAAGCGGGCCAGCGGGTGGATGTCCTCGTCCTGGACCAACGGGTGCAGCGGGCGCGCCCACACCGTGCGGTTGCCGGGCCCGCGGTCAGCAACGGTCCGGAACTCGGTGGCGCGGATGAAGCCGCCGTCCCAGACGCCCTGCATGGGCGCCGTCGGCAAGCCGTCCGGACCCGGCAGGCCCGGATGCACGGGACCTGCGACCTCCGCGGTATCGCCGGCCAGCAGCCGCCAGGCCTGGGCGCGGATGGCAGTGCGGCCCTGGGCGCTGAACGTGGCCTCCAAGAGTTCGATCGTCCGGCCCGGCCGCAGCACCCGGGTCTGGATCTCGAACTCGCCGCCGTGGATGATGCCCAGGATCTCGAAGTTGATCCGGCTCATCACCATCTCCGCGTTCGGATGGTTGCGCAGGAGTTCGTGCACCATCAGGCCGGACGCCGGGGCCATGTGCTGTTCGTGGTCGTTCCACGCGCCCTGGGAGTGCAGGGTGGAATGGAAGCGCCCGCCATCCAGCCGGACATAGTAAGCGTCCGGGACCGCACTCCCGTCGACACCCAGATGCTCGACGGCGGCAGTGGCAGTGGAATCGACCATGCCACCACTCTAACTAAATCCGCACGGGCCCATAGTCTATGGGCCGGCACGCTTAGCGCTGGTCCTTCGGGCGGGGATCGGCCGGGGTGGCCGGGGCAACGGGTTTGGCCGGCGGCGCCCAGTCCAGGATGGCCGGCACCGGTACGGCGGCTTCACAGTCCACGGGCTCAGGCTCTGCGGGCGGCTCCGGCGGATCCTCGTCGTTGTCCTCCGCCTCGTCCACGGCGTCCTGGTAGTCCTCTTTCGCTTGGCGGTAGTCCTGCTCCGCCTCACGGTTCTCCGCTTCGCAGGCGGCCAGGGCATCGCGGTAATTCGCCCGGGCGTTGTCCCGCCGCGCGAAGAACGCCGAGCGTTCCGCCAGTGCCTGTTGGTAGATCGCATATTCGCCCCAGTAGTCATCCCACTGCGCCGCGATCTTGTCCCAGGCCTTGTTCACCTTCGCCACGGCGGCGGCGTAATCCTTATACTCCTCCACTTTGGATTGGTACCGGTGGTAGGCGGTCCAGTAGTCCAGCACGCTTTGCTGCCATTTTTCGACGCCGGCGGCGAGCTTTTCCTCCGCGGCCTGAGTACGTTTCCGATTGGCGGCTGCAGCGGCGTCGGCGTCGAAAGGCACCGCGGCCATTCCGGTGAAGTTCCAACCACAGCCCGGGCCGACGGCGTCTCCGGCCAGCACCCTGACCTTGGCCGACGTGGCGGGCTGGTCCGCCGGACTCTGGGGAGGCTGGGGCACCTTTCGGGCCTCCGGCATCCGCGGCCAGACGGGATAGCTCGGCTCAGCCGCCGGGCTGGCAGCTTTGACCTTCAGGTCCGGCGCGGGCATCGGCACGGCGTGGTAGCCGGCGTCTGAGGGTTCCTGCGGGGGCGACACAGCGCGGATGGCCACCGTGCTGGTGCGGGTGAACGGCTTGTACCCTTGCGTCGACCACGGCGAGCGGGCGGCGTCGCCGGAGTCGGACTTCTGGTCGGTGCAGACGTCTTCCAGCGTGACGGCCAGTTTCTTGTCGAGTTGCCCGGCCAGCTTCCGCAGCCGCGCGTCGGCCTTGCCAACGACGAAGGTCAGCACGTCGCCGCGCCGGAAGGTCACCACCTGCATGGTGCGGCCGCCCTTGGTGGTGTAGGCCCGGTGCGCCTGGACACCGGGAGTGTCCAGATCCTCGCCGTCGACGTCGACCGAGCTCCCGGCACAATCGGACGCGTTGTCCAACATCTTGTCCATGGCTTCGGCGCCCAGGCCGGCGGTGAAGGCAGCGCTGACCACCTGCACTTTGACCTTCCCGACCCTGAACGAACGCGCCAAGGCGACGGACGGCGCCTCCCCGATCTCGCACGCGTACGGCACCGGCAGCGCAACTCCGCGCTCCAGCGGGCCGTCCGGCTTCCACTTTTCCGGTGGTTCCTCCAACAGTGTGGTCAACGACGTGGACGCCGGGCTGTCCGCGAGCACGGCGCTGATTGCCACCGGTGACGCTGCCTCGGCCACCGCCGGCGCCGGTTCGCGGGGGAGGACCATGGGCATGCCGGACAGCTGCAGTGCCACCAGCCCGGAGGCGGTGACGGAAGCCAGACATAGCGCACCGACGGCGAGGGCCACAGCCGGATGCTTCTCGAAGATGGACATCGGGGCTCCTACTGCTGGTCGGGGACCGTGATGGCGGTGTTGCTGCCAGCACTGAGCGTGATGGTCACTTCCTGTCGGTAGGCCAGGCTGCTGCCCGGCGGGGCCGACTGTTTCGTCACCACGTTCCTGCCGATTCGCGAATCCGGTTTGGCCGTCTTCTCTCTAATCACGGGAACCAAATTGTTGCGCAACAACACCGTGATGGCTTCGTTGACACCCAGACCGCGCAGATCGGGCATCGATCGCGACACGGCCACGCTGCTGGTCAGCGGATCGGCTTCCGGCATCGGCTCGGCCGGCAGGCCCTTGTGCAGGCCCTCCATGGTGTCCTTCCACACCGGGCCGGCCAGTTCGGAGCCGGTGAGGTCGCGGAAGATTTTGCCGTAGGCTTTCACCTTCTTCAGCGGGTACTGCGCGCCGCCGCGCGGATCGCCCAGCCACACCGCCGTCGCATACTGCGGCGTAACGCCCACAATCCAGTTGGCGGCGAAGTCATTGGTGGTGCCGGTCTTCGCGCCGGCCTTGCGGCCCTTCGGCATGCCCAGGGCGCCGAGGGTGCCGGCGGGGTTGAACGGTTCCTTGAGCGCGTCGGCCACCGTGGCGGCCACCGAGGGGTCGATGGCCTGGTGGCAGCCGGCCTCGGGAGCCGGGATCTTCTCGCCGGTATCGCTGCGGACGCCTTCGGTGATGGTGACCGGCCGGCAGAGGACTCCGCCGCTGACGAACGTGGAGTAGGCGTTGGCCATCTCCAGCGGCGAAATCTCGTATGCCCCGAGAGCCAACGACGCCTCCTTGCCGTGCAGATTGTTCGTGGGGATGGTGGTAATGCCCAGCTTTTCGGCAAGCTCGGCCACCTCCTTCACTCCGGTACGCTCGATCAGCCGCACGAAGTAGACATTCACCGAGGCGCGGACGGCCTGGTAGGCATCGATAGAGCCGTAGTTCGTGTTGCCGTAGTTGTGGAAGCCGCCCGGCGGGTTGTCCAAGCGGGAGTAGTAGGGGCCGTTGGCCAGCAGCTTCTCCCGCGGTGAAATCCCCTGGGTCAGCGCCGTGGCCAGAACAATCGGCTTCATCGCCGAGCCGACTTGGAAGGGACTGTCGGCGAAGACCACTTCGGTCTTGCCCTTGCCCTCGCCCCACGCGCGGTTCTGCACCACTCCCGCGATGTGCCCGGTGCCGGGCACAACGACGGCGGTGCCCAGCGCTGCGCGGTTCTTGTTGCCCATCGCTTTGCTCACCGCTTTCTGCGCCGCGGCCATCGCCTTGCGGTCCATCGCCGTCGTGAGGGTCATGCCGCCGCGGGAGAGCCGGTCCGCCCGTTCTTCCTGGGTCTGGCCGAAGGCCGGATCGGAGAGGATTTCATCCCGGACCAGGTCGCAGTAGAACGGGTAGTCGGAGTCGGCGCAGCCGGACGGCACGGAGCCCGGGTCGAGGCCCAGTCCGCTCTGGCGGGCCGCCGCAGCTTCCGCAGCCGTGATCGCCCCACGTCCCTGCAGCACGTCCAGCACAGTATTGCGGCGGTCAACCGCCCGGTCCGGGTATTTCATCGGATCGTAGTAGCCCGGGCCTTTGAGCAGTCCGACGAGCAGCGCCGACTGCGGCAGGTTGAGTTTGTCCGCCGTCGTGTTGAAGTAGATCCGGGCCGCCGCCTGGATTCCGTAGGCGCGGTGGCCGAAGTAGACGGCGTTGACGTACATGTTCAGGATTTGGTCTTTGCTCAGCCGGTTTTCCAGCTGGACCGCATACTTGGCCTCGCGGATCTTGGCGTTGTAGGTCTCGCCCACCGCCACCGACTGCTCGGTTTCGTCGCGCGCGTTGTTGACCAGGATGTTCTGCACCAGTTGCTGGGTGATGGTGGAACCGCCTTGGCGCTCGCCGCCCACGGAGTTGGTAACCATGGCGCGGGTGACCCCCAGCGCGTCCACGCCGTGGTGTTCGTAGAACCGGGCATCCTCGGTGGACAGCAGGGTGTCCAGAAAGGTCGTCGAGACGTGGTCCAGGGCCACATCGATCCGGTTCTCGCTGTAGAAGCGGGCGAACTCCTTGCCGTCTCTGTCCAGCAGGACCGTGTGTTGCGGCAGGGCGGTGTCCAGCGGCAACTCGGCCGGCAGTTCCTCCCACAGGTCCAGGACGGAATCAGTGGCTGCGGAGAAGGCGATCGCCCCCGGTGCGACCAGGGATCCTGCGCTGAGTGCCACCACGGCGACGGCGCCGGCCCAGGCGGCGAAACGCATCGCAGTGCCGTGCCGGGGCTCCGGTTGGGAAGCAGGCGACAGCAGGTCGTCCAGCCCCACGGTGTCTTTCCGGCGGCGCCACCACGGTTTCCGGTTGCTCTGCGCGAGCGCGGGATCCCGGTCCGGCGGCGCTGGTGCTTGCTTGGCGGGGGTATTCCCCGCGTCTCGGTTGGCGCCGTCGCCCTCCGGATCGCCCGTTGATTCGTCCACCTGCGGTCCCCCGTCCCCCTGAGCAGGCCCCGGACGTCCCCCAACGTCACCGTTCCCAACCTGCCGACGAATTACCTCCAGGAAGCCGCTTGGTGTACGCCGCCGCTCCCGGAGAGGTGGTCTTAGCGTACGGCTTAACAGCCCTGCCGCAACCCCTTTTTCGGGCGGTTTGCGATCGCTGCAGAAATGTGACGCCGATTACCTTTTGTGACTGATGTGAAAGGTCAGATGTGGCCCGAAAACGTTGACAGGACCGCTGCCTGGTACTAGGGCAGCGGCCCTGTCGGCAAGGGCGGAGCGCGCGTTAGCGGCGTTCCGCCGGGCGAAGCGATCGGGCCTCGCGGTAGGCCTTAATGGTGGCCAGTTGGTCCCACACGGTGACCGCCCAGATGAGTACGACGGCGGCGCCCTGGTACCAGCCCGGCTCAGATCCGGAACCGGTGAAGAGTGCAGGGTCGAGCACATCTTGGCTGAGGAATGCAGCGGTCAAGAAGACCGCGAAGGCAACGTCAGCCACGATCATCGTGGCGAGCATCGCCGTCGACCAGCGGCCGGAGGCCAGCCGCCAGGTTTCGATCAGTGCGAAGACCACCAGGAAGCCGAGGTAGGCCGGAATCCAGCCGTCCCACAGGCCCGGGTTGAGGAATCCGCCGCCATCGTTGAGGTGGCCCACGTAGAAGAAGGAGGTCGGCAGGAAGGGCACCAATGCCATGAGCGCAAGGATCACCAGCGAGGCGATCGGCTCCGGGCGGGCGATCTCCCGGACGGCCGGCTCGCGGATCAGGTCATCAACGCTCCATTGGGAGCGGGTGGCCGGTGCTGCCAGTTGGGCCTTGTCCTTCTCGGAGAGAATTCGTTCGGCCAGCGCCAGCAATACGGTGACAACGGCTAGGGCGATCAGGACCGCCAGCACGCCGTTGCCGACCATCGCGCCGATCATGCCGCCGACCGCGGGCTCCGGAGTCGCCAGGACATAGACCAGGGCGTTCACGGCCAGGGCCGAGACCGCTACGATCGGCAACAGCCACACCGTCAGCCGGGTGAAGACAGGAAAAAGCTCGGGCCCGATCACGTACCGCGGCGATTCGCTGTAGCGCAAAGCCAGGCGTGAGGGATCGCCGAGTTCTTCAAGGGCCGCCCGCTCGGCTGCTTCGGCTGAGGCAGGCGGCGGGTAGCCATCCCCGGCAAGCCGAGCGTCGGCCATGTCGGAGACGGTGGCGGTGATTTCGCGGGCAATGTCCGCCCGGTTGCCCTCGGGCAGGCGGCGCACCACCTGCGCGACGTATTTTTCGGTCAGGGAGCTCATACGGAATCGTCCTTCCACAGCGTGGTCAGGCTTCTGGTGAGGTCGGCCCATTCGTCGCGAAGTGAATTGGCCATCAGGCTACCGAGGTCGGTCAGCGTGTAGTACTTGCGAGGTCTGGCCTCGTCGGTGTTCCACTCGGCCTTGAGTAGTCCTTGTTTCTCCAGCCGCCGCAGCAGCGGGTAGAGGGTGTTTGCTTCGATCTGGAAACCGGCGTCGGTGAGGGTGCTGAGCAGTGCATATCCGTAACGCGGCGTCCGGCAGGCGGCCAAGCTCGCCAGGACAATGGTGCCGCGCCGCAGCTCCTGTTCATGGGTGGCAAGGGTGGCGGCGTCGTCGGTATCCATGCGTGACACGATAGTGTGTGGCACACACCATTGCAACAGGTCTGCGTGAGTAAATCGTTCCCGTTGGGCAAAGCAGTTGCCGCCCGGGTCCGGACAGTAAAAACCCCGCCGGCCGTGACGGCAGGCGGGGCATCTTGTTCGCTGCTGCGGTCGCTAGACTGCCCGCTGGTGAACGGATACAGACCCATCGGCCGGCACTTCGATCGGTTGTCCAACTCCCTGCAGGTAAACCACGAACCCCTTGCCGTCCTCGGTGCGGCGGAAAGCAGCCAGGGCACCTACGTACTCGTCCCCGTTGGCTTTTGTCACCGAAACGATCCGGCCTATGGTGGTCGGCTTCAACGTCTTGGCTGGGTCGGCCACGTTCTTACCTCCTGTGCGCGGACTTTTATGGACCAAGGCTACGCCCGCTGTGGCGGGTGGAAGCATCCTGGTGCTGAAAGTTCCCATTCAGCCGTCCACGGCTGGCTCCGCCGGAGGGTGTGCGTCCAGTGTGACCAATCAGATAGCGATCGGGCTGGACAGCACCGTCCGACTCAGTGTTTGAATTAAAAGGAACTATTCGCCGCCGGCACGGAACGGCGGGCGCTGAGGCGCCCGCATGTGGGGGAGTCGATCTGCGGGCGGGCGTTCCTGCTGTCCGCTGGGCTGCTATCACCACCTTCCTTAGCCTTCGCGCGCCACGGCGCGTGCCAGGAGTACCTCCATGAACTCGATGTACTACTACGACAACCACGGCCATACCTCAACACGGCCTGCCCTCATCCGGGTCTTCCCCGACGTCGCGCCCACTCCGCCAACTCCCGCCCCGCGCAGGTGGAACCACCCGGTCGGACTCCTGCTCGCCGCGATGTCCTTCGCAGTCGCGCTGACCTTAATCCCGGGCCTTCCGCCCCTGGCCGGGGTGTTCACCGCTCTGATCGGCTTCGCGCTTGCTGTCCTGAGTTTGGTTAGCCGGTGGTGGTGGTGGGCCGACAGCCGGGAACGCGCGGTGGCCGAGGGGGTGTGGGTAGCACGCCAGTCCGGCTACCGGGCAGACGCGGACGGCAACCACCTGCGGTGGCTCGATCAGGACGGCAAGGTCAAGCGCGCGACAATCGTGCTTGGCGACCGCGGCTGGAACCTGATGCTTTACGGTCTCGCGGCCGACGGCACCCAGCGTGGCTGACCGGCCGCTCTGACGCATCCCGGACGAGGTTCGCGCGCCTGTCGCGAGGCTACGAGAAACCGCGAGGCTATGAGAAACCGTGAGGAAATACAGACGCCCTCGCCACACAGGTATAAACTTCCCCTAGAGAACCGAAGCTGGGCGGAGTCGCCCGTTTGACGTCGGTGCGAGTGAGGCCACGCTTTCGTTCTCGCCGCAAGTCATGTCCTCCTGACCGACGACGCCCCGCGCGCCGACGGCCAGGTACAACCGGCGGTTTGCTTAGCGGACCAGCGCGGTGGGGACCGCCTCAGGGCCGGCTTCCTCACACAAAGTCGAACCCGTCATGATCGAGGCCGACTCAGGGAGCCCCGAGGTGCACGCATCGACTGGAACATAACTTTCGGTCGGCCCCTGGGCGAGGGCGCGGGGGAACGGCCTCTTCACCTTTGGACATCGCATGCGACCTCTCGTCATTCGCAGTGCTATCGTCGCCGCGCTCGGCGGCCTGATCTTCGGTTTCGATACCGCCGTGATCTCGGGGACCACAGTAGCGCTCGCCCAAGAGTTCAACCTCAGCCCGGCGGGCCTTGGATTCACCGTGGCCACCGCGCTCATCGGTACCATTCTGGGCGCCCTGACTGCCGGGATACCGGCGGACAGGTACGGGCGCAAGAAAATGCTCTTTGTGATCGGTGCGCTGTTCGTGGTCGGCGCGGTGGGCTCCGCATTGGCCACGAGCGAGATAATGTTCATCATCTTCCGGTTCCTCGGTGGCGTCGGGGTGGGCATGGCCAGCGTGTGCGCACCCATCTACACTGCCGAGATTTCTCCAGCCGCCCACCGGGGGCGTCTGGTGGGCCTGGTCCAGTTCAACATTGTGCTGGGCATCTTGCTGGCGTATCTGTCGAACTTCCTGATCCGGTCAGCACTGCCTGCCGATGTTGCGTGGCGCTGGATGTTCGGCGTGATGGCAATTCCGGCGATCGTCTTCCTGCTGCTGCTGTTCACCGTGCCCGAAACGCCACGCTGGTTGTTCAGTGTCGGCCAGGACCAGCGGGGCAACGAGATCGCGCGCCGACTGTCCTCTAACGAGGCCGAATTCGAGCTCGAAATCAGCGAACTCCGCGCCTCGCTGGCTGCGGCCGAGAATTCCCCCAATGTCCCGTTCTTCACCGCACAGCACCGCAGGGTCATCCTGATGGCCGTGGCCATCGCCGCCTTCAATCAGCTGTCGGGCATCAACGCGATTCTTTACTACGCTCCCGCGGTCCTCATCAAAGCGGGTGCGTCCACGGACACCGCCTTCCTGATGGCGGTCGCAGTGGGCCTGATGAACCTCATCGCCACCATGGCTGCGCTCGCGGTCATCGACCGGTTCGGACGGCGACGGCTGATGCTGGTTGGGTCGATTGGCTACCTGGTCAGCCTTGGCTTCCTCGCAGCCGTGATGTTCTACTACGAGCCGGTCTTCACGCCCACCTCCAGCGTCCTCGTGCTGGTCGGGTTGCTGGTGTTCATCGCTGCCCACGCCTTCGGCCAGGGCGCGGTGATCTGGGTGTTCATCTCCGAGATCTTCCCCAACCGCATCCGTGGGCGCGGCCAGTCGCTGGGCAGCCTGACCCATTGGGTGTTTGCGGCAATCACCTCGTGGGCATTCCCTCCGGTGATTGCGCTGCTGGGCGGTGGTTGGGCCTTCTCGCTCTTCTTCATCTGCATGATCGGGCAGCTGATCTGGGTCCTGAAGGTCATGCCGGAGACTAAGGGCGTGCCGCTCGAAGAGATGGAAGAAAAGCTCGGGCTCGCGCACTGGCGCACTTCCGCCTGAGCAAAATAGCGGAGGCAGCCCATGAAGAATCCACAGGTCCTGTCCCTTGGCGAGGCTCTCATCGACGTGGTTCGGCACGACGGAAAGTCTGAGGAGCATGTAGGGGGGAGCCTACTGAACGTCGGCTGCGGCTTGGCACGATTGGGCCATGACACGACAGTTGGAACGTGGTTCGGCCGTGACAACAGGGGCGAGCGGATCGTTCAGAGGGCACGGGCGGCAGGCGCCCGTCTGCGCGAGGGGAGTGACAGAGCCGAGCACACCTCGGTGGCTTATGCGACGCTGGACGCCGCCGGCAGCGCGTCCTACGACTTCGACCTGACGTGGCAACTTCCTGTGCTGGAGGACCTCGACACCGTCAATCACCTGCACACCGGGAGCATCGCGGCCACTCTCGAGCCGGGTGGCACCCAGGTGGTGCAGACCGTTCGCGCCGTCCGGGACCATGCCACAGTCTCCTACGACCCAAATGTCCGCCCCGCGCTGATGCACTCACCGCAGGCCATGATGCAGCGCATTGAGGAGCTGGTCTCGCTCTCCGACCTGGTGAGGGCATCCGATGAGGACATCGAATGGCTCTACCCAGAAAAGCCGCTACAGGCGGTCATACGCCGCTGGCGCGCCCTGGGGCCTGCCATGATCGTGATCACCCGCGGTCCCTGGGGAGCATGGGCGGCATTGGCGTCGGACAGCGACAACCTGGTCGTGGACCAGATGAACGTCAAGGTCGCCGACAGCGTAGGCGCCGGCGACTCCTTTATGGCAGGACTCATCTCCGGGTTGCTGGACGCAAACCTGCTCGGCGGAAGCCAGGGCCGCGAACGGTTCCGTGAGGCCCGCTGGGCCGACGTGCAGCCGGCCCTCCACCGGGCCGTTGCCACCGCAGGCCTGACCGTCAGCCGGCCCGGTTCCTACGCTCCTGACCGGGCCGAGGTCCAGGCGATGCTTGCGCACCCGCCGGCATTCGAGGACTGACCAGCGAGCATAGGTCGGCGCAACGGCACGCAACCCAGCCGAGTGCATCGGTCGACGCACTCAAACTTCGCTTGTGGCGCGCCAGAGTGCCAACGAGGTTGTAGCGCGGATCGTTGGCACGGGCCCAGTCTGGTCGGGCTGTAATCCGGAGCGAAATAGCCGGCCACATTGATCGATGCGGCCCACCGGTCCGGGTGCAGGACGGAGAACATGGTCGCGCACCAGCCGCCGGCGCTGTAGCCGGTGGTTGCCCAAGCACGCCCGGTTGTCCACAGTGCGCAGGTTTTGCCTGATCCAGTTCACCAGGTCCACGGCCACTTAAGACTCGTACCGTCCGTCGGAGCCGTTCACGCATTCGATGGGCGTGGACCGACTGGCCATGCTGCTGGCCGGAACCGATATCCGCGACGTGCTGAACTTTCCTTTCGGACTCCCCACATCGACCTGCTGAGACAATAACGGTTCAGCGGACCAGGCCGGCAACCAGGTTAATGCTCGTGGCCAGCACGATAGTACCCAGCAAGTAGGAGAGCAACGCATGGCGCAGGGCCGTGGAGCGGAATGCGTCGGTTTTCAAGTTGGTGTCCGAGACTTGAAACGTCATTCCAATGGTGAAAGCCAGATAGGCGAAGTCCCGGTAATGCGGGCCGCTGTCCTTGTTGAAGTCCACGCCGTCGCGGTCCCGGTAGTAAAGGAAGGCGTAGCGCAGGGTGAAGAGAGTTTGAACCAGGAACCAAGACAAGCTAATGCTGCCTAAGGCCACCGCTATAAGTCCCGCTTTCGCAATTCCCTCGGCGGAGCCGGCGTCGAGCAATATCAGCACGACGCCCCCGAAGCTGGCCAAGGTGGCGGCAAGGACGAGGGCGTCAGAGGCAGCGCGGCCGGTATCCTCCCGAGCCGCGTGGGCGGCCGTGGCAGCGGAGGAGAGGCGGCCGATGACGGGCCAGACCCAGATGAGGTAGGTCAAGGAGGCCGCGGCCCAGCCCAACGATGGAGCGTACGCCGCGTTCCCGGTCAGTCCGACTGCGAAAGCGGTAAGGGCGCCAACGGTGAGCATCACCGCCAGCCGCGCCGATGAACGGTGTTTCCGGCTGCGGAAGTTCTGCACCGACATGGCTACATTCTGGCAGAACGGCGCGGGAAATCAGCTGAAAGGAGGGGTCTGGCCTCCGAGGATGACTCCGGCGAGGGCGACCGCCGCGCGGAGACTTGGGTTGTGGCCGGTTCAGCGGCTCGCCCCCTATCGCCTCGAACTAGGGCGGTAGGGGGGGTCACCACCCGGGACGTGCTTCACCGGCTGAGTGGCCTTGGCGCCGCGATCGACGAGGTCAAGAATGCGCGCCTGTGGAGATCGAAGTGGACGCGAACGACGTGGCATATTCCAGTTCGTGCTCAAGCGACGTGGACTGCTACCTGCCCAAGATGGCAGTTCTAAGGGCGAACCTGCGCGACATCGTGGACCGCGTCCACGAACTATCCACCGGTCATGCCGTGGACGTGGTGCTGCTGGACTACTGGAGCGTCTGGCTTGGTAACCAGTATGCACGCGAGCAGGGACAAGCCTACGTGGAGGCGGCGGCGGCCGTCACCGACGAGGTCAACACAGTGATACGGGACGTCGCCGCGCAGACCGGGTCCGCTTACGTCGACCTGCGCGCGGCGTTCAAAGGCCCCGACTACAACTACGACGAAACCCATTACCTGGCCGCGGACGGCGAGCATCCCAACGCCGCCGGGCATCAGAAGATCGCTGCCGCCCTGCTCGACAGCCGCGATACAAGCTGAGCCGAGCGAGGAAAGCCGGACCGCCACGCGCCCGCGAGTGCTTGTATCGTGGGCTTATGGATGGGAGGCTGCCGGCGGAGCTGCGCCCGCCCGTACAGGTGGCGTTGGCCCGCGCCGTGGAAAAGATGCCGCGCCCTGGCTCGCTCCCAGGAGGAGCCTGGTACGAACCAAAATGGGACGGGTACCGCGCGGTTATTGGCCGCGAGGAGGATGAGACTTCCATCTGGTCCCGGCAGGGCAAGAACCTTTCACGGTACTTCCCGGATCTGGTGGAGGCGGCGGGGAATCAGTTGCCGCCCGGCTGCCTGCTCGACGGCGAAGCAGTGATCTGGTCGGAGGATCGGCTGAACTTCTCCGCCCTCCAGCAGCGGCTGAGCGCGTCAACAAAAACACTTCCAGGGCTGGTGCGGCAAGTGCCGGCCCACTTCGTGGCCTTCGACCTACTCGCCGCCGCCGGGCACGACGTCCGCTGTCAACCGTTCCGGGTCCGGCGGGAGTTGCTCGAAGAACTCGCCCGAGGCTGGTACGAAATCCTCGAAATATCCCCTGGCACCACTGACCCTGCCACTGCCGCAACGTGGTTCGAAGAACTGCCCGCCACCGGCATCGAAGGTCTCGTCATTAAGGGCGCCGGCCAACCCTACGAGGGCGGGCAGAGGCAGTGGCAAAAGATCAAACACCGCGACACTATCGATGTCATCTGCGCGGCAGTCATCGGTCCCCTTACCAGGCCCGAGGCCATCGTCGCCGGGCTGCCTATCGACGGCGAACTCCGTATCGTCGGACGTTCCGGGCCGCTGAAAACCGCCGCTAGTAAACTGCTGGGAGCCCAGCTGCAGCCAGCCGGCCCGGATCATCCCTGGCCGCACCGGGTGAAATCCACGCTCATGGACCGCTTCAACGCTGACGCAGGTGAAACGGAGCTGACCCTCGTGGAACCGCTTGTCGTCGAAGTGTCAGCCGACACCGCGATGTCCGGCACATCCTTCCGGCATGCAGTGCGGTTCCTCCGGTCCAGGCCGGAGCTAGACCCGGGATCGGTGAGCGCGCAGGCGGACTTTGTCTAGTGTCTGTGGGTGGTCGACGGTTGCCTTTGAGTATGGCTATGCCTAGTCTCGAAGAGAGGCGGACGGTCCGGTCGTGTCTTCTAGAAGCTTCTCTTAAGCAGTGGGAGTAGGGCTTCATTTTTGAAGGGTGGCTGCCATGAAGCCGCAAATCCCAACCAGCACCAGCCCCATCTCCATCGCCAGCATTGATTCCACCGTTTATCGGGGCCTGAGTGTGGAACGTTCCCCCGAAGTGCCAGCGGTAACAGGATTGCCAGCCAGCATGTCGCCCGCCCAAGCGAGGATGCTCGCGGAGGTTGTCAGCCGGTCCGGGGGAGCTGGAAGCTGCGGAGTGGGCGCTTGACCAGGCTAAAGCGGTGGCCGGCGAGCAGATTATCGCTGCCCTGTCAGCGGGTCTGTCCGCGGAGCAGGTCGCGGAAGCTGCAGGCGTCTGCGAATACGACGTAGAGGAGATCTTCGCAGCTCAGGCCCTTGCAGCAAGCTGATGCAGCCGCCTGCAATAGTGACCAATCCTGCGAGCCTGCGAGCCTCTTGCTCCTCAGAGCTTCTCTCCAACGATCTCCAAATATGCACCGGCGGGGCGCCGTCGAAGCGCGCACGGCGCCGAGGTGCATGACTATGTTGCCCTGGAATCACCGGTGCGCGCCCGGACAGACCGCCGTCGACCTCGGTCAGCGGCTAGCGAAGCGTGGCGCCGCGGTTTCGTTGTGCCGAGGCTGTTGGTCAGGTGAACCGTTGACTGTTATATAATAAGTTTGCTTATAATTCCTTATGCCTGATCTTTCCGCTTGGCCCATACCCCGGCTTTTGTCCACAGCAGCCAGACTCGTCGAATACAGGTGGAACGAACATCTGGCTTCTGTCGGCCTGACCCATGCCGGGGCTATTGTCCTGGAGATCCTGGCCATGGAAGGGGAGATGACCCAGGCGAAGCTGGCCAAGCAGGTGCGGGTGGAGCCGCAGACCATGGGTAAGACCGTGGGACGGCTGGAAACGACTGGTTACATATCCCGCGTTCGCAGCCAAAACGACCTGCGTCAGCAACGAGTGAGCATCACCGAACGAGGAGTGGAGGTTTTTCGGAAGGTGGCGCGGTTGGAGCAAGAGCTTTTGGGCGCGGACGGCGAGATGGAGCAGCTCAAAACGCAGCTTGCTCGTGTCATCCGCGACCTCGGGAATGAAAGGTTCGGCATTGTCGGATTTCGGCCGGCCTGACCCGAGAACCAATAACAGCACTCTTCCGTGCTTGCATGGTCACAGTCGTGGTCTTTCCCTGCGCTCGGTTTCGATCCGTTCCTTGCGGACCTGTTCGAGTACGGACTCCTGGTCCGTTACGGTGTCTTGGTCTAGCCTGACCCGATCGACGGGAACGGTTTGGGGCGGCCGTCTTCTGCAGCGGCGGGCGGGTGTTCTATGGCGAGGACCGCGATGTCGATGCGTCCCGGGGTCAGGCCGGTGCGGCTGAGGGCCCCGGTGATCTGTCCACGCACGGCCTGGGCGACTGTCAGGGCCGCGTAGGCGATGTCGGTGGCGATGTCGAGGTGGATATCGGCAACGCCGTCACGGACGGTGGCGAAGACACCGTCCCGCCGGGTGGGAGTGGAGTCGACGCGGTTTCTGCTGAGGATTTGAGCTGCTCCTGAACCCAGATGAGCGAGAAGGTTCTTCAGGGTCGGTTCGAGCCGAAGAACGCCGGGAGTATCGAGGGCGGCGCGGGCAGCTAGATCGGCCACAAGGTCGCTGTTGATCAACCGGGCTTCGAGGGGCCGCTCAGACATCGTAGAGATCCTCCACGACGATGTTGATGGTTCCGGCGTCGACTCCGACGTGTGCCGTGATCATGCCGGTGATCCGTTGACGCAGCAGGTGGGCCGCTTCGGGGATATAGGTGCCGGCGGCCACGGCGATCCGGAGGTCCACTGTGAGAACGGCGGTGCCGGCAGGGGGGCCGGGGTTGTCCGCGATCTCCAGGTTGTCGGAATGAGCGCGGCAGCGCCGGGCCCGCACCCCCGGAAGGGCGTCGGCTCCCAACCAGATGACTGTGGAGATGGCCTGTTCGCTGAGCTCGATGACCCCCTGTTTGACGTGGTGGACGGGGATCCGGTTGCCCCGCCGGACTTCGGCGCGGGCCACTTTCATGATGGCGTCTTTGACCGCACTGCGCGGCTGCAGGGCGGGGTTCTCTTCATCCTGCGCGCGCAGGGTGCGGGTGGCCTCCGAAAGCTGTGCCAGACTGGCCCGTGCCGTCCGGCACCTGTCGCAGTATTGCTCGTGGGCGTCGGGCGGCTGGTTAATGCTGGCCCACACCTCATCGATGCTGCGGCCGCAGCCGAGTCGGGGGGTGTTGTCGTCTAGCGCCATGGGCTCATCTTTTCCACGAGTTGTATTCGGGCTCTGGCCAGGCGGCCTCTGACTATCTGTTCACTCACCTGGAGCGTTGAGGCTATCTCAGCGTAGCTGCGCCCATGGATTTCCCGGAGCAGCCAGCAGGCGCGCTGGGTGGGCGGGAGGGTTTCCAGTGCTGCGGCCAAGCCATCCAGCTGCAGTGATATTTCCGCCGCGCAGGCCGGATCGCCTCCGGCCTCGGGGCCGCTGAAAGTGAAATCCGCGGTGGCTTCCAAGGTTGCAGGCTCCTGGACTATTTCCCGGTGGATGGAACGTCGGCGCAGAGCGTCGAGACATCGGTTGGTGGTCATCTGGTAAATCCAGCCGCCGAAGGCCTCCGCATGGGTCAGCAGCGGCAGTTTTCTCCAGCAGGCCACCAGAGTTTCCTGCACAACGTCCTCGGCTTCGCCCCGGTCGTTGAGCATGCGGAAAGCGAGGCGGAACAGTTTCCCCTGGTATTCCCCGACCAAGTATTCGAACGCACCCAAGTCGCCGTCCTGCGCCCGGGCGACGACGGTTGTTTCGTCCAGTTCATGGGGCCGTATCACGACAACGGGTTCACGCCTATCCATCTGAATGGCTTCGAACACTAGGACCGAGGGCTTATGGCCACTATCCCAGACGATGCCGGTGAGCGGAACGCCCAAGACCAAAGAGTTTTTGCTGGCTGCGTGATGTTTTGTGCTTACGTACGTCTTTCTCTTTGTAAGCAGCACATTGGTTGATTGAGGAGATGATTCCCGTGACCGAAGCCTCGAGGAACCCTGCACAGCCCGGCGGACAAGTGGCGACAGGGGAGGAGCAGAGGCTCAGCCCGGTCGATGAGCATCGCCGCAAAGCCGGGCCGCTGCACACAGAGCGCGGCGATACCACAATAGAGGAAACCGTGGTGCAGAAGCTCGCGGGAATGGCCACCCGTGAGGTTCCCGGGGTGTATACGATGGGCAGCGCGGCCCGGCGGGCGTTCAGCGCCATGGCCGAACGCATTCCCGGCGCCCAAACGAACGTCAGCGGCGGGGTCATGGTGGAAAAGGGCGAGCTCCAGACCGCCATCGGCGTCAGCATCGTCGTCGACTATGGAACGTCGATTGTTGAGGTCAGTCAGGGTATCCGGCGCAATGTGATTCAGGCTGTGGAGCGCGCGACCGGGCTGGAAGTTCTCGAAGTGAACGTCCATGTCACCGATGTCCATCTGCCGGAAGATGACCGGCAGGAATCCGAGACCAGAAAGACCCCTGAGCTGCAGTAGCAGCCTCCGCGCTCCGGGGCCGCCGTATTTGAAAGGAGGATTCCATGTCCTTTACACAATGGTGTCTGGCAGTTGGTCTGGTTTTGGGAATTGTCTTGGCCTTCGGAGGCTTCGTGGCCCTGCTGATAGTGGTCCTCTTTGGCCTGATCGGACTGGTCGTGGGCCGCATCGCAGAAGGCAAACTGGACGTGCAGGCCCTGTTCGGCAACGCGAGAAGCCGATGAATGCCCCGGCAACACGCGCGGGCTCTCTGCCGGATGCCGGTGGCCCGGAGTCGCGGGGACGCACCGTTTTGGACCACAAGGTGGTGGAAAAGATCGCCAGCCAAGTTGCCGGCGAGGAGTCCTTCGCCGGCGGCACCTCCGGGGGATTCCTGGGCCTAGGGGCGCATGCGGACTTTGCCGCCCGTCCCCAGGCCTCCGTGGAGCTCGCGGGTAATATCGCCGCCCTCACGGTGGAAGTTGGCCTGCTCTATCCCGTACCGCTGCGGCAGGCGACCGAACAGCTGCGCCGCAGGATCAGTGAACGCGTCACAGCCCTGACCGGGGTACAGGTGCGCCAAGTTGACATCACGGTGTCCTGGCTGAGACCTGCCGTTGAATCCTCCGGACGCCGGAGGCTGTTGTGAGCCGGCGGGATGGGAAGGCCACCTCCCTGCGGCACCGTCCCAGCCGCGCTGTACCGGCCCTGATCCTGGGAACGCTGCTACTGGCGGCCGGGACCGGACTGGTGTGGGCGGCAGTGTCGCGGATGCTCACGGGCTGGTGGCCGGCGTTTCTCGCCGGGCCACGGGACTGGCTCGCCGGTTTGACTTGGAACGCTCCCGCGGCCTGGGCGGTCGGGGCAATCGCTGCGGTGGTGGGTGTCGTCCTGCTGCTGGCAGCGTTGATGCCAGGTCGCTTCAACGCACTGCCGTTGGTGTCGACCGGAGACGGATCTGCACAGGTGGGGGGAACCCAGGAGACCATCATGACTCGCCGCTCAGTGGCGCGCCTTGCCGCCGCGCACTGTGAACATATCGACGGTGTCAGTTCCGCATCGGCCACGGTGTCACCGCATGCGGTCCATCTGAACGTGGCCACGGCCCTGCATGAAACAGCCGAGCTGCGCGGACGGGTCATTGCCGCGGTCAGTGAACGTCTGACAGGGGCCGGTCTAGATCCCGTCCCGAAGGTCACCGCTTCAATCCGGTCGAAGGAGTAAGAGCGGCAGCGACCCGTCCGTCTGCCCGTTACCGATAGGAGGCACCCTTATGCGCCAGCACGCCGGAGCCCTGAATCGTACCTGGCTGGCCATCCTCGGCATTCTCGTCCTGGCCGGCGGTGTCCTGATCCTGCTGGTCGCCAGCGGAATCCTGCAGACCATGAGCAGCGCCGTCGTCCCTGCCGGCAGCCCCGTCGTGACCGGGGACCTGCACGCCATTTTCAGCCCCGCTTATGCCACCGCCATTGTCCTTGTCGTCGGGCTCATCACAGGTGCCCTGGGATTGTGGTGGATATTGGCGCAGATTCCGCGGAAGAAACCCGCCGGCAAGTATCGGCTGCATCGGGATCCGGCTTCCGGAACCACATTGTGCGACGCCGCCGTACTGGCCTCGGCCGTGGAGCACCAGACCAATACATTGCCCGGTGTGATGGGCTCCTCGGCCCTGCTGCGCGGCACCGCCACGGAACCGGAACTGACCATGAAAGTTACAGTTAACAACCGAGCCGACGTCCAGGACGTCCTGCACCGGATCAATACCGAGGTCATTCCGGACCTGTCCACCGCATTAGAGACACCGATGCGGCGGACCGGAATCCAGATCGAGGTCAGCAGTCGCAACGCCCAATCCGGCACCACTGCGGAGACCACCGGAGCAGTGATCTACTGAGCTGAAGGCACGGTGGGCTACTCTCTGCTCCGCACTCCACGGTGGGGCAGAGAGTCGATGCGGGTCGGCTCGTACACCGCACCCCCGGGCAAACGACCTGTTCGGGCAGTCTCCGTCGGAGATCATGAGCCGGGCCTCGCTGACCGTTCGTGACCGGCGGGGCGGCCAGAGGGTACCGGGGGAAGGTGCGTGTTCTTGACAGCATCAAAACGACACCTGTGCTGCCGATCGGCGATTCCAAGGCCGCCTCCCAGCACCGCCAGCAGACAGCACCGCTCTCCGCGGCCGCTGCTTTCCCTGACGGTGCCGTGACCTCCAAACCCCGGTCTCGTGGGAGTTCGAGGTGGCAGGTGTCGGCGGCTTTGGGGCGGCTTCGGAATTCTGTTACTGCTGCGTTACTGCGAGGCAGTTTCAGAGGCAAAGCGAAGGCCCCGGTTCCCTTTGTTTGTGAGGGAACCGGGGCCTTCTCAGCTGGCGGTGACGGTGGGATTTGAACCCACGTTGGCTGTTACACCAAACAACATTTCGAGTGTTGCACCTTCGGCCGCTCGGACACGTCACCAACGCGTCAACTTTACCCGTTGTTGGCCCTGAGCCCCAAAACGGCCGGCGGGACGGCTGCGTCAGAGCCGGAGATCGCCGCGGTGGCCCGCAAAGAAGCCCCGCAACATGGCGGCCGACTCCTCCGCCCGGACCTCCGGGTAGACCTCCACCCAGTGGTTCAACCGCCGTTCGCGCAGGATGTCGAAGACGCTTCCGGCGGCGCCGGCCTTCTCGTCCCAGGCACCGAAGACCACCTGCGGGATCCGGGCCAGCACAATAGCGCCGGCGCACATGGCGCACGGTTCAAGAGTGACCACCAGGGTGCAGCCGTCCAGCCGCCAGGATCCGAGCTTTCGCGCCGCCTCTCGAATGGCCACCATCTCGGCATGTCCGGTGGGGTCGTGGAGCGCTTCCCGTTCGTTGCGTCCGGTCCCCAGCACCTCGCCGTCGGGCCCCACCACCACCGCGCCGATCGGGACATCGAATGTGTCCATCGCCAGGCGGGCCTGGTCCAGGGCAAGGCCCATCCAGTGATATTGCTGCGGATCAATTGGGCCCATGGCACCATTCTGGCAGGCCCGGTGTTTGTCCCTGCCATCCGGCTGCCGGTAGTTTTGGGGGATGCGCGTACTCGAAGTGGACCATCCTCTTGTTGCCCACAAACTCACCGTTCTCCGCGACAAGACCACTCCGTCGCCCGTCTTCCGCCAGCTCACCGAAGAACTGGTGACCCTGCTCGCCTACGAGGCTACCCGCGAGGTGCGCACCGAGCCGGTGGAGATCGAGACACCGGTGACCCTGACCATCGGCACCGCCTTCACCAAGCCGACCCCGCTGGTGGTGCCGATCCTCCGCGCCGGCCTCGGAATGCTCGAGGGCATGACCAAGCTGGTGCCGACCGCCGAGGTCGGGTTCCTGGGCATGGCCCGCAATGAGGAAACCCTGGACGTGATCACCTACGCCGAACGGCTGCCGGCCGACCTCACCGGGCGCCAGGTGTTCGTGCTGGATCCGATGCTGGCCACCGGCGGTACGCTGCGCGAAGCCATCAAGTTCCTCTTCGCACGGGGCGCCGCCGACGTGACCTGCATCTGCCTGCTCGCCGCGCCCGAAGGGCTGCAGGCACTGCGCGACGAACTGGAGGAAACCAACGTCTCCATCGTGGTTGCCTCCATTGACGAGAGGCTGAATGAGAAGGCCTACATTGTGCCCGGACTCGGCGACGCCGGCGACCGGCTGTACGGCGTGGCTGGCTGACCCCGCGGACCACTCGGACCAGTCGGTGTGGCCCGGCCCCGCACCTAGGAGGTACGTCCACATTTTGGACACCTTGCAAAGGTAAGCGTTTTCGTTCTAGACGCTCCTCTTGACTGCCTCTACGGTTTAGACGTGAATATTTATGCGGTCAAAGCTTGAAGCGCCGCTTTGGACCGATAATTATTCATCCCGTTTGGTGTGATCCCTCGCACAAAAACGCTGATTCGTCTCAGTATGTGAGATAAGCAGGCTTATATTACTTGCACGTAAGCTTTGTTACGAGGAAACTCATGGATGTGAACAACAACGCAACAGCATCTGCAGCCGCAGCCATCAGTGACGGGGTGTCTCCCCGCGAACTGACGGACTGTTGCCGAATGCAGGCCTAACTCACCACCCCCAGAGTTATCCAGGCAATTCAACTGTCCAATGGCGGGCGCCAGAAACACATCCCGTGCGGGCATGCCATGCATTCGCGCCGCGATGACGGCCATTCACACATGAGGTTCTCAATGTCAGTTTCATCCGGATACGTCCACATCTCCGTCCGTAACGCACAGAACCGGGCGGCCGCCGCCCAGCGTCAGGCCGCAGGACAGCACCCGCAGTTCGGCGGGCAACCGCACCAGGGGGAGCAGCAGCCCTACCGCGTGCTGCGTGCGGTGCCGGGCCAGTACGACGCCGGTGCCGCCAATCCGACCACGGCGCCGACTCCTGTGGTCACCCCGAATGGAATTCCCGGACCGCAGGCAGTCTCTAACGACACTGTTGCCCGCGGCTTTGTTCTCTACGTGGGCCTCGATGAGGAAGCCGCTGCTGCCCAGGGAACGTCGCTGAGCAAGCTGGCCGCCCAGGTCCGTGCCTATGTGCAGTCGCTCGCCGCGGGTGCCCAGACCCACGGGGCCGTTGCCTTGGCCCCGGCCGACGCGCCGGGCGAGAACATCGATGTGGTCCGCCAGGCCCTCGGTGACCCCACCGTCAGCCGGCGTCCGCGCACACCTGCAGTGGAGATCCAGCGCCAGCCGCAGCAGGCCTCGCATGCCAGCCGGCCAAGCGGCGTATTGATCGATCTGTCCCGCCGCGAGGTGCACCTGGACGGCGAGACGCTGAACCTGACGTTCAAGGAATTCGAGCTGCTCAACTACCTGGTGGAGAACGCCACCCGCACGGTGGGCCGCGAAGAGCTGCTCTCCGGGCTGTGGAAGAACGCCGAGGAAGTCCCGAACGAACGCACCATCGACGTGCACATCCGCCGGCTTCGGTCGAAGCTGGGCCGCTTGGCCAACACCGTGCGCACCGTTCGCGGCCAGGGGTACCGGTTCTACGAGCACCCGGAAGTAGTCGTTTGGGCTGCACCGGAGTACTCGATCTAGCATTTCCCTACATCGCTGGCCCGCGCTTTCCGAAAGCGCGGGCCAGCTGTGTTTTCGGCACCTCAGTTTCTCCGTTAGAGGCCGTATTTTTCGAGGAGGCGGAGCCAGACCTCGCTGATGGTGGGGTAGGAGGGGACAGCGTGCCACAGGCGGTCCAGCGGGATTTGGCCGACGACGGCGATAGTCGCCGCGTGCAGCAGTTCGCCGACGCCGGGTCCAGCGAAGGTCATGCCCACAATTACCTTGCGCTCCTCATCCACCACCATCTGGGCCCAGCCTTGGTAGCCGTCGGCGTAGAGCGAAGAGCCGGCGACGGCGATCGGCAGCTCGGTGGTCGAGATGCTCAGTCCGCGCTCCTTGGCTTGGGTTTCGGTCAGTCCGACGAAGGCGACCTCCGGATCGGTGAAAACCACTGAAGGAACCGCCGCGTCGTCGGCCGTGTTGGCATAGCGGCTCCACGGTTCCGGATCACCGTCCAGCTCGCCGGCAGCCCGGGCGGCGATTGCATCTCCTGCCGCCCGTGCCTGGTATTTGCCCTGGTGGGTCAGCTGCGCCTTGCCGGCCGCATCGCCCACCGCGTAAAGCCAGCCGCCGTCCACGCCGGTGACCCGGCCGCTGGCGTCCACGGTGAGATGCTTTGGATCCAGTCCCAGGTCTTCGAGCCCGAGTCCGGACAAGGCCGGGTGTCGTCCGCTGGAGACCAACAGCTTGGCTCCCGTGACGGTGTCCGACGTCCCCGTCTCCCCGTCCGAACCTGCCGCCGTCAGCGAGAGGGTGACGCCGCCGTCGTTAGCGTCCGCACGGGATGTTGCGGTGTGCAGGTGGATCCGCACTCCGTCGCGGCGCAAGCCGGCTTCCACCAGCCGCCGGGCCGGTTCGGGAAACTTCGTCAGCAAATCGCCGCGGGCCACGAGCGTGACATCGGTACCCAGCCGGGCGTAGGCCTGAGCCAATTCGCAACCCGAGACGCCGCCGCCCAGCACCAGCAGGCTCTCCGGGACCTCGCGCGCCGAAGTTGCCTCGCGGGTTCCCCAGAAATCGATCTCGGCCAACCCGTCCACCGGCGGAACGGTTGGGGCGGATCCGGTGGCCAGTACGACGGCGTGGCGCGCGGCGATGCGCGTCCGCGTCCCGTCGTCGTCCGTGACCGTCACATCGCGCGGGCCGCTGAGCCGGGCGGTGCCGCGGAGCAGTTCGATGCCGGCCCCGTCCACCCATTCCACCTGGGAGGAGTCGTCCCAGTGCGAGGTGAACGAATCCCTGCGGGCCAGCACCGCGTCTGCATCCAGGCTGCCGGTCACGGCTTGGGCGGCTCCCTGGACGCTGCGCGCGGCCTGCAGCAAGGTGCCGGGACGCAGCAGGGCCTTGGACGGCATGCAGGCCCAATAGGAGCATTCGCCGCCCACCAGTTCCGATTCCACCAGGATGGTCTTCAGTCCGCCGCTGGCGGTGCGCTCCGCCGCGTTCTCGCCGACCGCGCCGGCTCCAATCACCACTACGTCCGCTTCAAGTGTTTGCTCAGGCATGTGCCGAGCCTTGCACCGCACCGTTGAGGTGGCAAGGGGCCAACTACACTCGTGGTGTGAACGACCACCACCTGAAGAAACTGATGATCATGCGCCACGCCAAGGCCGCGTGGCCGCTGGGGGTCGAGGACCACGAACGGCCGCTGGCCAAGCGCGGGCACGATGAGGCGCCGCTGATCGGACGGTGGATGGTGGAGCACGACTCCATCCCCGACTTCATCTTGTGCTCCTCGGCGCTACGTACTCGGCAAACCTGCACTTGGGTGTGCAACGAGCTGGGGGAGAAGGCGCCGACGCCGATGCTCTCCGACGAGCTGTACGACTCGCCCGGGGCGAGGGTGCTGTCCGAGATCAACCAACTGCCCGACACCATCACCTCGCTTCTGGTGGTGGCCCACATGCCTGCGGTGCAGGACCTGGCGATGCGGCTGGCGTCGGTGGACTCGGACGAGGAGGCCGTGATGGACATGGCCACGCATTACCCGACGTCCGGCCTGACCGTGCTCCAGCATGCCAAGAGCTGGGCCGAACTGGACGGACGCGACGCGGCGGTCACCAATTTCGTGGTGCTGCGCTGAGCGGCACATCCACTATTCAACAGGTGCCCTTTCCAGCGCTGAAAAGGGCGTTATTTGAGCAGTCGAATTTCAGGGGCAGCGGCGCCGGTCAGACGCGGATGCGGCGCAGCTTGTCCGGGTTCCGCACCAGATAGATCTCCCGGACCAGGCCGCCGTCGATCCTGAAGCTGGCCACGGTATCCACCGCACCGTCAGCATCAACGGCAACCAAGGCAGGCAGTCCATTGACCTCGGTCACGTGCAGTTGGAACGGGGTGTCGGGCTTGCTGGTGACACCGAGCAGGAAGCGAAGCACCTTCTCCACCCCGAGGATGGGCCGCAGCGCCGCCGACTTCTGTCCACCGCCGTCGCTGGTGAGGACGACGTCGGGGGCCAGCAGCCCCAGCAGCGGCTCCACCACTCCGGTGGTGGCCGCGCGCAGGAACTGCTCGGTAATCCGCTTGTGCAGAGCCGGGTCCACCTGATTCCTGGCCTGCCGGCTGGCCACATGGGCGCGGGCGCGGGACATCAGCTGCCGCACCGCGGCCGGAGAGCGGTCCAGTGTGCTGGCGATCTCCGGCGCCGGATACCCGAAGACTTCGCCGAGGATGTAGGCGGCGCGTTCCAGGGGTGAGAGCTGTTCCAGAACCACCAGCATGGCCAGCGAAACGTCGTCGGCCAGCACGGCTGCGTCGTCGGGTGCAGGGGCGGCAGCCGCGGCCGGCAGACTGCTGACCGGTTCGGGCAGCCAGGGGCCCACGTACTCTTCGCGACGCCGCTGCTGTGTGCGGATCTGGTTCAGTGCCAGGTTGGTCACCGTCCGGAACAGGTAGGCGCGCGGTTCCCGGACTTCCTCAAGAGATACTTCGGAAAAGCGCAGCCAGGCCTCCTGGACTACGTCCTCCGCGTCCGCCGCGCTGCCCAGCAGCCGGTAGGCCGCACCAAAGAGCGGGCCCCGGTGCTGCTGGAACACGTCGAGGTTCGACTCCGTCGTCGTCACTTCAGCCTCCACTGCTGTACGTATCCTTGAACCTTGCCGTCATGGCTTCGGAATATTCCAGCACGTCACGCTCCGACTCGCTCTTCCCGGTGGCGGCGCGCCATTGGGGGGACCGACCGCAGCTTGTTGCCGACACGTTGGCCCTTAGCCGCAGCAACGGCACGCGCGCGGGCTGCACTCACCACCCGGCCGTGCCCGGGCCACCCTTGAACGGACCAACGATCTGCGTGGTGATCCAGCCGCCGTAGAAGTCACCGTCCTGGAAGGTCACCTGCTCGCCGTTGACCTCGCAGGAGTCCATGTGGCGCGGGTAGAGGGCCGCCCGGGTACTGAGCGGCAGGAAACCCGGGGCGGGTTCCGGGTACGTCCACCCGGCACGGGGAGCGACTACTCCGCCGGCAACGACGTCGAAGTAGTGCGCTTCTCCTTTGAACTCACAGAAGCTAGTGCCCTCGACCGGGACGAGTACACCGGCAGGGAATGAGTCCAGTGGCAAGTAGTAGACAGGGGGATGACTCGTCTCCAGGACGCGCACCGCATCGGTGGTGTCGGCAATCACCTCGCCGCCAAGCCGCACGATGACCCGTTCCGATCGCGGCTCAACCCTAGGCGGCCGGGGGTAGTCCCACACCGATTCTTGACCGGCCTTGGGTTTGATGGGCTGGGACGTCGGAAAGTGCCGGAAAAACCGTGAGCAGGAGTCATTCACCCATGCTGCCACCTTGCGCTGGGATCCAGCCGTGAAGAAGAACCGACGGCGGTCAAAAGGGCAAGAAAATGCGGCCCGGTCGGTGACCGGGCCGCATCTGTTGGTGCGCCCAGAGGGATTCGAACCCCCGGCCTTCTGTTCCGTAGACAGACGCTCTATCCAGCTGAGCTATGGGCGCTTGGCCTCGCGGCCGGATACAACTGTAGCGTGTTTACTGGACGGTCGCCAAATCGAGTAGCCGAACCCCGGTTCCGGCCCGGAATTCCGCACTTTACTGGTCCTCACTGCCGGCGGGCTCCCGGTGAACGCCATGTGAACTAGACCGGTCTATATGACCTTAATCACATTATTGACGACGGTCACATCCAAAAACCCCGGAATCGCGGGCCTCATCCTACTCGACCCCTCCGCAGCGGTATGTCTGGCCCCCGACTGGTCTAGCCGGTGGCCCATAGCATCGATACACACCACTGGCCCAAGAAAGGGATGAGTCATGGGCGATACAACGCGTCAGCCGGTTCTTGAGGAAACACTTGGGGACGCCCCAACTACACACGCAAAGCTTCTGGCCTGGGTGGCCGAAGTTTCCGAGCTGACGCAGCCCGACTCTGTGTATTGGGTGGACGGCTCCGAAGAGGAATACGCACGTCTGACCGACCACCTGGTCGAGGTCGGAACGCTGCAGCGGTTAAACCAGGAGCTGTTCCCCAACTCGTTCGTGGGTTTTTCCGACCCCAAGGACGTGGCCCGCGTTGAAGAGCGGACCTTCATCTGCTCCGAGAAGGAAGCAGACGCCGGGTTCACCAACAACTGGATGGACCCCGCCGAGATGAAGGCGATCCTCACGGAACGCTTCGCGGGCAGCATGCGCGGACGCACCATGTACGTGATCCCGTTCGTCATGGGTCCGCTGGATGCCGAACAGCCGCAGTTCGGTGTGGAGATCACCGACTCCGCCTACGTGGTCGCGTCCATGCGCATCATGGCCCGCATCGGCACCGACGTGCTGCGCAAGATGGAAGCCGAGGACGCCTTCTTCGTGCCCGCGCTGCACTCGGTTGGCGCCCCGCTGGAGCCCGGCGAGGCCGACGTCGCCTGGCCGTGCAACGAGGAAAAGTGGATTGTGCACTTCCCGGAGGAGCGCTCCATTTGGTCCTACGGTTCGGGCTACGGCGGCAACGCGCTGCTGGGCAAGAAGTGCTACGCCCTGCGCATCGCCTCGGTGATCGCCCGTGACGAGGGCTGGCTGGCCGAGCACATGCTCATCCTCAAGCTCACCAGTCCGCAGGGCAAGTCCTACAACATTGCGGGGGCCTTCCCGTCCGCTTGCGGCAAGACCAACCTGGCGCTGCTGGATCCGACCATCGAAGGCTGGAAGGCCGAGACCCTCGGCGACGACATTAACTGGATGCGCATCGGCAAGGAAGGCGAGCTGCGCGGGGTGAACCCGGAATACGGGCTGTTCGGCGTTGCGCCGGGAACCGGCTGGAGCACCAACCCGAACGCCATGCGCGCCATCGCCAAGGGCAACTCCATCTTCACCAACGTGGCATTGACCGACGACGGCGGTGTCTGGTGGGAGGGCATGACGGACGAAGCGCCGGCTCACCTGATCGACTGGGAGGGCAACGACTGGACGCCGGATTCGGGGCGACCCGCTGCCCACCCGAACTCGCGCTTCTGCACCCCGATCTCGCAGATCGACATGCTGGCACAGGATTACTACAGCCCCGACGGTGTGGAAATCCATGCGATCCTCTTCGGCGGCCGTCGCAAGACCACTATTCCGCTGGTCACCCAGGCCCGCTCCTGGAGCCACGGCATCTTCATGGGCTCCACCCTGTCGTCGGAAACGACGGCGGCCGCGGCCGGCGCGGTAGGCGTGGTCCGCCGCGATCCGATGGCGATGCTTCCGTTCATGGGCTACAACGCCGGCGACTACCTCAAGCACTGGGGCACCATCGAAGGCAAGGCCAACCCGGAGCGCCTGCCCAAGGTCTTCCTGGTCAACTGGTTCCGTCGGACGGCCGACGGCGGCTTCGCCTGGCCGGGCTTCGGGGAGAACTCCCGCGTGCTCAAGTGGGCCATCGAGCGCATCGAGGGCACTGCCGACGCCAAGGAGACCCCGATCGGCTACGTCCCGACCGGCGAGTCGATCGACCTGACCGGCCTGGACATGACTCCGGAGCAGGTGGAAGAAGCCGTCAAGGTGGATCCGCAGGAGTGGAAGGAAGAGCTCAAGGGCATCGAAGAGTGGTACGCCCGCTTCGGTGATTCCCTGCCCGACGAGCTTGCTGCCGAACTTCAGCAGTTGCAGGCCCGCTTCGCCTGACCGAGTAACGATGGCCGCCGTGACGGCCCCGGATGAGACCCTTGCGCATACATGCAGGGGTCTCGTCCTTTTAACCTCCCGGTTTCAGCTGTCTGCGCCAGGCTCGTCAGCGCCCCTGCGATTTTGCCCCGGCGGTCTAGACCACTGGAGGATCGGGCCCAGGCGCGGTAGCAGTGCTCCGGACCATAGACTCTGCCCGGTGCCATTGGTATGTTGATGCCCCAACTCGAGGCTCGGGAGCAACAACCTACATAGGAGGCGTTTCATGGCTGCTACTGATGGCGCGGATGTCGTCGACATCCTCACGGCCGACCACGAGGACATGATTGACCTGCTCAGCCAAATCGAGCAGACCGCCGACCCCGGCCAGCGCCGCGACCTGGCCGATACCGTCATCGCCGAGGTGATGCGCCACGCCGTGGCCGAGGAGATGCTCGTCTATCCCGTGATTGAAGAGCATGTTCCGAACGGCAAGGAAGAGGTCGAGCACGACAAGGAGGAACATGAGGAAATCGTCCAGCTCATGAAGCGGCTGGAAGACGTTGACTCATCCGCCCCGACCTTCATGGAATTGGTCAGGGAACTGGAGGGAAAGTTGCGCCACCACGCGAATGACGAGGAAATGGAGCAGTTCCCGAAGCTGCGCGCGCACATTCCCGAGGCCAAGCTCCTGGATTTGGCCGAAAAGGTCCAGAACGCCAAGAAGGTTGCGCCGACGCGGCCTCATCCCAGTGCGCCGCATTCTGAACTGTTCCACAAGACCATTGGCCCCGGCGTTGGCATGGTGGACCGGCTCCGCGACAAACTTTCGGGACGCCACACAGGCTGACAGCGGCCGGGCCAGCCTGTGGAGCCGTGCGGGTCAGGCCGGGCGGCGGGGGAACAAGGTCACCAGTACCGGCTCCATTTGTGACTGGTGCGGCAGTGCCGACACCACAACGGAGTCGAGTTCGAGGTAAAACGCCTCGCGCGCACGGCGCAGGGCCCGGCGCAGCCCGCAGTTGTTGTTCATCGGGCAGTCGCCGTTGGGCGACTCGCAATCCACCAGGTCCTCGCGCGCGTCCAGCGTGCGCAGCAGGCTGCCCACCGTCGCGGCCCGTCCGGCGGGGCTGATCCGGACGCCGCCGGACCGGCCGCGCACCGCCTCAATGAGTCCGAGTCCGCGTAGTTTCAGCACCGCCTTGCTGACGTGGTTGTACGGCGTTCCGACGCCGTCGGCAATGCTCTGCGTGGTCATCAATTCCCCGCCCGGGGCTGCGGAGAGCAGCATGAGCGCCCGCAGGCACACGTCGGAGAAGGCATTGATACGCATGCTTGCAATATTAGCCGTCAGTCGGCGGCCGGATTCCCTGCTGTGCCGCGCCTCACGGCGTGTCCCGGCACCCGTGCCGGCCGCATGACGGCGCGGGTGAGGCGGATCAGTCCGGGCCGGTGTCTTCGACTGGTTCCTGATCGGGCCAGACGAGACGTTCCTGCGGATCCACAAAGGGGTCCGGGTAGCTCCACTTGCCGTCGTCGTCGTGATGGTAGGGCTGGATGGCGGAAACGGCGACGCCGGTTGAGTGTTCCACCGCAATCTGGATCGCGTCGGCGTCCTCTTCGGGCAGGAAGATGTCGCTGATCACTGCGACGGCGCGGAAGTCGCCGCGTTCCTGCCGCAGGGTGGCATACAGATCATCGATCATGCCGTCCACGTTGACTTCGGCTGCCTCGGTTGCCTCCGCGTCCAGGTCATCGGGGGAGACCACCACCAGGCGCAGTCCGCCGTCGTGGGTGGTGACCAGCGCCGCGGGCAGGAACGCTCCGTGGTCGGTCAGCTGCTCCTGCGCCACGCCCAGTCCGGTGCCGAACAGGGTGTCGATGTCGGCAAGTACCTCGGCGGGAATGCCGTCGCGCCACGACGCACTCATGCTGCTTCCCGGACCCGGGCCAAGACATGTTCGCGGAGGGTGGTGAGCAGCGCCGGGTTGGTGGCTTCGGCGTTCAGGCGCAGGAACGGTTCGGTGTTGGAGGGGCGCAGGTTGAACCACCAGGAGCCGTCGTCGGCAATGACGGTGGTGCCGTCAAGGCGGTCCACGCTCACTCCGGCTCCAGCGTAGGCGGCGGGGCAGGTGGCGGCGGTGGCGGCGGTCCCGCCGGCGGCCGGGGCGGCGGCCAGCGCGGGGGCGAAGTCGGCCAGCACGCGGGCGACGGCGGCGGCCTTGTCCTCCACCTGCGAGTTCAGTTCCCCGGTGGCGTGGTAGGGGTCGTACTCGTCGGCCAGTTCCGAGAGCGGCGCCTGCTGTTCGCCGAGCGCGGCCAGCACGTGCATGGCGGCAAGCATGCCGGTGTCCGCGTTGTAGAAGTCACGGAAGTAGTAGTGCGCGGAATGCTCGCCGCCGAACACTGCCTTTTCTTCGGCCATGTGCGCCTTGATGAACGAGTGCCCCACCCGGGTGCGCACCGCCCGGCCGCCGGCAGCGG
>NZ_JBNHHC010000016.1:0-169542 GCF_059091865.1 Arthrobacter sp. B0316-1-20 | reverse complement strand
TTCACGGACGTCATGACCGAGGACCGCGACGGGCTGCGGACGCTGCTGGCCCCCAACCGGGCGGTCGCCGACTATGTGTCCGCGACCTACCGCTTCGATGAGGTGGTGGTGGCGCCGCTGGACGCCAGCCTGAGCCCCGCCGGGGAGCGGAGCGCGGAACCGGGGAACGAACCCGGGACCGCCGTACTGGTCCTCCGCGTTTCCGGCGGCCCGCTGGAACTGCGCGCCGACCTGGGCCCCGTGACAGCGCTGGGCTGGATGCTGCAACTGGTCCCCGTCCGAATCGCCGTCCACCCGGCGTGGCTGACAGCCGTGAACCGCGCCGCGGGGATCCTGCTCCCGGGGGTGGCCACCGCCGGCTCCGCCGGAGGCGGACGTCGGGAGTACTATGGCGTGCGCTCCATCCGTAGCGTTGAGCGCGCCGTGGCGAGCTGGAACGGGGCCGGCCTCGGGCCCCTCGCGCCGGTGGATCCGCCCGTGCGCTTCGGATTCAGTCCCTTCCCCCGCACCCCGCAGGCCGTGGCCGTCACGACGACGGTCCTCCCCACCCGCCGCTGAGGCGGGGCCGTTGGCTTAACGGGGTTAGTGGCGTTCGTTCCGGAGGCAACAAGACCTTCGCTTCTCAAGGTCGGGAGTTGCCCGCCCGCCAGTCGCATCAGCCGGTCACCCATTGCAACAAAAATGAGCTAGAGCTTATGCACGCGCGTGGTGAGTCAGAAGCGATTATTTAGGCTCCACTCGGAGTAACGGGGGCCTCGTGGCTGAGTTCGGCTAGCGGTCTTTCCCCAGTGACTTCGTCCGCGCCCTCAGCATCAACCAAATTGCAGCACTCATGGCAAGAAAGAAAACGGCAAGCGGAACCACAACTACCGTCACGTAGAAACCGCCGAGCAGTGCGGAGATGACAGCTTGCAGGCTGAAAAGCGCGGCTCCTATTGCCGAAGCGATCATGATCCGTTTCCATTTTCCGGCATCGCGGTTGCTGAGCTGGGAAGCCTTGAAATCTTGGCTTGCCGCAGACTCGAATAACTGCGCTATTGACAGGCCCGGCACGCCGTCGTTTGAAGGTTTTCAGAGGCTTCCTGCATCTTGACTCCCTATGTCGCCGCCCAAAGTTGGCGGAGTCAAGATCGCAGTGCTTCATTCCAGCGACTTGGAGTTCACCGGTGGCTATAGTCTCTGTTTGGCCGGAAGGGGCTGCCTCGCGGAATCAGACCTCAAGGATCCGTGGCACCCCGGGGGTGAGCCATTCAAGGCGGTCAGTCAGGCCTGCTTCCGCAAATGAAGCCGCGATCTCATCTTCCGTTTCAGTAAAGTGTTCCCAAGAGGAGAAATGGATCGGCACTACGGCGTCGGCGGCGAGGACGGCAGTAAACTTGGCTGCGCTCGAACTGTCCATACTGACCATCTGGTCCCCAAGTATGGCGAACTTCGCCGCGCCAAGGTGCAGCACTGCTACTCCGATCGAGAATAGGTCGCCGATTTGGTCAAGGTCGCTTTCATAGGTGGTATCGCCGGAGATGTAAAGGACCTTTTCTTCCCCCGGAACCCGGAGGATGAATCCAATGACGTCACCAACGGGGCCATGATGGGCAGGCGTCGCTGTAATGATCACGGATTTCTCTCCCACGGCGACCGTGTGACTGGCCCAAGGCGCCACACCAACTGCTTGGCCACCCAGCCGTCCCGCCCCGCTCTGGGTGGTCAAGACGGGTTTCCCCTCCAGCAACCTCCTGCCGGCGTCATCTAGATTGTCCGGGTGTTCGTCGTGACTGAGCAGCACGGCATCAATTGGTGGAAGTTCGCTAGCGGACATGGCCGGTTTGTTAGTGCTCCGCAGGATTAGGGGCCCGAACTTGTACTCAGTAGGGGCGGGGTTGAACACCGGATCTGTGAGGAACGTGAGGCCGCCGAATTCGACAAGCATCGTTGCGGTGCCGATATGCGTCAGGGTTGTCTGCATGGGGTCGTCCTTCGAATCTTGAGTATCAACGGGCCGACTTTTGGCAGCCCCGCGCAGGTCTACCAATGGCGGAAATCCGGGGGGCTATACGCGAGCCGGTAACAATACGAACGATCGTACACTATGATTTTCTTGGGAGAAGAGAGGTAAATATGGATGGCAGAGCGGCCAGAGGTCTGAAATCGCGACAAACTGTTTTAGAGGAAGCTGTGAACATGGCCTCGGTTGAGGGGCTTGCGGGCCTTTCGATCGGCGGCCTGGCATCTCGTTCGACTCTGAGCAAGAGTGGAGTAGCTGCCCTCTTCGGTTCTAAAGAGCAGCTGCAAATCGCGACGGTTGAGGCAGCGAGACAAGTTTTCATCGCGGCGGTCGTAGCTCCCTCCCTCAACGCCGCACCCGGGCTCGAAAGACTTCGCGCGCTTCTTGACGCTTGGCTTTCCTACAGCCGCAATAGGGTCTTTGTCGGCGGATGTTTCTTTGCGGCCGCCAGCACGGAGTTCGATTCCAAATCTGGTCCGGTGAGGGAAGCGGTGGCGGAGGCGGTTCGTGAATGGCGCTCCTTGCTGGCCTCGGAAATCCAGGCTGCGGCCGACATCGGGGAACTCCTTGAAGTAGACGTGAATCAACTGGTGTTCGAGACGACGGCATTTCTTGAGGCGGCCAATGCGCGTTCGCTCCTCACCGGTTCGGCTGAGCCGTACACCGCGGCAAAACGTGCGCTGATCCGGATCTATGGGGAATGGTAATCACCGCCGCGACCCGTCCGCCCCAGCCCGAGGATGGCCGGCGGCGTGCCCTTGGGCACGAAGACATTGAGAACCCCGGAAGCCATTTCGGAAGTTTGGCGAACTGCACTGGGCTACAAGATGCAGGAAGACGGAACCCTGACCGATCCCTATGGCAGGGGCCCGGCCATCTGGTTTCAGGAGTCCCAGAGCCCGAATGTGAATCGTTTTCACCTGGACATCACTGTCCCCTTCAGCGAAAGCGCCTCGAATCTGGATGCTCTGGTATCCGTTGGTGCAACACTCGATGATGAACATGCGCCCGTGTGGGTAGTGGCCACTGATGCCCAAGGGAACCGGCTGTGCATCAGTACCGAAGAGGGACGCGGAGACTAGCCGGGACAAAATTTCGCTCGACGCCACTCTGGTTGCGGCTCGGTCGGAGTGGCCGCACCGCTGAGCATAAAACAGGGTTGAGCGCGGGTTCCGGCGGCATCCTTCACGTTCACGGTTCGACAAATAGGGCTGCCCGATCAGGGGGCAAAGGGCCTCCGGTCATAAAACCTAAGAGGGGCGGACGGTCTCGAGACGGCACAGCCGTTTCAAGGGGGCGCCCCTGGTTCAAAGCGGTAGCCCATCCCTGCTTCGGTGAGGAGATAGCGCGGTCTGGACGCGTCAGGTTCAAGCTTGCGTCTGAGCTGAGCGATGTAGACGCGCAGATACTGGGTTTCCTTTAGATAAGCGGGCCCCCACACGTGGGTCAGGATCTGCTGCTGCGATACGAGCCGGCCGGGGTTTCTGGCCAAAATTTCCAGGATGTTCCACTCGTTCGGGGTCAGCCGGACCGCCTGTCCGTCCCGAACAACCCGCTTGTCGCTAAGGTTGATCTCAAAGTCAGCGGTGCCAATCGACGCGCCTTGGAGACTGCTGTCGTTCCGCCGGTCTGCAGCACGAAGCCGGGCTAAGAGTTCATTCAGGTCGAAGGGCTTGGTGACGTAGTCGTCAGCACCCGCATCCAGGGCCTCAACCTTGTCGTCTGAGGCATGCCGGGCGGACAGCACGATGATGGGTATATCCGTCCACCCGCGTAGGCCGCGGATCACGTCCACCCCATCCATGTCAGGCAACCCCAGATCCAGGATCACCAAGTCGATAGGCTCTTTGGCTGCTTCCGTCAGCGCTTCGCTTCCGGTAGCTGCAATGTAGGTACGGTAGCCTCTCGCCCGGAGGTTAATCTGCATCGCACGCAGGATCTGTGGCTCGTCGTCGACGATCAAGACGTTGGTCATGCCTGTCCCGTCTCCTCCTCGCACGCCACCGGAAGCCGACCGTCGCCCGTCGGTTGAGCTCTATTGTGTCTCCTGGGTCCGCGGACAGGCACCTCCTCACCACCAATTGCTGCCCTTCTTCATGCGCACCAGAGAACGGATCAGCAGCACCAGCACGGTGCCGCCGGCGGCCAGAACCGGCAGAATCTCCCACCAAAGGTCCACGTCCATGCGTATTCCAACTTTCGGTGTAGAAGGCCCGGCTGGCCCTCCCAACGCCCAGCAAAACCCAAGACCGGACCCCGGGCGCCGTTCTTAACGGTTTCTTCACGCGGACGGCCCAAATCTTAACGCGTCTCCTACGCCGGACAGCGGCCTTCCGCGAATGTACTTCAGGCCCGCGCTGAGAGCGGCATCGTGATGACGATGGTTAGCCCTCCACCTGGGGTTTCCTCGGCGTCCAGATGCCCGTCCATAACTTCGGTAAAGCCCTTCGCGACAGCCAGTCCCAAGCCGACCCCGGTCCCCGCCGGCGTGTCGTCGAGGCGCTGGAATGGCTGGAACATATTGATCAGCTCAGTGGCCGGGATGCCGCGGCCATGGTCGATGATGCGCAGTTGGCCGGCAGGTTTCCCGTTCACCGAGGTTTTGCCCGTACCGGTGACCGCAGTGATGAAGATATCGGACCCGCCGGCGTACTTCACGGCGTTTTCAACGACATTGGCAATCACGCGTTCCAGCATGCCCGGATCAGCGTTAACCGGGGGCAGGCTGTCCGGCAAGTCCACCCGCACGGCTTCCTCGGGAATTCCGCGTAGGGCGTCTGCGACGGCGTCGGCCCAGTAGACGGGCCGGATCAAAGGCGTGACCGAGTCCGCCGTCAGTCTCGACATGTCCAATAAATTTCCTACCAGCAGGCCCAGGCGGTCGGCGTAGTCCTCGATGGTAGCCAGTAGCTCGGCCTCGTCCTCCGGGTCGAATTCCACGGCGTCTTGGCGCAAGCTGCTGACGGCCAGTTTGATCCCTGCCAGCGGCGTGCGCAGGTCGTGCGAGACCGCACGCAGGATCGAGGTGCGCATCTGGTTGCCTTCGGATAGCCGCAGGATGTCGCGGCGGCTGGCCCGGAGCTGGTCCCGTTGCAGGAGGGCCATGAGGTGGGCGCCGAAGGCAGTGAGCAGGTGCCGTTCCTGCTGGCTGAGGGGGCGGCCGGAGAGCGCCAGGGCATGCGATGGGTCAAGTTGCTCGACGTTCTCATTGCCGTTCAGGTCTTCATCGACTCTGCCGGTGCTGGCCACCAGCTGCCATGCCCGGATTTTGCCTTGGCGTTCATCCCGCGCATACAACGCGGCACCGCTGCTGCGGAAGTGTTCGCGGATCCGGTCCAAAAATTCGCCGATGGTGTAGTGGACGGCAAGGGTGCTGCGGCTCAGCTCCGCCAGAGCCGCAGCTTCGGCCCCGGCTGCGGCTGCCGCCCGGCTGCGTTTTGCCGAGAGCCCAACGACGAGCGAAACCGCGATCGCGACGGCCAGGAAGATCAGCAGGGCCAGAACATTCTCAGGATCGCTGATGCCCATGGTGCCGATGGGGTGCAGAGCGGAAAAATTCACGATCGCACTGCTGAGCACTGCCGCCGCCACGGCCGGCCAGAGCCCGCCGACCAGCGCTACGGCGATGGTCCCGGTCAGCTGCACGAGCATATCGGTGGCGAAGTGGCTGTGCGGCCAGAGACTAAGTCCCGCCTGGAGGATGAACGGCAGCAGCAACGCCATAGCGGCGCCGGCCATCATCCGGCCTCTGCCCAGCGATGACGGGCCCGTCCTGACGGAACTGGCCGCACCTTTGCGTCCGTGACCGACCAGATGAACGTCGACGTCCCCTGCAAGGCGCAGAAGGCGCTGGCCGACGCTGCGGCGCAACCGCAGCTTCCGTCCGGGGGCGCCGACGACGATCTGTGTTGCATCGGTCCTGCGCGCGAAAGCAACGAGCGCCTGGGCAGGATCATCGCCTCCGATCGAGTGGTACGTTCCCCCCAGCCCCAACACAAGAACACGCTGGGCGTCCAGTTCCCCCGGTGATTCCCGGGAGCTTACCGAGGAGCGCACATGCACGGCGTGCAACTCGGCGCCAAGCTTGCCGGCGAGCATTCGGAACGCCCGTCGCACGAGCAACTGCCCTCCCGGCCCGCCGGAAAGGCCGACGACGATCCGCTCCCGAGTGTTCCAGACCGCCTCGATCCCCTTGCGCGCCCGGTAATCACTCAGGCCCTCCTCCACGCGGTCCGCCAGCCACAGCAGGGCCAGCTCCCGCAATGCCGTCAGGTTCCCCAAGCGGAAATATCCCGCCAGGGCCGCATCCACGTTTTCCGCCGGAACCACCTTGCCTGCTGCCACCCGTTCAAGGAGCAGTCCGGGATCCACATCCACAAGTTCAATCTGTCCGGCACCACGGACAAAGGCGTCCGGCACCGTCTCGTCAGGCCGGACGCCGGTAATGGCTTCAACCACGTCACCCAACGACTCCAGTCGCGCAATCTCAAGGGTCGCCATGACATTGATGCCTGCGTCGAGCAGGCCATCGACGTCCTCCCATACCAGCCTGCGCCCACCGTTCACTCCGTGGGCCTGAGCCAGGTCATCCACAAGCACCGTTTCCGGAGCACGGGACAAAACGGCCTGCAGGTCCAGCTCCTGAACGCCCTCCGGGCCGGCATCCGAAACTGCTTCCATGTCCGCGAACAGGGCAGCCGTTTCCGGCCGGCCCCGGTGCAGGGCCGCGCCGATGACCACATCGGCGCCATCTCCGGTCAGCCGCAGCCCTTCGGTCAGCATCGCGTAAGTGGTCCCGGCGCCCGGCGCCGCGCCAAGAAAAATCCGCAGTATTCCTCTGCCCATAAAGACCATTCTCACCGCCACTGCAAGCCGAGGGCCCTCCCCGCCCCGCTCACCTGCCCCGCCCAGCTACCCGGACATTTTGATGATTTCTTAACGCCGTCGGCTGCTGTTTTTCGCTCTCTGGCCGCCTCTGCCGGAGTAGTGTGATCAATCGCGTCAGGAACCGTATAAGAGAGAAGACGACTGTGGGTGCGTCTACCCAGTACTTCATTCCGGAGAGCGTGCCCCGCCCTACCGGCCGTCAAAAGCCGTCCCATGGCGTGGCCCGTTGGCTTACCGCCCACGTTGTTCAACCCGTCGGACCGGCAAGCCCGGGAACCAATGACATTCAGCAGCCCTGGTGGAAGGTCATGTGCCTGACGGGTGTGGACTACTTCTCCACCCTGTCATACCTGCCGGCCATCGCGGCGCTGGCCGCCGGCGCCTTCTCGCCGCTCGCGACACTGCTGATCGTCATTCTGACCTTGGGCGGAATGCTGCCCATGTACCGCCGGGTGGCGCAGACCAGCCCGCATGGCCAGGGGTCGGTGGCCATGCTGGAGCATCTGCTGCCCTTCTGGCGTGGGAAAGTTTTTGTCCTCATCCTTTTGGGCTTCGTGGCAACCTCCTGGATCATCACGATCACGCTCTCCTCGGCGGACGCCACGGTACATCTGCTGGAGAACCCCCACACTCCCGCGTTCCTCCACGGCCACGCCGTACCGGTGACCATCGTGCTGCTGCTCATCCTCGGCGGAGTCTTCCTGCTCGGCTTCACCGAGGCGGTCGCAGTCGCGGTCCCGCTGGTGGCAATCTTCCTCGTCCTCAATGCAGTCGTCATCGGCACCAGTCTGCTCGACATCCTAAGCAGGCCAGGCATCGTCGCGGACTGGACAGATCTCCTCACCACCACGTCGGGGGGCTTAGGCGGGATGGTTCTTCCGGCACTGCTGGCCTTTCCGCTGCTTGTCTTAGGGCTCTCCGGTTTTGAAACCGGCGTCAGCATGATGCCTCTCGTCGCAGCGCAAGGCCGGACTCCCAAGGAGCGGCTCGCGTGCCGGATCCGCAATACCCGCAAGCTGCTCACCGCCGCGGCCGTGATCATGAGCGTGTATTTGCTGGGCAGCAGTTTCGTCACGACCTTGCTGATCCCTGCCGATGCCTTCGCCGAGGGCGGCGAGGCCAACGGCCGTGCGCTGGCCTACCTTGCGCACGAGCGCTTCGGCGAAGGATTCGGCACCGCCTACGACCTGGCCAGCATCCTCATCCTGTGGTTCGCCGGCGCCTCGGCCATGGCCGGGCTGATCAACATCGTGCCCCGCTACCTGCCCTCGTACGGTATGGCTCCGGAATGGAGCCGCGCTGTCCGCCCGGTGGTCCTGGTCTACACCGGCGTAAGTATCATGATCACCATCGCGTTCAGGGCCGATGTCAACGCCCAGGCCGGGGCCTATGCCACCGGCATCCTGGCCATGATGGTCTCTGCCTCGGTGGCCGTCGCAATTGCCACGTACCGGAATCGGCGCCGGTCCGCTGCCGCCGCGTTCACCGGGCTGACGCTGGTGCTGGTCTACGCCCTGACAGCCAACATCCTCGCAAAACCCGAAGGGTTGGCAATTTCGCTCTTGTTCATCGCCGGCATCGTGGTCATCTCCCTGGTTTCCCGGGTCTCCCGAACCACCGAGTTGCGCGCAGACCGCATAGTGTTCGACGACGAAGCCCGCCGCTTCATCCGCGAGTCCCTGGAATTCGATGGACGGCTGGACCTGATTGCGCACAAACCCCCGGCCACCGGTATCGCGGAATACTCCAGCAAGGAAGTCCTTCAACGCGGCATAAACCCAGTCCCCGGCAGCGCCGACGTCATCTTCCTCGAAGTAGAAATCAAAGACCCCTCCGGCTTCAGCGACACCCTCCACGTCCACGGAGTTGAGATCGGCGGGTACAGGATTCTGCGCGCTCAGAGCCCCGCCGCGCCCAACGCGCTGGCCGCCGTCCTGCTGGCACTACGCGATGCGACCGGTGTCATGCCGCAGGCCTACTTTGAATGGTCCGAGGGCAATCCGCTGACCCATCTGATGCGCTACCTGCTCCTCGGCCAAGGTGACACTGCCCCCGTGGTCCGGGAAATCATCCGCCAGAACGAACCCGACCCGCAGCGCCGTCCCCGGATTCACGTTGGCTGAACCGCGACGTCCCTGGCCCGAGAAGGCATCCTCCGCCCGTCGCATCGGCGCAGCCTTCCGCCGGACCAGCGACCTACGAAAGTTTCAGGCTCCCACGGGTGCCGTCCTCCTGCAACGAGTACGCCCGCGGCATCCGTCCCAGGTGATAGTCCTTGGCTTTATCGCAGCGATCTTGGCCGGCACGGCCATTCTGATGCTGCCGATGTCGAAGCAGGGCCCTGGCGGTGCCACCTTCCTGGAGGCGCTGTTCACGGCGACGTCCTCGGTGTGCGTGACCGGGCTGATCATCGTTGATACTTCCGTCTACTGGAGCCCATTCGGGCAAGCGGTGATCATGGTCCTCATCCAGCTCGGCGGGTTCGGCGTAATGTCCTTCGGAGCTCTGCTGGGTGTGCTGTTGGCAGGACGGCTTGGACTTCGCTCCCGCATCTCCGCGGCCGCCGAAACCAAAAGCACCGGGTTTGGCGACGTGCGGCGCGTGCTGTTCGGCGTCCTGAGGATCAGCCTCATTACCGAAGCCGTGCTGGCGTTGGCCCTTACGGCACGCTTCATGACCGGATACGGACACTCTGCCGGGGAAGCCCTCTGGCTGGGAGTCTTCCACTCCGTTTCCTCCTTCAACAACGCCGGCTTCGCCCTGTTCTCAGACAACCTGATGGGCTTCGTCGCGGACCCATGGATCTGCCTGCCGATCGCCAGCGCGGTGATCATCGGCGGGCTTGGCTTCCCGGTGCTGTTCGAGCTCGGCCGGCACTACCGGCGTCCGATCCACTGGTCCATGAACACCAAACTCGTGCTGGCCGGCACGGCCGTGCTGCTGGGGGCAGGTACCGTCTTCATCACCGCGGTGGAGTGGACCAACCGGGCGACGCTCGGCTCGCTGGACCCCGCCGCACGGGTGCTGGCCGGGTTCTTCCAGTCCGTCATCACCCGCACCGCTGGATTCAACAGTATCGACATCGGCCAGATGAACCCGGTGTCTTGGCTAGGCATGGACATACTGATGTTCATCGGCGGCGGCCCTGCAGGCACCGCCGGTGGCCTGAAGATCACTACTTTCGCAGTGCTCTACTTCATCCTCTACACAGAAATCCGCGGCGGCGCCGCCGTAAACATCTTCGGCAAGCGACTGTCCCGTTCTGTACACCGCCAAGCCATGACCGTTGTGCTGCTGGCCATCGCCTTGGTAGTCACAGCCACCATGGCCCTGATGTTCCTCTCCGACGCGGGCATGGAAAAACTGCTCTTCGAAGCTATCTCCGCCTTCGCCACCGTCGGCCTTTCCACCGGCATCACTGCCTCGCTGCCACCTGCCGGACAGTCGATTTTGATCATCCTCATGTTCGTCGGCCGTCTGGGACCGGTCACGCTGGCCTCCGCGCTGGCGCTTCGCGCGCGACCGATCCTGTACGAGTTCCCGAAAGAAAGGCCGCTCATTGGCTAGAATCCCCTTCCCCTCACGCTCCTTCGACCGGATCGCCGAGGCGGGGTCCGTCGTTGTTATCGGCCTCGGCCGTTTTGGCGGAGCATTGGCGCTGGAGCTCGAGTCCCTGGGCACCCAGGTCCTGGGCATCGACGCCGACGAAGAGACCGTTCAGTCCTTCAACGGGCTGCTGACCCACGTAGTCCGTGCCGACTCCACCAAAGACGAGGTGCTGCGACAGCTCTCTGTACACGAGTTCGACCGCGCTGTGGTGGGCATCGGAACAGACGTGGAAGCTAGCATTCTCACCACCTCGCGGCTCCTCAAGTTCGCCAGGCCCGCGATTTGGGCCAAAGCCATCAGTGAGCCGCACGCCGAGATCCTCGAACAGTTGGGCGTGCACCACGTGATCCGGCCCGAGCACGACATGGGCCGCCGGGTGGCGCACTTGGTCCGCGGGGCAATGCTGGACTACGTCGAATTCGAAGATAACTTCGTCATGATCCGAACCATCCCGCCCGGGCTAGCCCAGGACCGTCCGCTGGGCCTGCTGCAGCTGCGCTCAAAGTTCGACATCACAGTAGTCGCTGTCAAGCGCAAGGGTGGGCAGTGGGAGCACACCACCCAACAAACTGTGCTCTACGACGACGATCAAATAATAGTCCAAGGGACAAAAGACAAGGCTGAGGCCTTCAGCACCTTGGTTTGATCAGCGCTCAGGGCAGTACAGAGCTTCATTCCAGAAGCGGGGATACGAGCGGTTCAGCATTAAAGGGGTGGCCGAGGCCGCCGGCGTTAACAAGACGACGATCTACCGGTGGTGGAAGTCCAAGGCAGAACTCCTGGGCGCCGCCTTCATTGATGCCCCCGATGCTGACCCTCGCCGTCCCTGAAACCGGGACCCTCCGAGTCGACCTGCAGGTTTTGGCCGACCGGATTGCGGCACTGCTGACCGTGCCTCCCGCCTCCAACGTCGTGGTCGCCGTCCTGTCCGCGGCCGTCGTGAACGAGGACCTGGCCGCCCGGATTTAGGGCTTCTTCACGGATCGGCTGGTTAACGAGGCACAGGTCTTCGACAAGGCAAAGGCCCGCGGAGAGCTCAATCCCGAGGCCGATCTCCATGCTGCTCATGGACATGATCGCGGGCGGCCTCTGGACCGGGGCCGTACTGCGCCAGTTTCCGCTGAATGCAGGGTTACGCACCAAGTAGTCAACGCCGCACTTCAGGGCGTGCACCCGGCCAATGAACCCCGTCAGGCATGCAGGGACGGAGCGCAAGCAATTCCCGCGAAGTGATCGAAAGAGGCGCTGAGTTCAATCAGCTGGACTACATTCAGCTGTCGGGCCTCCACCCGTTGAGCCGATAACAGCGCTTACGTCTGAGGTTTATCAGGGAAAGGCATCCATGTTCAACGTCCAGCGACGTTCCAAAGGTCGTCAAAGACGGCTCGGAACAGTGCAACGACAAGCCCGGCAGCGCCGATCCAAGACTCCGGCGACCTGCAGTCGGTATGACTTGTTGCGGCGGTCTTGGTCCAAGGACATGAACGTCTCCTCTCGTTGGGGAAGACCAATCCAAGGCTTGCCAAGGCGAGGGGCGCCGCGGATGCTCCCGCACTTCGCCACCCCTCCACAGGGAGTCCACACCGACTGCCTGGTATAGATGCAACGGCACGCCTGAGAGTGAACAACTCGTCCACAGAAAGCGCCCCCGCGAGTCCTACCCTCCGGGAAGTCGTTCTGAAGTCGCTTTACCAATCCCCTGTCTGTAGCGTTAAGAACCATGTTTAGCTTAGGATTCCGCGGCAGCGGCGATCATGGTCAAGACAACGAGGCACGATGAGTGGTGTTGCTCGAAGCGCTGAGCCTTGGTCCTCGATCCCGAGCGGGTTTCACGACGTGCGTCTGGTGGTCTCCGATATGGATGGCACCCTGCTGGACGGGGACGGTAACGTTCCTGCCGGGTTCTGGCCGTTGCTGGAGCGGATGCGTGCCCGTGTCATCACATTTGTACCCGCCAGCGGCAGGCAATACGCCACTTTGGCCCGCATGTTCCCCAGTGCACCAGCAGGTGCCACCTTCATCGCCGAGAACGGCTCCCTTGTTGTCCGTGACGGCGCAGTACTCTCCGCCACCTACATGGACGAGCCCACTGTCACGCACGTCATTCACGCGGTTCGCCACGCAACGGAAACCGCGAACAGCCTCGGCCTGGTCGTATGCGGCCGCCGCAGTGCCTACATCGAGCGACGCGATGCTGGATTCATCCGGGAGGCGGAAACCTACTACGCCGAACTCACCACGGTCGAGGATCTCACCACTGTCACCGATGACATCCTCAAGCTCGCGATCTACGACTCCACCGACGTTGAGTCCAGCGCGAGAAGCATCGTCGCTCCACTGGCATCCAGCCACCAGATGGCCGTCTCCGGTAAGCAGTGGATCGACATCATGGCCCCGGGCACCAATAAAGGACGAGCCGTGCAGGAACTGCAACGGACCTTGGGCGTGAATGCCGCTCAAACCGTCGTGTTCGGCGACTTCCTGAACGACCTCGAAATGTTCGACCGCGCCGACCTGTCGTTCGCCATGGACAACGCCCACCCGATCCTGCGTTCCCGCGCCCGTTACACCGCGCCAACGAATGAGGAACATGGCGTCGTAACCGCCCTATCCCACTTGCTCAGCTAGGGGCCTTGCCGCGCGAAAATCAGTGGAAGCGGCGAAACCGGGTCACCACTGCCTAAGGGCGCGGACACCACCGCGTCCCCTGCGCCGACGTGCGGTTCCATGGAACCGCTCTGGATCACGCTGGTATGCCAGCCGAACAGCGCAGGCAGCAGGCCGATCAGCACCAGGCTCAGGGCGATGCCCAGATACAACCGCGAGAGCGTGGACGCGATGTACAGCAGCCAGCCGTCGCGGGAGAAGAGAGGACGCAAGGCGCTGCCGGGCAGCCGGCGGGTCACGGAACTGACGGAACCGGCTTACGGCTGCGTGGGCGATTCATCCGACTGCAGCTCCCAGACCAGGTCGACATGGACCCGGGCGCCCTGCAGGGCGTTGATCTCGACCTGCGACATGCCGGTGGTATCGAAGCGCCAGGTTCCGCGGTAGGTGCGGTTTTCGCCCGGCTCGCCAGCGGTCTGCCAGGGGGAACCGCCGGTGGGGAAGTCACGGTTGGTGGCCGCGAGCGAGGCCAGCGACCGTTCCGGAATATCGTTCGCGCTGGGCGTGAACCGGGCGCAGTTGTTGAACGAGCCGCCGGTGCCCATCTCCAGATCGAACAAACCTTGCGGACTAACTCGGAACCCCAGATAACGGCGCGGGTCGATGCGGGGGCACGGAGGGTCGTTAGCGGCGCCGGATCTCACGCGAGGGACAGCAGGAACGAGAGCACGAACCCGGCCGCGGTGCTCAGGGCGACCGCCGGTCCGCCGTGTTCGTATGCCTCCGGCATCAGGGTGTCGGCCAGTGCGGCGATCACCGCGCCGGCCGCGAAGGCCAATGGCAGCGAGATCGTCTCGGGGTCGGTACCGGACAGCGGCCCGGCACCGACCACGACGGCGATGACCAGCAGCACTGAGCACACACCCCACAGTCCGATGATGGCGGGCCTGGACATGCCCTGGCTGCGCATCGAGGCTGCCCCGACCAGGGCCTCGGGCAGGTTGGAGACGAAGATCGCGGCCAGGAGCGCCAGCCCGCCGGTCCCCTCCCCCAGGGAGACGCCCAGCGCCAGGTTCTCCGGTATGCCGTCGAGCGTGGCGGCGGCCAGCAGGGCCAGACCGGCCGCACCCCGGGTGGATGCCGGCCCCGGCGCACGCCCGGTGGCGGCGGCGTCGGTATCGAGCTTGGGGCTGCCCCGGTACTCGTCCGCCGCAACCGGGTTCGACCCGGCCTGCGCCCAGCGGTCGAGCAGCGCGCTCAAGGTCGTGAACACCACCGCGCCGACAAACAGGCCGACCGCTGCGCGCCAGATGCCGCCGCGCTGGTAGGCGTCCTCGAAGAGTTCGAAAGTCAGGGCGGTGACCAGGGCGCCCGCTGCGAAGGACAGGATGATCGCCAGGACGCGTTTCGGCAGTTCGAAACGCACACCGATAAATCCACCCAGCATCAGGGCGCTGGAAGTCACGATGCCGAACAGCAGCGACATAGCCACACCGTCATTATGGGTGGTTGCCGGAATGGGGACAACCGCAGAATGAAGCCCTGCACCCCTCGCGGTTCGTTCCGACGTCAAGGAATCCCAGCAGAACCCTTTGCAGGCTTCAGCGACGCCCGCTGAACGCGTTCGCTTTCCTGAATCGACAAGACTCCACCATCCCTCCACACGCTCATCCGATCCTCCTGTTCCGTCCTAGGACAAACGCCGGACACAGCCAACCGGATTGCATCCGGCCAGGCTTTGGCAACGGTGGCCATTTACTGCAGGTTCCTGCGCGAAAACCCTTTCACGAGCCGGCTGAACCAACCCATGGGCCCGGACGTCTACCTTTGCGAAGCACCCATACTGCCCACGGGGAAGGTCAGCGGATGAATCCCGATGCCGGTCCCTCGCGACGCTCGGTCATGGCCGCCTCCGCAACGGCCTGCTCGGCGTGTGTACTGGCCGCCTGTGCGCCGGCGGGGAACGGCGGCGGCGAGGCCGGCGGAAAACCTGCCCCGGCCACCTCCGGAGGCGCTGCCGCACAGGTCCTGAAGCTCGCCGACGTGCCGGTGGGCGGCAGCGCCACCGGCGAAGCCGGCGGGCAGGAAATCCTCCTCCACCGCGCCGACGAGACTACGGTCCGGGCCTACAGCGCAGTTTGCACGCACCAGGGATGCACCGTGGCGCCGGCGGGCGCGGAGTTCCGTTGCCCGTGCCACGGCTCCGTCTTCAGCGCTGCAGACGGCTCGGTGCTCGACGGGCCGGCGTTGGAACCGCTGCAGCGCTTTGCCGCGGTCATTGACGGCGAATGGATCACCGTAGTGGCTTGATCGCTGACACGCTGGGCGATGAGCGATCGCCGCTCCGTTTGGAAATTAACCGGCACCGTCCGGGAGAATAGCGGACATGAGTTCGTCTCTGCCTTCGCGCCGCGCCATCCTGACCGCCACCACCGCCGTCGGTTCGATGGGCGCGCTCACCGCATGTTCCCCGCTGCAGGACTACACAGGAGCACAAGGTGCCTCCGCTTCCCCGATTGCCAGCGACGGCACGCCGGTCCGGGTCGGGAAGCTCAGCGACGTGCCGGTTGGTGGCAGCGCTAGCGGCGAGGCAGGCGGGGAGAAGATTCTCATCCACCGCCCCGACGAAACCACCGTCTTGGCCTACAGCGCCGTTTGTACGCACCAAGGGTGTGGGGTGACCCCGACGAAGGCCGAATTCGTGTGCCCTTGCCACAATTCGACCTTCGCGCTCGCCGACGGCACGGTGACCGGGGGTCCGGCGCCCGCCCCGCTTCCGCGTTTCGCGGCGGCTATCGACGGCGAGTGGATCACCGTCACCGTCTGAATTGGACCGATCCTGCCATCCACCCAGGCAGCCCGCTAAAAAGCTTTTCCGTGGTTTGAACTCACAGCACCTATATCCCTCACAAACCCCCCGCCTTGGACGATAGTTAACAATGTCAGTACCGTCCTCTAGGTTTAGCGAAACGGTCCGAATCGAGCAGGGGGAAGCATTGCAGTTTGCAGAAAGACTGGCCGCACTGGCCGCAAAAATACAGCAGCAGCGCGAGATCATCGAGACGGAAGAAGCCACTAAAAACGCGTTCGTCATGCCGTTCATATCAACGATCCTCGGATATGACGTTTTCAACCCGTTGGAAGTGGTCCCCGAGTTTACTGCCGATGTCGGCATCAAGAAGGGCGAGAAAATCGACTACGCCATCGTTCGTGATGGCGAAGTGCAAATGCTGATCGAATGCAAGAAGTCGCTCGGCGACCTCCGCGTCGAACATGCCTCGCAGCTTTACCGCTACTTTGCCGTTACTAATGCGCGGATCGCGATTTTGACGAATGGCGAGGTCTACCAGTTCTACACGGACCTTGATGCTCCGAACCGCATGGACGTCAAGCCGTTCCTTATTCTTGACATGAACGACATCGACGAGACCTTAATCCCGGAACTCGTAAAGCTTTCCAAGGATGTCTTCGATCTGGATTCGATCATCAGTGCAGCTGAAGAGCTCAAGTACATCGGGCAAATCAAACGCACTATTTCCACTCTCTTCCAGTCCCCTGAAGATGACTGGGTAAAGTTTTTGACGGCTAAGGTCTACGACGGCGCATTCACGCAGAAGGTCCGCGAGCAGTTTACGGGTCTGGTAGCCAAAGCAACCCGGCAATTCCTCAACGACCAAGTCAACGAGAGACTGAAGGCTGCCTTGGGCGAGTCACCTGTCATTCAGGCTGCCCAGGCGTCCTTGGCCGACTCCGTCACCAGCGAAGAGATCGTCGAGCAAGATCTGAACCGGGATGACGGCATCGAAACAACTCTTGAGGAAGTGGAGGGCTTCCAGATCGTTCGGGCGATTGTGTGCAGCGAGGTCAAACCGACACGCGTTACCCACCGGGACGCAAAGTCCTACTTCGCCGTACTCCTGGATGACAACAACAGGAAGCCGATTGCCAGACTCCATTTCAACAGGTCGCAAAAATACCTGGGGGTCTTCGACGACGGAAAGCAGGAGACTCGGCACCCCATCGATTCACTGGATGAGATCTACGACTACGCAGACACGCTGCGCCGGACGGTGAAGAACTACGAGTAGAGCGCGGGGCTTCCCGTTCCCGGCGGCGGGAAGCCCTCGGGGCAGGCGTCCTAATCGGCCCCAGCCGGCCGGTCACCATATCCGGTGTCCAGGAAGTCAATCAGTGCCCGGTCGAGGCCCGCGGTTGCCGTTGCACGATCCGGAGCGAGGAAGGACTCGGCTCCTCGCCAGTCGCTCTTGACCACACGGCCGCCCGACGCCCAGTGAACGCCGACCAGTTCGGCCCCGGCGTCCAATGCATAGTCCTTCCGGCCGGGGAGGCCGGCGACTGTTTCCCTCATTCGCGCACTCTGCACCACTTCATAGCGGTCGCACAGCGTCCGGCGGCCGTCCGTCAGCAGGACGTCCTCGGCGCCGGACAGCGACATCTTCGTCCATGCGCCGCTGTCGGGTTCGGCCGGCGCGGCGTCGTCCAGCCGGAAAAACTCCACGGCCTGGGCGCCGGAGTCGAGCATGTCCACCAACAGCAGGTACTCCCCGTAGCTGGGCAGGCTCGTCCCGGGCAGCCCGAAGTCTTCCCGACGGGCCAATGCCTCGGTGCGGCCCGGCCCCTGCCGGTAAGAAGAGGACTCCCACCGCCGCGTCCCGGGCTCGAACCGGATGACGGATTCCGCGCGGTACCCGTCCGGCCCGCTCCGGAAGGCCATTCGCGTGGTGAGGACGTGATCCGCCCACCGGCGGTAGAGGCAGCCTTGCTTGGCGCCCTCAACGTAAAAGGCTTCCCAACGTTCCATCGGCTCCCGCCGCGGCCCCCTCGGAGGTCTCAGAACAGGGCCACTTTCGGCACCGCGGGGAAGATGCCTTCCAGCTCGGCCAGGTCCTCGGCAGTCGGGTGCCAGCCCGCTGACTGGGCGTTCTGCCGGATCTGTTCCGGCTTCGTGGCACCGGCGATGACCGACGCGACTGCGGGACGGGTGGCAAGCCAGGAAAAGGCCACCTCGATTTCCGTTAGTCCGCGGTCGGCGGCGAAGCGGGAGAAGGCGCCCAACTGCTCCCAGTCGGCGTCCTTGAGCAAGTTGGTGCGCGAGTGTGTCAGCCGGCTGCCTTCCGGCGCCTTGCCGTTCTTGTACTTGCCCGTGAGCAGGCCGTTGGCCAGCGGGAAGTACGGCAGCAGGCCCAGCCCGTAGGCCTCGGCAGCAGGGGCGACTTCCAGCTCCGCCCGGCGGTCCAGCAGGTTGTAGTGGTTCTGGCTGGAAATGAACGGGGTGTAGCCGCCCATCCGCGCCGTGAATTCCGCCTCGGCAATCTGCCAGCCGGCCCGGTTGGAGTGGCCGATGTAGCGGACCTTGCCGGCGCGGACCAGGTCGTCCAGCGCGGACAGGGTTTCCTCGACCGGAGTCAGCGGGTCGGGCGTGTGGAACTGGTAGAGGTCAATCCAATCGGTGCCCAGCCGCCGCAACGACGCCTCGGCCGCCCTGACAATGTACCGCCGCGAGCCGCGGGCGCCGAAGTCTTCGCCGTTGGCGCCCCGCATGTCCATGCCGAACTTCGTAGCCACCACCACGTCGTCGCGCCGCGATCCCAGCGCCCTGCCCAGGAACTCCTCGCTCAGCCCCGGAGTCTTCCCGTAGCTGTCGGCGACGTCGAAAAAGGTCACGCCGGCGTCGAGTGCGGCCTTGACCACCGCGTCCGTGCCTTCCTGCGTTTCCGTCGGGGTGTTGGACCGGCCAAGATTGTTGCAGCCGAGTCCCACCGTCGAGACGGTGAGGCCGGATTTGCCGAGACGCCGGTATTCCATCGCTACATCCTTGTCACTGGGGGTTTTGCCGTTCGCCTCGCATCCTATCCCGGCTCCGGCCCCCGTCCCGGACGCGCAAGTGAGTTCGGACACGTCACGCAGGCGGCCGCGGCGTTGCCGCTTCTGTCTTTGGGTGCCGCTGCACATATGATCGAAACCATGGCCAAAGTTCTGACTTCCCTTCCCGTCGGCGAACGCGTCGGCATCGCCTTCTCCGGTGGACTCGATACGTCCGTTGCCGTTGCATGGATGCGCGACGGCGGAGCCGTGCCCTGCACCTACACCGCCGACCTCGGCCAGTACGACGAGCCGGACATCGACGCGGTGCCCGGCCGCGCCACCGAGTACGGCGCGGATATCTCCCGCCTGGTGGACTGCAAGCCCGCGCTCGTGGAGGAAGGCCTGGCCGCGCTGGCCTGCGGCGCCTTCCATATCCGCAGCGGCGGCCGTTCCTACTACAACACAACCCCGTTGGGCCGCGCCGTGACCGGCACCTTGCTGGTGCGCGCCATGCGGGAAGACGGCGTGGACATCTGGGGCGACGGTTCCACCTACAAGGGCAACGACATCGAGCGGTTCTACCGCTACGGGCTGCTGGCCCACCCCCGGCTGCGCATCTACAAGCCGTGGCTCGACCCGCGCTTCGTCTCCGAGCTCGGCGGCCGCCAGGAGATGTCCGAATGGCTGACCGCGCACAACTTCCCCTACCGCGACTCCGCGGAGAAGGCGTACAGCACCGACGCCAACATCTGGGGCGCCACGCATGAGGCCAAGACGCTGGAGCATTTGGGCACCAGCCTGGAGGCCGTCGAGCCGATCATGGGCGTGGCCTTCTGGCGCGAGGACGTGGACATTCCCACCGAGGACGTGTCGGTGCGCTTCGAGGCGGGCCGCCCGGTGGCGATCAACGGCACGGAGTTTGCCGACGCCGTCGCTTTGGTGCAGGAGGCCAATGCCATTGGCGGCCGCCACGGGCTGGGCATGTCCGACCAGATCGAGAACCGCATCATCGAGGCCAAGTCGCGCGGGATCTACGAGGCCCCGGGCATGGCCCTGCTGCACATCGCCTACGAGCGGCTGCTCAACGCGATCCATAATGAAGACACCGTGGCCAGCTACCACGCCGAGGGCCGCCGCCTGGGCCGCCTGATGTACGAAGGCCGCTGGCTGGACCCGCAGGCGCTCATGCTGCGCGAATCGCTGCAGAAGTGGGTTGGCTCCGCTGTCACCGGCGAGGTCACCCTGCGGCTGCGCCGCGGCGAGGACTACACCATCCTGGACACCACCGGCCCGTCGCTCAGCTACCACCCGGACAAGTTGTCCATGGAGCGCGTGGGCGATGCTGCCTTCGGTCCGCTGGACCGCATCGGCCAGCTGACCATGCGCAACCTGGACATCGCCGACTCCCGCGCCCGCTTGGAGCAGTACGCGGCCCAGGGCCTGGTGGGCGGTCCCACCGCCGAGCTCGTGGGCGCGCTGGAAGCCGGCGGCGCGAGCGAAATCGCCGACACCGCCCAGCTCGACCCGGCCGACCGCGCGGCCGACGAGGCGCTGGACCGCGCGGCGTTCGACGCCGGCACCGACTGATTCGCCGGCCCGCCTTGGCGGGCCGCTGCACGGGCACGGCGCCCCTTCGGGGGCGCCGTGCCTTCTTCTGTCCGGAGCTGGGGCCGTGAGGCTGAGCATGCGGCCGGTTTCGCGGCCGGGACGGCACGCCGTGTGAAAGAGTGGTTTTGTGGCCTTTACCCGTGCTGAACTGCTCGCCTACCGGGACGCGCTGGTCCCCGATCTGCTGGGCCCGGGCCTGCGCCTCCTGTTCGTCGGCATCAATCCCGGCCTCTGGTCGGCTGCCACCGGCTCGCACTTCGCCCGGCCCGGCAACCGGTTCTATCCGGCCCTGGCGGCGGCCGGCATCACCGACCATCAGATCTACGCCGGGAACGGCATGGCGGCTGCCGACCGCAACCACCTGATCGACCGCGGCGTGGGCATCACCAACATTGTCCCGCGGGCTACCGCCAGGGCGGACGAGCTGGGTGCCGAGGAACTGCGGACCGGTGCCCGGCGCCTGGCGGCCCGGGTCGAGACCCTGGGGGCCCGGGTGGTGGCGGTCGCGGGAGTGACCGCCTACCGGGTGGGTTTTGAGCGGCCGAAGGCGCAGCTGGGCCGGCAACCGGAGACGCTCGGCGGCGCCGAGGTCTGGGTGGTGCCGAATCCCAGCGGCCTCAACGCCCACCACAGCGTTGCCACGCTGGCGGCCGCCTACCGGGAGGCGGCGCGCGCCGCGGGCCTGGACGTGCCCGAGGGCGGCTAGCGCCGTCCCCGACGGCCGCCGGGCCTACAGGCTGAACGCCGTCTTGGCCGGCAGCGGATGCTTTTGCTTGACCGCGGCGAGGTCCCCGTGCGGCGCGACGCCGATGCTCAGCTTGGTGAAGTCGAGTTTGGCTTCGCGGAGGCAGACCTTCAGGCCGGCCACCGCCCTGGCCGCATCCGGCGCCAGAACATAGATGTTGAGCTTGTGCGGGACGAATTCGGTCTTCTCCACGGTCCCGAGCCCGCGCCAGGCGAAGTACTCGGTGATGGTGCGTTTGGCTTTGTCCTCGAGGTAACGGTCCCGGTCGCTGCCGTCCGCCGTCTTCAGCGCATACTGGGCAATCACCCAGTGCTGCTCCCCCGGCGCGAGCTCCGCGTAGCCGTCTTCGGCGCACTGGGCAGCGAACGCGTCCATCAGCGACTCGGCGGCCTCGGCGTTGACGTCCCGGCTCTCCTGCGTGGTGCTCTGGTGGCCCACCGTTCCGTGGTTGACCACGAACTGGCCGTAGTCTTCGTCGAACCACGCCTCGCGGAACACCAGCCCGCCGTCGTCGTTCTTCTTGTACACCCGAAGGAAACTCATGTCCGTCCTTTGTTCAACCATGTCAGGGCCGTTCCGTCGAACGGCGCGGCCTCAGCCGCCACCTGCCCGTAGAGCGCCCGGCAGCTGGCCTGGATCCGTTCGGCCAGCGCCGGCGGATAGTCCATGGTGACCCGGTGTTCGGCGAATTCGTCCTCGTCGTCGATGTACACGCCGCCGCTGACGGAGCGGACCACGTCCAGGTCCATGTCCGTGAGCTGGACTTCCCAGCCGGCCGGAAGCAGCGGGTCCACCCGGATGCCGGTGGCCAGGTCGATGTAGATGCGAAAGTCGCCCGGGTAGGTGTCGTCGTAGAACGTCGCCACGTAGTCGCCTTCCCGTGGCAGTAACTGCACCGCGTCGGAGGCCGCGAAGAAGGCGATGCCGGGCCGGGCGACCAGCGAGCCGGCCGGCTGGAAGATCCAGTCGCCGAAACCGTCGGAGCCGAGGTAGGTGCCGGGCACCAGCCAGTGGGCAGCGCCGTCGTACTTCCAGTTGCGGAACACCACCATCTCGCCGGGCCGGGCCTCGGCGGGGATGCGGCCGGTCACTGGATCTTGGGAATCTGGCCGGTCGGCAGTTCCTGGCCGGGCAGCGGGCGCGCGAACGGGACCTTGGTGCCCAGCACCTGCGCGACGGTGTCCTGGGCCACCTGCTGCGCGGTGAGGCCCACGCGCTCCAGGACCTCGGCGCGGGTGCCGTGGACCAGGAACTCGACCGGGAGGCCGACCTCGTTCAGCGCCGTGTCCACACCGGCGGCACGCATCTCCTGGCGGATCCGGGATCCGACGCCGCCGGCGCGCACGCCGTCTTCGATCACGACGACGATCCGGTGCCGGGCCGCAAGGCCGATGATCGAGCGGGGCACCGGCAGCACCCAGCGCGGGTCGACAACGGTGGAGCTGATGCCCTGGGCGCCGAGCCGGTTCGAGACATCCAGCGCCAGTTCGCTCATGGCGCCGATGCTGACGATCAGCACGTCGTTTTCGGTGGAGCCGGACGGCCGGCGCGCCAGCACGTCGACGCCGTCCTTAAGCCGTTCCAGGGCCTCAACCTCTGGCCCCACCGAGCCCTTCGAGAAACGGACCACGGTGGGGGCATCGTCGACGGACACCGCCTCGCGCAGCTCTTCCCTCAACCGGGTGGCGTCGCGGGGGGCGGCCAGGTGTAGCCCCGGCACGATCTGCAGCAGCGACATGTCCCACATGCCGTGGTGGCTGGGCCCGTCCGGGCCGGTCACCCCCGCCCGGTCGAGTACAACGGTGACGCCGGCCTTGTGCAGCGCGACGTCCATCAGGAGCTGGTCGAACGCGCGGTTCAGGAACGTTGCGTAGAGGGCCACCACCGGGTGGAGTCCGCCGTAGGCCATGCCGGCGGCGCTGGCCAGCGCGTGCTGCTCCGCAATGCCGACGTCGAAGACACGGTCCGGATGCTTACTGGCGAATTTTTGCAGGCCCACCGGGATCAGCATGGCGCCGGTGATACCGACGATGTCCTGGCGCTCGTCGGCGATCTCGGCGATCTCGTCGGCGAACACGGAGGTCCAGGACTGCCGGCCGCCGGACTCTACGGGTTCGCCGGTCTCCGGGTCGATGACGCCCACGGCGTGGAACTGGTCCGCCTCGTGGGCGCGGGCGGGCGCGTAGCCGCGGCCCTTTTCGGTCATGGTGTGGACAATGACCGGGCCCCGGTAGTTCTTGGCCTGCGTCAGCGCGGCCTCGACGGCCTCCAGGTCGTGCCCGTCGATCGGGCCGATGTACTTCATGCCCAGGTCCTCGAACAGGCCCTGCGGCGCCCACCAGTCCTTGATGCCCTTCTTGGTCGCGTGCAGGCTCCGGTAGGCGAACTGGCCCAGCGACCCGCCCGACTGCAGCTTCCTTTTCCACCAGTCCAGGGTGCCTTCGTAGGCCTGGTGGGTGCGGACCTTGTCGATGGTGGTCCGGCGCAGCGCGGCCAGCTGGTCGGCCAGCCCGCCGATCGTCGGGGCGTAGGAGCGCCCGTTGTCGTTGACCACGATCACCACGCGCCGTGCTCGGTCCGCGGCGATGTTGTTCACGGCTTCCCATGCCATGCCGCCGGTGAGGGCGCCGTCGCCCACCACCGCGACGACGTAGCGGTCGCCTTCGCCGGTCAGCCGGCGGGCGCGGGAGATGCCGTCGGCCCAGGACAACGACGACGACGCGTGCGAGCTTTCGACGATGTCGTGCACCGATTCGGCGCGGTCCGGATAGCCGGCCAGCCCGCCCTGCTGCCGCAGCGTGCCGAAGTCCTGCCGCCCGGTGACCAGTTTGTGCACGTAGGACTGGTGGCCGGTGTCAAAGACGATGCTGTCGTGCGGGGAGTCGAACACGCGGTGGATGCCGAGGGTCAGCTCGACGACCCCAAGGTTCGGGCCGAGATGTCCGCCGGTCTGTGCGACGTTCGTGATCAGGAACTGGCGGATTTCCCGGGCCAGGTCCTGCAACTGGACCATGTCGATCCGGCGCAGGTCGCGCGGCTCGCGGATGGTCTCGAGCAATCCCACAGAGCAGGTCCTTTCCTTCACAAAGCGTCGGTTAATCCTACCGCCATCCCTCCGCCACTCTGCGTTCCCCTGGTGCGAGGGTGCACACAACGCGGCCGACGCGTGGCCGGGGACCGAGCCCTACAGCACGCTGGTGCCCTGGCCAGACGCCGCAGGGCGGACGTCCATCGGACGCCCGCCCTGCGTTGGGCCGCTGTGCGGTGTGTGCCGGACCGGGGGCTAGTTCGCCGAGATCTGGCGCAGCACGTACTGCAGGATGCCGCCGTTGCGGTAGTAGTCGGCTTCACCCGGGGTGTCGATCCGCACCACCGCGTCGAAGCTCTTGGTGCCGCCGTCCTCGCCGGTGGCGGTGACCTTCAGCGTCTTCGGGGTGGTGCCCTCGTTCAGCGCGGTCACGCCCTCGATGGAGAAGGTCTCCGTGCCGGACAGGCCCAGCGACGCAGCGGACTCGCCGGCCGGGAACTGCAGCGGCAGCACACCCATGCCGATCAGGTTCGAACGGTGGATCCGCTCGAAGCTTTCGGCGATGACGGCCTTGACACCCAGCAGCGCGGTGCCCTTGGCAGCCCAGTCGCGGGACGAGCCGGAGCCGTACTCCTTGCCGGCCAGCACCACCAGCGGGGTGCCGGCGGCCTGGTAGTTCATGGCGGCGTCGTAGATGTAGGCCTGCGGACCGCCGGGCTGGGTGAAGTCGCGGGTGAAGCCGCCCTCCACGTTGTCCAGCAGCTGGTTGCGCAGCCGGATGTTGGCGAAGGTGCCGCGGATCATCACCTCATGGTTGCCGCGGCGGGAACCGTAGGAGTTGAAGTCCTTGCGCTCCACGCCGTTTTCCAGCAGGTAACGGCCGGCGGGGCTGTCGGACTTGAACGAACCGGCCGGGGAGATGTGGTCGGTGGTGACCGAGTCGCCCAGCTTGGCGAGCACCCGCGCGCCGCTGATGTCCTGCACCGGCTCCGGCGTGGCGCTCATGCCTTCGAAGTACGGTGGCTTCCGCACGTACGTGGAGTTCGGATCCCAGGCGAAGGTATCGCCTGCCGGGGTCTCGAGCGCCTTCCAACGGTCGTCGCCCTCGAACACGCCCTCGTAGCCCTTGGCGAACATCTCCTTGTTGATCGAGGAGTCGATCACCTGCTGGACCTCGACCGGGTTCGGCCAGATGTCCTTCAGGAACACGTCGTTGCCCTCCGGGTCCTGGCCCAGCGGCTGCTTCTCGAAGTCGAAGTCCATGGTGCCGGCCAGGGCGTAGGCGACGACCAGCGGCGGGGACGCCAGGTAGTTCATCTTGACGTCCGGGTTGATGCGGCCTTCGAAGTTGCGGTTACCCGACAGCACCGACGTGATCGACAGGTCGTTGTCCTGGACCGCCTGCGAGATTTCGGGCTCCAGCGGGCCGGAGTTTCCGATGCAGGTGGCACAGCCATAACCGACCACGAAGAAGCCGAGCTTCTCCAGGTACGGGATCAGGCCGGACTCTTCGTAGTAATCGGTGACGACCTTGGAGCCCGGGGCGATGGAGGTCTTGACCCACGGCTTGGACGCCAGGCCCTTCTCCACCGCATTGCGGGCCAGCACGGCCGCGGCCAGCATGACCGACGGGTTCGACGTGTTGGTGCAGGAGGTGATCGAGGCGATGGACACCGCACCGTGGTCCAGTTCGAACTCGCGCCCGTCTTCCATGGTGACGTGGACGCGCTTGGAGGCGCGGCCGTCGCCGGGCAGGGCGACGTGGCGTCCCTGGGCGGCCGAACCGCCGGAGGGACGATCGTCGGCCTGCGCGGTGCCGGACTTCACGCCGCCGGCCTCCGCAGCGGCAGCGTGACGGACCGTGGAGGTCATGGCCGGGGCATCCGACGCCGGGAAGGACTCTTCCAGGGCCTCGTCCAGGGCGTCCTCGTTGCCGGTGCCGACGTAGCTCTGCAGGTCCTTGCGGAACTGGTTCTTGGCGGACGTCAGGGCGATGCGGTCCTGCGGCCGCTTGGGACCGGCGATGGACGGAACAACGGTGGACAGGTCCAGCTCAAGGTATTCGGAGAACTTCAGTTCGTGCGACGGATCGTGCCAGAGGCCCTGTTCCTTGGTGTACGCCTCGACCAGGGCGATGTTCTCCTCGGAGCGGCCGGTCAGGCGCAGGTAGTCCAGGGTGACGTCGTCGATCGGGAACATGGCGGCGGTCGAGCCGAACTCCGGGCTCATGTTGCCGATGGTGGCGCGGTTGGCCAGCGGCACCGCTGCCACGCCTTCGCCGTAGAACTCCACGAACTTGCCCACCACGCCGTGCTTGCGCAGCATCTCGGTGATCGTCAGCACGACGTCGGTGGCGGTGGCGCCGGCGGGGATGGAGCCGGTGAGCTTGAAGCCGACGACGCGCGGAATCAGCATCGAGACGGGCTGGCCGAGCATGGCGGCCTCGGCCTCGATGCCGCCGACGCCCCAGCCGAGCACGCCCAGGCCGTTGACCATGGTGGTGTGCGAGTCGGTGCCGACCAGGGTGTCCGGGTAGGCGCGCAGCTTGCCGTCGACCTCGCGGGTCATCACGGTGCGGGCCAGGTATTCGATGTTGACCTGGTGCACGATGCCGGTTCCCGGCGGGACCACCTTGAAGTCTTCGAAGGCGGTCTGTCCCCAGCGCAGGAACTGGTAGCGTTCGCCGTTGCGCTGGTACTCGATCTCCATGTTGCGCTCGAGCGCGCCGGCGTTGCCGAAGACATCGATCTGGACCGAGTGGTCGATCACCAGTTCGGCCGGGGCCAGCGGGTTCACGCGCTTCGGGTCGCCGCCGAGCTCCTTGACGGCCTCGCGCATGGTGGCCAGGTCGACGACACACGGAACACCGGTGAAGTCCTGCATGATGACGCGGGCGGGGGTGAACTGGATCTCGGTGTCCGGCTGCGCGTCGGGGTTCCAGCCGGCCAGGGCGCGGACGTGGTCCGCCGTGATGTTCGCACCATCTTCGGTGCGAAGCAGGTTCTCCAGCAGGACCTTGAGGCTGAACGGAAGGCTCTCGGCACCTTCAACGGCACTCAGCCGGAATATCTCATACTCGGTCCCGGCGACGTTCAAGACGCCTTTGGAACCGAAGCTGTCCACATTACTCATGACAGGACTCCTCTCGCCACACTTTATCTTTGTCCGGGCGGCAACCACCCGCTAGTTAGGCATCCCTAAGTGTGAAGGGACAGCTGTGGGCTCGGCCTCTGGCCTTTTTGACGCGCCGCAGCCCGCAGAATTTACAAGCCAGAGACAATATGCTTCGTCCGGAACCGCTGCCCCCATCCTATCGGGTAGCCGGTTGGCAGGAACCGGAGCGGCGCCCGTGGCCTGCCTCACAGCCGGGATTCGCGCACTCCCGCTCAGCGGCGCCCCGGTGTGAGCACGGCAAAGGACTCCATGTGGTGGGTATGCGGGTACAGGTCGAACACGTGCAGCGAGTCGAGGTTCCAGCCCAGCTGCAGGAAGTAGCCCAGGTCCCGGGCGAAGGACGCCGGGTCACAGGACACGTAGCCGACCGCCCGCGGGTTTCGGGCGGCCACCGCCTGCACCACGGCTTTTCCGGCGCCCGCGCGGGGCGGGTCAAGGACGACGGCGTCCATCTCTTCGGGCTGCGAGCGCAGCACCCGCTCGACCTTGCCCTGGAGGATCTCGACCTGCCCGAAACCGTGCAGGTTCTTGCGGGCGTCTTTGCTGGCGGCCGGCGAGCCCTCGACGGAGAGAACGTTGCCGGTCACCCCGACGGCATCCGCCAAGGGCGCCGTGAAAAGTCCGGCACCCGCATAGAGGTCGGCCACCCTCTCCCCCGCCCGGGGCGCAACACCGTCCAGGACGGCGGCAGTCAACGTGGCCGGCGCCAGCCGGTGAATCTGCCAGAAGCCGTCTCCCGTCACGCGGTACTGGTGCCGCCCGTTGGTTTCGGAAACCCAAATGCGTCCCCGCAACCGGGTGAGCCGCCCGGGCACGGGCTCCCACGCGGCAACCGACACGCCGGGTTCGATCCGGTCGGCGATCTTCGCCAACCGTTTGGGCGTTGTCCCCGCGCCGGGCACCAACAGCACCAGCGGCGTGCTCCCGTCGGCGGGCGCGGCCACCTCCACCCGCTCCAGCCCCGAAAGATCCAACTCCCACAACCGCAGGTCGTTGACCCCGTCCGCGGCCAGCGGCATCGCCTCGACGGGTATCAGCTCATCGGACCGGTGCGCGTGCATGGCGAGGCGCCCGTCGGACCCCACGCCGAACGCGGCGCGCGTGCGCCAGCCGAGCCCGTCGTCGTACTCCCCCGCGGGGGCTTCCACGGTGACCTGCCGTTCCAGCTTGGCCAGACGTTGCAGCTGTTCGGCGAAGATCAGGCCCTTCAGCCGGCGCTGGGCGTCCAGCCCGATGTGGCCGAACTCGGCGCCGCCCACGGCCGGCCGGCCGGCTTCGGCCGCGGCCAACGCGTCCGCCGGCGCCCAGGGATGCTCCACCCGGTCCGGAGACGCTTCCAGCACCTGGACGGTGTCCGCCCGCCAGAATCCCGCGTCCGGTCCGCCCTCGGTGACGCGTGCCAGGACCCGCTCCCCGGGCAGAGCGTGCCGGACGAACACCACCCGGCCGTCGTGCCGCGCGACGAAGTGGCCTCCGTGCGCCGGAGCGCCGACGGTCAGCTCGATCAGTTGCGGTGCGGGGTCGGTCATGAAAGCTCCTGGTAGCGGCGGACGGAATCGGAGGAGGCCAGTTGCCACGGCACGCTGGCCACCATGACGCCGGGCTCGAAGTGCAGGCGGGTCTTGATGCGCAGCGCGGTCTGGTTGTGCACCAGCTGCTCCCACCAGCGTCCCACCACGTATTCGGGGATGTAGACCACCACCAGTTCGCGGGGCGAGTCCCGGCGGATGCTCTTGATGTAGTCGATGATCGGCGTGGTGGTCTCGCGGTACGGGGAAGCGAGCACCGTGATCGGAACCGGGATGTTGAGCTTCTCCCAGTCGCGCAGGGTCTGCTCGGTCTGTTCCCGGTCCAGGTCCACCACCACGGCGTCGAGCCGGGACGGCCGCGAGGCCCGGGCGAAGGCAAGCGCCCGGAGCGTCGGTTTGCGTACGTGCGAGACCAGGATGACTGCGTGTACCCGGGACGGCAGCGCGGTGGTCGGTTGGTCCGGGTCGATCGCGAGCTCGCGGGCGACCTGGACGTAATGGCGGTTGATGCTGTGCATGACCAGCCCGAGCAGGATGATGCCGAGCACGGCCAGCCAGGCTCCGAAAACGAACTTGCTGACCAGTACCACCACCAGCACGGTCACGGTCAGGATGAAACCGACCATGTTAATGAACCGCGAGCGCAGCATCCGGCGCCGCACCGGGCGGTGCGGCGTGGCCCGTATTTCGCGGGACCAGTGCCGGATCATGCCCAGCTGGCTGCAGGTGAAGGAAACGATCACGCCGATGACGTAGAGCGGGATCAGCCGGGTGACGTCCGCGTTGAACATCAGCACCAGCACCACGGCCGCGGCCGCCAGTGCGAGCACACCGTTGCTGTAGCTGAGCCGGTCCCCGCGGGTTCGCAGCTGGCGGGGCAGGAAGCCGTCGGTGGCGAGGATCGATGCCAGCTGCGGGAAGGCGTTGAACGCCGAATGGCTGGCCAGCACCAGGATTGCTGCGGTGGCCGCGACCGTCAGGTAGAAGAGCGGGGCGCCGCCGCCGAAAACCGTCTCCGCCAGCTGGCTGAGCACCGGGGACTGGAAATAGCCCGCCGGCAGCGGCCCTCCGTCCAGCCGCAGCTGGTCGGCCGGGACCTGCACCACCCGCACCTCCGTGGCCCGGGCCAGGTACATCACCGCCATGGTGATCACGGTTGCGGAGATGCCCAGCATCAGCAGCGCAAAGCCGGCGTTCCTGGCGCGCGGCTTCTCGAAGGCCGGCACATTGCTGGCCGGTGTCTCCAAGCCGGTGAGTGCCGCGGCGCCCGTGGAGAAGGCCCGCAGTACCAGCAGTGCGCCGGCCAGCCCGGTCAGGCCCGCCTCCAGGCCGGGTTCCGGCACGACGTCGAACGCAGCGCTGGGTGCCTCGCCCAGGTTTCCGGTGAGGTCAAGGACAAATCCGGCCAGGCACATCAGCAGCACGGTGCCCACAAAGACATAGGTGGCGATCGCCACGGTCAGGCGCCCGCGTCCCAGCCCGCGCAGATGGAGCAGGGCGAGGATCGCGATGCCGGCGACGGCCGCTCCGGGCTGCCAGCCCTTGAGCGCCGGAACGGCGGACACGAGGTAGTGGGCCGCCGAAGACATGGACACCGCGACGGTGAGCACGTAGTCCAACATCAGCGCGGAGCCCACCGTGATGCCCGCCGGCTTGCCCAGGTTCCTGGTGGCGATCGCGTAGTCGCCGCCGGATGGATACGCGTGGATGCTTTGCCGGTAGGAAGCCACCAGGACCAGCAGCACCACCATGACCGCCAGTCCGACCCAGGGCGACAGGGCGATCGCCGCGACGCCCGCCAGTGCCAGCGTGAGCAGGATCTCGTCCGGGGCGTAGGCCACCGAGGAGAGCGCGTTCGCTGAGAAGACCGGAACCGCCAGGCGCCGCGGCAGCGCATCCTGCTTCAGCCGCTCGCTGCGGAACGGCTTGCCCACCAGGACCCGCTTGAGGGCATCGAGGAATGTCAGCACGTTTCCCTCGGTGGCACATGCAGCCAGTGGGTCCGGATCTTCACGGCTTAGAGTCTAGACTGCCGGCCGGAATTTACGGGGCCAGGGGGCCTCCGACCCGCACTTTCATAGCGGCGGCACGTCCGCCGGGGTTAGCATATGCGTATGAATGTGCGTTGTATCACATTCGGGGGTCCGGGGCCGTTTGACCCAGTGACTGCTCGCTAAGGAGTCTTAGATGGGCAATGCCGCCGCCGTGATGACCGGCCTGAGCAGCATCGAGATGCAGGAGCGCCCGATGCCCGAGCCGGGCCGGGGCCAGGCCGTGATCCGGGTGGAAGCCGTGGGGGTCTGCGGCTCCGACGTCGCCTATTACCGCTACGGGAAGATCGGCCCCTTCGTCGTTGACGGCCCGTTCATCCTGGGGCACGAGGTCTCCGGCGAGGTGGTCGCCGTCGGCGAAGGCGTCGGCAACGTGCGCGTCGGCGACCGGGTGGCCGTCGAGCCGGGCACGCCGGACCGCAGCTGCGAAGAGTGCCGGGCGGGGCGCTACCACCTCTGCCCGAACCTCGAATTTTTGGCCACCCCGCCCTACGACGGCGCACTGCTGCAGTACCTGGCCATGGACGCCCGCTGCTACTTCCCGATCCCAAATTCGATGAGCTACGAAGACGGCGCGCTGCTCGAGCCGCTGTCCGTGGGGTTGTGGGGCTGCCGGCGGGCGAACCTCCAGGCCGGCGACGACGTGCTGATCACCGGCGCCGGACCGGTGGGCCTGCTTGCCGCCGAGGCGGCGCGGGCCCTCGGCGCGGGAAGCGTCACGGTCACGGACATCTCCGAGTACCGGCTCGGCGTGGCCCGCGACCACGGCTTCGCGGTGGAGAAGAGCGACGCGCCCGCGGCGCAAACCTTTGACGTGCTGCTGGAATGCTCGGGCGCCGGCGGCGTCCTCGCCTCCGGGCTCGGCCGGTTGCGCGAGGCCGGGCGGGCAGCCGTCATCGGCCTGGCCAAGGCCGACGAGGTGCCGCTGCCCCTGTCCACGCTCAATTGGAAGGAGATCACCATCTCGATGGTGAACCGGTACAACAACACCTGGCCGCTGGGCATTGACCTGGTGTCCTCCGGCCGGATCAACCTGGAGGGACTGGTAACACACAGCTTTGCCCTGCCGCAGACCGCGGCCGCCCTGGAAAACACCTCCACCGAACCCGAATCGCTCAAGGCGATGATCTACCCCCAGCGGCTCTGACCGCGGACGCCGGAACGCACGAACGGCAACGCGGCACGCCCCCAGTAAGAGGAGTTCCGATGAACAAGAAGAACACACGGGGAATCATGGGCCTCACCACGGCCCTCGTTCTTGCAGCCGGCATGACTGCTTGCGGTGGTGGCGGCGGCGGTGAAGGCGGCGGTGCCGGAGGCGGCGGCGGCGGGACAGCAGGCGGTGGCGGCGGCCAGGCCGAGGGCAAGATCGCGTTCCTGATGCCGGACCGTGCTTCGACCCGCTACGAGCAGCAGGACAGCCCGCTGTTCAAGGCCAAGGTCGAAGAACTGTGCGGCGGCTGCGAGGTGCTGTACCAGAACGCCGACGGCGACGCGAACAAGCAGCAGCAGCAGGCCAACGCCATGATCACCCAGGGCGTCGAGGTCCTGGTCCTGGACCCGGTGGACAGCACCGCTGCCGCCTCGCTGGTCAACACCGCGAAGGGCCAGGGCATCAAGGTTGTCACCTACGACCGGCCGGTCCCGGACACGCCGGCGGACTTCTACGTCTCCTTCGACAACAAGAAGATCGGCAGCCTCATCGCCGAGGACCTGGTCAAGAAGCTGGACGCCGACGGCGAAGAGACCGGAGGGGTGCTGATGGTCAACGGCTCCCCCACGGACCGGGCCGCGCAGCTGATCAAGGAGGGCGCGACGGAAGCGGTCGAGGCCAGCGAGCATAAAATCCTGGCCTCGTATGACACCCCGGAGTGGCAGCCGTCGAAGGCCCAGGACTGGGTGGCCGGCCAGATCACCCAGTTCGGTGAAGACATCACCGGCATCGTGGCCGCCAACGACGGCACGGCCGGCGGCTCCATCGCCGCCCTGAAGGCCGCCGGTGTCTCGCCCTTCCCGCCGGTCACCGGCAACGACGCGGAGGTCGCCGCGATCCAGCGGATCATCAAGGGCGACCAGTACAACACGATCTCCAAGCCCATCAAGATAGTCGCCGAAAAGTCGGCAGAGGTGGCGGTCCAGCTGCTCAACGGCGAGACCCCCGAACCCGACGCGACGCTCTTTAACACCCCGTCAGCGCTGTTCGTGCCGACGGTGGTCACCAAGGAGAACGTCAAGGAAGTGATTTTCGACGGCGGCATCTACAAGCCTGAAGAAATCTGCACCGGCGAGTACAAGGCGGGCTGCGACGAACTCGGCATCAAGTAGCGCAGCCGCGAACGGCGGTGCCGCGCCCACCGCGGCACTGCCGTCGTAAGGGAAGGGGAAGCAGTGTCCACTGTGTCAGCGGAACGGCCGGAGGCTACCGCCCCGGTACTGTCCATGCGGGGCGTGAGCAAGCACTTCGGTGCCGTGGCCGCCTTGACCGACATCGACCTGGACGTCCACGCCGGCGAAGTGGTCGCCCTCGTCGGCGACAACGGCGCCGGGAAGTCGACGCTGGTCAAGATCCTCGCGGGCGTGCATCCCCAGGACGCCGGTACCGTGAACTTCGACGGCCAGGACGTGACGATCCACACGCCGGTGGATTCCATTCAGCTGGGCATCGCCACGGTATTCCAGGACCTCGCCCTCTGCGACAACCTCAGCGTGGTAGACAACCTCTTCCTCGGCCGGGAGCTGGGCGCCTGGCGGCTGAACGAAGTGGAGATGGAGGTCCAGTCGTGGAAGCTGCTGCGCCAGCTCTCGGCGAAGATCCCCTCGGTCCGCATCGCGGTTGCCTCCCTCTCCGGCGGCCAGCGCCAGACCGTCGCCATCGCCCGGTCGCTGCTCGGCAGCCCCAAGCTCATCATCCTCGACGAGCCCACCGCAGCCCTCGGCGTGGCGCAGACGGCCGAGGTGCTGAACCTGGTGGAGCGGCTGCGCGAAAACGGCCTCGCGGTGATCATGATCAGCCACAGCATGCAGGACGTCAAAGCCGTCTCCGACCGTGTCGCGGTGCTGCGGCTGGGGAAGAACAACGGCACGTTCCGGATGAAGGACGTCTCGACCGACGACCTGATCGCCGCCATCACCGGAGCCACGGACAACGTCGTGACCCAGCGCGCCGCCCAGACCGGGGCAGCGGCGGCGGGCGGCGCGGCAGGAACGAACGGCGGGGCCGAGGGGGCCGGGCTGGGCGGACCGGGCGGAGGCTCGCTCCCGCCCGGCCAGGCCGCCGGAAGCGCGGGCCGACAGGGGTCGGGGGCAGGAGCACCGGAAGAAGGGACCGTACCATGACAACGAATCCAGCCGCCCCGGTCATCCCGGTGGCCACCGACCTGCAGGACGAACGGCTGATCCGGACCGAGGGCTTCAAGGGCGCCGTCAAGGTCGGGATCAACCGGGTCCGCGGCGGCGACCTGGGCGTGCTGCCCATCGTCGTCGGGCTGCTGGTCATCTGGTCCATCTTCCAGGTGCTCAACCCGTTCTTCCTCTCCAGCGCCAACCTGGTCAACCTGCTGCTGGAAAGCGCCGCCGTCGGGGTCATCGCGCTGGGCATCGTCTGCGTCCTGCTGGTCGGCGAAATCGATTTGTCCGTCGGCTCCGTCAGCGGCCTGTCGGCCGCGATCGTGGGAGTCACCTTCATCAAGCAGGACTGGCCCATCGGGCTGGCGATCCTGACCGCGATGGCGGCCGGCGCCGTGATCGGGCTGGTCTATTCGCTGGTCTACACCAGGTTCGGGGTCCCGTCCTTCGTGATCACGCTGGCCGGCCTGCTCGGTTTCCTCGGACTGCAACTGTTCGTGCTCGGGGTCGAGGGCACCATCAACCTGCCGTTCGATTCCTTCCTCGTCTGGTTCGGCCAGCAGGCCTTCGTGCCGGGCTGGCTGTCGTACGTGCTGGCGGTCGTCGGCGTGGCCGGCTTCTTCCTCAGCCAGCTCACGCTCTCCCGCCAGCGGGTCAAGGCGGGCCTGTCCGGGCGCCCGATGCGGCTGGTCGTGATGCAGACCATCCTGCTGGCCGTGATCCTGCTGTTCGCGGTCTGGTACCTGAACCAGGCCCGCGGCGTCGGCTGGATGTTCGTCTTCTTCGCCGCCCTGGTGCTGGTGATGCACTACGCCTTCACCCGGACCCAGTGGGGCCGCTCCGTCTACGCCGTCGGCGGCAACCGGGAAGCGGCGCGGCGGGCCGGCATCGCCGTCAACCGCGTCTACGTGTCCATCTTCGTCCTGTGCTCGACGTTCGCGGCCGTCGGCGGCATGCTGGCGGCCGGCCGGTTGGCCGCCTCGGCGCAGAGCAGCGGCACCGGGGACGTGAACCTGAACGCCATCGCCGCCGCGGTGATCGGCGGGACCAGCCTGTTCGGCGGCCGCGGCTCGGCCTTCTCGGCCCTCCTGGGCATCCTGGTCATCCAGTCCATCTCCAGCGGCCTCACCCTGCTGAACCTTGAGTCCTCTTTCCGGTACATGATCACCGGCCTGGTGCTGCTGCTGGCCGTGATCCTCGACGCCGTCTCCCGCAAGTCCCGCACCTCGCACGGCCGCGCCTAGTGGCCGGCCGCCGGAGCGACATGTTCCTGGGCATCGACATCGGCACGGGCAGCAGCAAGGCCGTGCTGGCGGACGCCGGGGGCGGGGTGCTGGACAGCGCCGCGGTCGCGCACGAGGTCAGCTACCCGCGGCCCGGCTGGGCCGAGTTCGACGCCGAGGGCGGGGCGTGGGCGGAAGTGGTCCGGCTGTGCCGGGAGCTCTTGTCGCGGAACGACGCCGGGGCCGTCGCCGGCGTGTGTGTCAGCGCGATGGGTCCGTCCCTGGTGGTCACGGACGAGAACCTGGTCCCGTTGCGGCCGGCGATCCTGTACGGAATCGACGCGCGCGCCGTCGTCGAAATCCGCGAATTGACGGAGGAGTTCGGTGCCGAGGAAATCTTTCGCGAGGCGGGCAAGGTCCTGTCCTCCCAGGCCGTGGGACCGAAGCTCCGCTGGCTCCGCAACCGGGAGCCGGAGGTCTTCGCCCGCGCCCGGAACTGGCACAGCCTGAACTCCTTCATCCTGGCCAAGCTGACCGGCGAGCTGGTGTTGGACCACCACACCGCCAGCCAATGCGATCCGCTCTACGACCTTCGCGGCAACCGGTGGCATCCGGACCGGTACGGCGCCGTCGCCGGCCACCTGCCGGAGCCCCGGCTGGCGTGGCCGTCGGACGTCGGCGGCCGGGTCCACCGCCGGGCGGCCGATGCCACGGGGCTGCCGGAGGGCGTGCCGGTCTGCGCGGGCACCGTCGACGCCTGGGCCGAGGCGTTCAGCGCGGGCGTGCGGCAGCCGGGCGACCTCATGCTGATGTACGGCTCCACGATGTTCTTCGTCCAGGTCCTCGGGGAGTTCCGGTCCGAACCCAAGCTCTGGACGACGGCCGGCGTGGAGCCGGGGTCGCTGACCTTGGCCGCGGGGATGTCCACGTCCGGGAGCCTGACCACGTGGTTGCAGCGGCTGTTCGGCGACGTCCCGTTCGAGCAGCTCGTCACTGAGGCCACCGCGGTGCCGCCGGGATCCGACGGTCTGCTGCTGCTGCCCTACTTCGCCGGCGAACGGACCCCTGTCTTCGACCCGGACGCCCGCGGGCTGATCACCGGCCTGTCGCTGCGCCACGGGCGCGGCCATCTGTTTCGTGCCGCCTATGAGGGCATCGGCTTCGGCATCCGGCAGATCCTGGAGTACCTCGAGCACGCGGGCGAACCGATCCGGCGCGTCGTGGCCGTCGGCGGCGGCACCAAGGCCAGGCTCTGGACGGAAATCGTCAGCAACATCAGCGGGCGCGAACAGCTGGTCCCGGAACAGGCCATCGGCGCCAGCTACGGGGACGCGCTGCTCGCCGCCATCGGCACCGGGGCCGTGCCCGCCGGGACGAACTGGGCGCGCACGGCGGCGACCGTGAGTCCCGATTTAGCGACGGCTCCGCTGTATGAAAAGCTCTACGCCACCTACAGCCACCTGTACCCGTCGAACCGGGAGCACATGCACGTGCTCGCCGCCCTGCAGGAGCCCGCGGCCGGGTAGGCGGTCCCGACCGGCGCGCTGGCGCCGGCGCCGTTTCGAACCCCGGGCTCATGGCATCGATGGACCGGTTCAGCGTTATGGTTGCAGTACATTTGATTCCCGCGTTGCAGCGGGTGCCGGAAGGACGTGGATGGCGCACTTTGTGATCATGGGCTGCGGGCGCGTAGGCGTGACGCTGGCCCACACCCTGGAGGACTCGGGGCACAGCGTGGCCATTATCGACCAGGACGACCGGGCATTCCGCCGGCTGCGCTCGGGGTTCACCGGCCGCAAGGTCACCGGCGTCGGATTCGACCGCGACACCCTGCGGCACGCAGACATCGAGAACGCCTATGCCTTCGCTGCCGTTTCCAGCGGCGATAACTCCAACATCCTCGCCACCCGGGTGGCCCGCGAAACCTTCCACGTGCCGCATGTGGTGGCCCGCATCTACGATCCCGGCCGCGCCGAGATCTACCAGCGGCTCGGCATCCCCACGGTGGCCGCGGTGCGCTGGAGCGCCGATCAGGTGCTGCGGCGGATCCTGCCCGAACAGGGCATCAAGGGCGACTTCCGTGAGGCCTCCGGCCGCCTGATCCTGGGTGAGGTGCAACTGGACGACGGCTGGGTGGGCCGGGAACTGGCCGAGATTGAAGCCGCCTCCGGCGCCCGGGTGGCCTACCTGACCCGTTTCGGCGAGGGAATCCTGCCCGCCCGCGGCACCCGCTACCAAAAGGGCGACATCGTCCACGCCATGATGGCGGTGGATTCGACCTTCGAAATCGACAGGATCCTGTCCAAGCCCCCCGTGGAGGAGTCCGAATGAGGGTGGTCATTGCCGGCGCCGGCAGCGTCGGATCGTCGATTGCTCGGGAGTTGCTCTCGAACAACCACGACATCCTGCTGATCGATCCGAAGCCCGAGGTGATCGGCCGCAGCGGGCTGAAGGGCGCGCGCTGGCTGATCGGCGACGCCTGCGAGATCACCACCCTGCGTGAAGCCCGGCTGGAAGAAGCCGACGTGGTGGTCTCGGCCACCGGCGACGACAAGGTCAACCTGGTGGTCTCGCTGCTGGCCAAGAGCGAGTTCGGCGTCGGCCGCACGGTGGGACGCGTGAACAACCCCAAGAACGACTGGATGTTCGACGACTCCTGGGGCGTGGATGTTGCCGTGAACACCCCGCGCCTGATGACCGCCCTGGTGGAGGAAGCCGTGGAGATCGGGGACCTGGTCCGGCTGCTGACCTTGCAGAGCGGCGTCGCGTCCATGGTCGAGTTCACGGTTCCCGCGGACTCGGCGCTGATCGGTCAGCGGCTCGGCTCCATCGCCTGGCCGCAGGATGCCACGGTGGTGGCCATCCTGCGCGACGACGCGCCGATCACGCCGAGCCCTGACGACGTGGTGGAAGGCAGCGACGAGCTCTTCTTCATCACGACCATCGCCGCCGAGGACGAACTGCGTGCGGTCCTGACCGGCCGGCCCGCCGCCGCGGCGGCGGCCGACTAGGTCACGCGGCCCGGCCGGCAGCGGCGGCGGCGGGCCAGCTCACTCGGCCCGGCCGGCCGCGGCGGCGGCGGGCCGGCTCACTCGGCCCGGGCGGCCTCGACGGACGCCGGGCGAGAGACCAGCCACGCCAGCCACAGCCCCAGCGCGTACAGCGGCACGCCCATGAGCAAGCGGGTGGTGCCCAGCGCCACCAGGCCGTCCTCGCCCATCAGGTAGAGGGGAAGCTGCACCACAAGCCGCAGCAGGAGCACCGCCATCACGATCCAGGTGGCCATGGTGTACGCCTTCAGCCGTTGCGGCTGCTGCCGCCATGCCGTTCCCTCGCTGCGGATCAGCCCGAAGATCAGGCCCAGCACCGGCCACTTGACGGCCACCGAAACCAGCATGACCAGAATGTAGGCGGCATTCGTGATGAAGCCCCAGACATAGAAGTCCTCGGCCCGGCCCGTGCTGTTGGCGACGAAGGCGCAGATGGCGACCCCCACGAGGCCGGAGAAGGCCTGCGTCACGGTGCCCCGCTGCACCAGGCGCAGCACGGTGAAGACGGCGGCGGCCGCCAGCGCTCCGATCAGCGCCGGGCCGAGCTCCCGGCCGATGGTGAACACCACCAGGAAGATCACGCCCGGCAGGATGCTCTCGGCCAGCCCGCGGACGCCGCCCACGGTCTTCAGCACGTCGATCTGTCCGTCGTCGGTGCGGTGGACCGCGGCGCTCGCCGCGTAGGCGCCGGCAAGCGCCTCGGCCGCGTCCGGGCGCCTGTTGCCCGGTTCTCCCGCGGGTTCCGGACGCGCGCCGGAGGGCTGCCCGTCCCCGGCCGGCGGCACGCTGTGCGGACCGGAGTCCGGCTGCTGATCTGTCATGGGTTAATTCTCCAACGGGCTGAGGATCTCGTAGCGCGGATTGTAGATGGTGGCGGTTCCTTCCACCCTGAACAGCATTCCCTCGAAGGCCAACCGGATGCCCGCCGCGATGCCGGGCACGCGGCGCTGCCCCAGCCAGACCAGCCGGACCCGCGGGTGCCCGCCGTCACGGGACTTGCCCGGCTCCTGCTGGCCCGCGTCGGTGACGACGGCGGCAAACCGCGGCGGCTGCCCCGGCGGCGCGATGGTGATCGCCTCAACCAACCCGGTTCCGGCGACGTGGCCGCGCTCTGGCAGCCGGGCGATGGGGCTGTCCGCAGGGCCGCGATGGACGCGGGAGCGGTCAGCCAATCTCGGTGATCTCCGGGCCCCGCTCGGGCGCGGTCAGTCCGGGGTTGCGCGGCGCCTCGGGTTGCGGCGGGCCCGGGACGCCCTTGGGCATCTTGAGCTGCAGCAGGTCCTTGGGCGGCAGCGGCTGCGAGCCCCGGACCACCACGGTGGAACGGAAGAGTTCCTCGAGGTCCGCGGCCTTGGCCCGGTCCAGCGCGGCGGGTCCCCCGATCACGCCGCGCAGGAACCAGCGCGGCCCGTCGACGCCGAGGAAGCGGGCCACCCGGAAGCCCTGCTTCCCGTCGGCGGTCTGTGCCGGCAGCTTGGCCACCACCTCGGTGCCCATCGGTCCGTCGATCTCTTGGACCGTGCCGCCCTGTGACCCCACGGAACTCGCGATCTGGGTGCGGATTTCCTTCCACAGCCCCTCGGATTTCGGCGCGGCAAATGCCTGGAGCTGCAAGTTGGAACCGGCCAGGTCCAGGGTCACCGCAACGACCCGCTTGGACTTTTCCTCGACCTCCAGCCGCAGCTGCAGGCCCTCCCGGGGACGGACCTTCAGCGCGCCCAAATCCAGGTAGCCGTTACCGGTGTCCTGCTCGGAGTCGTCGTAGGGGCCGTTCCGGCGGGGACCGCTGTCCGGCGCCGGCCGCGTGGCATCCTCGCCAGGTGCGGCCGCGGCGGCTTCCGGCCCTTCGCCGTCGTTCTGGTTCCTCTTCTTGGAACGCCCAAATGCCATAACGTGAGATTCCTCTTCCTCCGGTCCTGCACCGGGTTGCTCAATGTCTGCGCCGAGGGGATGCCGCCTGCGGCGGGCAGGCGCGCAGGTGCGTGCCCGCCGCACCGCGCGTGCGGAACTAACCGGCGCCGAACCCTCCGGTGGATCCGAATCCGCCGGCCCCCCGCGTCGAATCCGGGAGCTCGGCGACGCGTTCGAACGCGGCCGTCTCCACCTTCTGGATGACCAGCTGCGCGATCCGGTCCCCCCGCTTGAATGTGAGCGTTTCACTGGCATCGGTATTCAGCAAGGTGACCGCTATCTCGCCCCGGTAACCGGCGTCCACGGTGCCGGGGGCGTTGACGATGGTCAGTCCGTGCTTGGCGGCCAGCCCGGAGCGTGGGTGGACCAGGGCAACATACCCGTGCGGCAGCGCCAGCGCCACGCCCGTCGGCACCAGGACACGCTCCCCCGGGGCGATCCGGAAATCGATTCGGCTCCGCAGGTCGGCCCCGGCGTCCCCCGGGTGGGCGTAGGCGGGCGGTTCCAGTCCGTCGTCGAGCATTTTCAGCTGGACCGTCAGCGTTTCAGTTGTCTGCTGCACTCGTGATCGTTTGTCCTTGCGATTGCGGATGTGGCGGCGGGAAGACTGCGGCCGCCAAGGGCCGGGCCCGCTGAGATATTCCGCACATCACTCTAGCGCGTTTTCAACCGTGGCGCCCGCGGGCGGGCGGGCATCCGGGGGCCCGCCGGGAGCAAGGTGAAATGCCTGTCAAAAGGTGAAAAGCTGAGTCCATGACACAACCCGCGACCCCTGCAGGCGGCTCCGGTCCCGCCGGCGGTCCTTCCTCCGTGACCCACTTCGATGAGCGGCTGTGGCCCAATTTCTGGGTTTGGCTCATCGCCGCCGGCACCGCCGCGGCGGTCATCGTCATGCTGGCACCGATCAGCATGACCGCGGGCATCATCGGCGCCGTCGTCGCGGCCATCCTGCTGGCCGTCCTGCTGATCGCTTCCACGCCGCGGATCCTGGTCACCGACACCATGCTGCAGGTGGGCCGCGCCCAGATCGAGCGGCGCTACGTGGGGCGGGTGGAAGCGTTCACCGGCGAGGCCGCCACCGAGCAGCGCGGCCCCAAGCTGAACGGCACCGCGTACATGTGCATGCGCGGCTGGATCGATCCGGTGGTCACCATCGAAATCACCGACGAGACGGATCTGACCCCTTACTGGATCGCCTCCACGCGCCGGCCGCAGCAGCTCGCCGCGGCCCTGAACCGCCCCGCCGCGGACGCGTCCTAGCGGCCCCGGGGGGCGGGCCCCCGGCGGGGCCGGTCCCGTGGTTGCCGGCGGCTACCCCTCGCAGTCCCGGCAGTAGAGCAGCCCGTCTTTCTCCTTGGCCACCTGCGACCGGTGGCGGACCAGGAAGCAGGAAGCACAGGTGAACTCGTCCTGCTGGGCCGGGAGTACGCGGACCAGCAGTTCCTCGCCGGAGAGGTCGGCGCCGGGCAACTCGAACCCCTCGGCGGCCTCGGCCTCGTCCTCGTCGACGACGGCCGACTGCGTGTCGGTCCGCCGGTGCGACTTCAGCTCTTCAATGGACTCCTCGTGGGTCTCTTCGTCAGGCTTCCGCGGGGCGTCGTAGTCAGTGGCCATTGTTGTTTTGCTCCCACTCCGGTGGTCCGGTCCAGTTTCACGTCAGGCCCCCGGTTCCGGGACACGTGCCCGTGCCTGACGATCTGTGCACAGGCTCAACGCGTTCGCCGTCGATTTTGTGCCCGTGACGCGAAGATTCTTGCCGATTTCGGTGCGCCTGCCAAACCCGGGGGCCGCAGGGCGTTCACGGCCGCCTTCGGACGCGGCGCCCGGCCGGGGCGACCTTGGCCACAAACTCCGCGCCACACCCGCGAAAACAATAGGAAAAGCCCGGTATGGGTGGCAGAGTTTCAGGCATAAAGTGTCGTCTGGTGGAGGGTTTTCATGCAGGATCTACGGCTGGTGGGTGTCCATGAGGATGGCGAACATCTGCTGTTGAGCGCAGGTGGGGACGACTACCGTCTGGCCATAGACGAAGCCCTGCGCACAGCGGTCTTCCGACCGACAACAACGCGCGCTCCCGGTGCCGGCGAACCGTCGGACGCCGGTATGTCCCCCCGCGAAATCCAGGCGCGCATCCGAGCGGGCGCCACGGCCGAGGAGGTCGCAGCCGAATCCGGCCTCGACCTGCAGCGGATCCGGCGCTATGAAAGCCCGGTCCTCGCCGAGCGCCACTACATCGTCGAGCAGGCCCGCAAGGTGGAAGTCGCCGGCCCGCTGCCCGGCCACGACGGCTACCGGTCGGCCTTCGGCGACGAGCCCGCCACCCTGGGAGAAATGGTGGACCACCGGATCCACGCCTTCGGCATCGACCCGGAGTCGATGAACTGGGATTCCTGGCGGCGCAGCGACGGCACGTGGGAAGTTGTGGCGTCCTTCACCGCGCCGGCGGCTCCCGCCACCGACTCCATCGGGGAAGAACCGCCCGCCCGCTGGGTCTTCCATGCGGCCCGCCGCACCATCCAGAACGCCAACCGGTGGGCGCAGCAGCTGAGCGAGCTCGAAACCGTGGACGGCCCGGTCCCCGGGCGCCGGCTGAAGGCCGTCACCGACCATGTCTTCGACTTCGAAGCCGACACCGGCGCGGACCCGGACCTCGAGCCGGCAGGGCACGAGGACGGCGGGCAGGACGACGGGCAGGACGACGGGCAGTCCGCCGAGTCGGAAGAGCTGCTGGACGTGCTGCGCTCCCGGCGGGGGCAGCGGCTGGGCGTCGACGAAGATGCCGACGACGCGCTGGCCTTGATGCTCACCCACGGTCCGATTCCGGCGGCCCACCCGCGCGACTCGTTCGAGGACGCGGATGATTCCGGCGACGATCCCGGCGCGCGGCCGCGCGCCGGCTTCCCGCTGACGCTGGCCCCGGCCTACGACGACGGCGCGGTCTCTTCACTGGAATTGGGGCACGGGATCAGCACCCACACGCACGAAATCACGCTCTCCGGCGCGCCCGGTTTCCTGCGGGACGAGCCGGCCGCGGCAACCGGCAGCGGCGTGCGCGACCAGGACGGCGAGCTCACCGGGGAAGAGGCCGACGCAGAGCCGGCGACCGGCGGCGGCGCGCAGGAAACGGGCGCCCCGTCGTACGACCGGATTGAGTTTGTCAGTCCTTCCACCGCAGCGCTGAAAACCGTGGAAAACAGCAGCGGAGCGGCCGCGGAAAAGGCCCGGACGGCGCAGGCCGGCGCGGAGACCGCCGCCGATCCCGAACCCGGGGCCAAAGACACGGTGCGGGAGGATCCGGCCCCGGAACCGCCCAAGCGCTCCATCAAGCCGAAGCGCTCCAGCGTGCCCAGTTGGGACGAGATCGTCTTCGGCACCAAGCACGACTGACCTGCCGCCGGCGGCAGCCAAGACCCGGGCTGGGCGTCCGGCCTGCCAGGCTGCCTGGCCCGTCAACCTCTCGCTGCCTGCGGGCGCGGACTAGCGCCGTTTGCCCGGAGCCGCCAGGGTCAGCAGGGGCACTTCCCGCTCCGCCTTCGTCAGCGAGCCGTGCTGACCGACCACGGACATCGCGGTCTCCGGCACGCGCCGGGTGTCGTAGAACGCCACGGGTTCCCGGGCAGCCACCATCAGGTCTCCGATGCGCGGCAACACCCGCGGGTCCACCCGACCGAAGAACCCGCGGCTGACCGCCTCTTCCCGGGTGAACACCCAGGCCTGCTTCCCATACCGCTGCAGCCAGGCACGGGCCACCTGCTCGCGCTGCCCGGCCGTGGCGTCCGGTTCGAAATAGAGGTGGACCAGCCGCGGTTCGCCGCCGGTGTGCCGCACCCCGGCCACCAGGGCCGGGTCCGCCGAGTAGTCGAAACGGAACTCCTCGGCCACGTCCAGCATGCCGTGGTCCGCGGTCAGCAGCAGCAGCGTATCGGCCGGAAGCTGCCGGGCCAGGCGGCGCATGTCCGAGTCAAGTTCCTCCAGTGCATGCCCCCACTGGGCCGAGGCCGCGCCGAACCGGTGGCCCGCCTTGTCCAGTTCGTTGAAATAGAGGTACACCAACGCCCGGTCCGTGGCCGCCAAGGCTTCCGCAGTGGCCTGGGTCCGGGCATGGCCGGTGGCGCCGGGCACGAACCTGCCGCCGCGCAGCGCCGCCCGGGTCATGCCCGACTCCGCGAACCGGGGCAGGCTGACGGTGGTCACCGGCAGCTGCCCGGCTACCCGTTCGAACACCGTGGCATGCGGCTGCCACACCTGCGGGTCCACCCCGGGGTCCCAGCCTCCGAGTTGGTTGACCACCTTGTCCTGCCCCGGGTCCAGGACGTCATAGCCGACCATGCCGTGCAGGCCGGGCGCCAGCCCGGTCCCCAGGCTGGCAAGGGACGCCGCCGTCGTCGAGGGAAGGGCGCTGCCGAGGGTCCTCGAGTTGTCCATCGCCTGGCGCAGGAAGGGGGCATGTCCGCCGCGCTGCTTCAGCAGCGCCTTGCCCAGTCCGTCCACCATGACCACGCACACACGCCGCGCCGGCGGCAACTGCAGCTCATTATCGAAGCCCTCGGCGCCCAGCGCGGCCGCGGCACTGGTCATGACCTCCGCGAGCGAGTTGCGGCCGTAGCCGGGGGCAGCCGGAAGCGGTTCCTGTATCGGCGTCACGCAGCGTCGATCCCGCAGATCAGCGGCCGTGGTGGCCGCGGACCAGGCGGTTGCCGATGCGCGGGCGCTGCTGCACCGGGCCCGGCGCGGCGGCGGGCTCCGGGTGGCTGGTGCTGACCTTGCGCAGCGCGCGGGCAAAGTCCTTGGCGTTCTGGACCGCCTGCAGCCCGTCGGCCTCCGCGCTGACCCGCAGCACGATGTCTTCCTGGACGATATTGCCCGTGTAGCCGTGGTCGGCGTCGCACTGCGGATCGCCGCAACCGGCCGGGCCCATGTCCAGCCGCTGGCCGCCGGACCAGGCGATGGCCAGAGTCAGTTCGCGGGCCTGGTCGGCGGAGGTGTAGTTCTGCGGCTGGGCGTAGACGTAGCTGAGCACCACGGAGCGGATCTGGCTGACCGGGACTGACTCGGTGGAAATCTGCGCCACCATCTGCTCGCCCTCGTCGTCCAGCTGCTGGTCGTCCACGTGCGTGATGACCAGCATGTCCTCGGTGAGCACCAGCACGGTGATGTGCCGGTGCACCTCGTTGCGGTCGAAGTGTGTCTCCAGGTGCACCAGGTGGGACAGCGGCTCGCGCTCGTCCAGGGCGTCGTGGACCACGTCGGAAACCAGCAGCGGGTAAAAGCCGGCCCGGTTGAGGGCGTCGTCGAGACTGCGGCGTTCGGCCGTCGATAGGGGGCTCATGGTTCCATAATCCCCTACGCTGCCGCCGGATGGCCAACCCGGCAGGTTCAGTCCCGCATGGCGCGCCGCGCGCTGTCCGTGCGGTGCGCATGGTTTCCGAGCCGGAGTTCGGCGTTCAGCACGGCCAGGCCGCGGTCGGAGAGCTGGACCGGGTTGAGCTCCAGCAGGGCCACTTCGGGATGTTCGTCCTTGAGTTGCGCCACGCGGGCGATCAGGTCTTCGAGCGCCGGAACGTCCACGGCCGGCAGGCCCTGGTAGCCGAAGAGCTTCTCCGCGGCGCGGGGCCCGCGGACCAGGTCCGCCACATCCACGGTGCTCAGCGGGGGGATCCGGTGGGACCAGTCCCCCAGCAGGTTGACGGCGTCGCCGGCCAGCCCGAAGGAGACGACCGGGCCCAGGAGCGGATCCTCGATGGAGCGGATGGTGCAGGCCTGGCCGGCGGGCACCATAGACTGGACTTCCAACGGGATGTCGCCGAACGGGGCCAGGCTGGCCCGCATGTGGGCGATGTTGGCGCGCAGGGTCGCCTCGTCCGTGATGTTCAGCCGGACCCCGCCGAGGTCCAGCCGTTGCCGCAGCCGCGCGTCGGTGGTTTTGAGGGCCACGGGCCAGCCGAGCCGTTCGGCGGCGGCCACGGCCTCGTCGTCGTGCGTGAAGCCGGCGGACTCCTGAACCGTGATGCCGTAGCAGCCCAGCAGCCGGGCGGTCTGCGCAGGGGTCGGCGTCAACAGTTCGGTCCCGGTGACCCCGCCGAGCAGGGCGTCGATCTGCCGTTGCGCCTCGGCGGGATCCGTTCCCGCCGCCTCGGGGAACTCGCCCTGGTCGCGGGCCTTCCATTCGGCGTAGCGGACCGCGGCCGCCAGCGCGTTCACGGCGCTGGCGGGGCTGGCAAAAGCGGGCAGGCCGCGCTGCAGGCCGCCGCCGGAATCCGGGCCTCCGGCGGCCAGCAGGCCGTCGGTCCGTTCGGCCAGGTCGAGCACGCCGGTGAAGGAGGCGACCACCGGCTTGCCGGCCTCTTCGGCGCAGTCCCGCAGCACTTCCGCCAGCCGGGAGGTCGGGATACCGGTGGCGGGAAGGAGGGTGACGACGGCGGCGTGCACCTCGGGTGCGGACAGTGCCTGCCGCACCTGCCGGCGAAGCATCGGGAGCGCGGTGGACTGCCCGGTATCCAGGTCCATCGCCACCTCCCGCCGGACCACGTCCAGCTGGTGGGCCCTGGCGGCGTCGGCCACCACGTTGCCCAGCGCCAGGGAGTTGCTGAACACGGCCAGGTTGGCGCCGGCCGGAAGCGGCTGGCTGACCAGGACCTGCGCCACGTCCATCAGCTCTTCATTGGTCTCCACGCGGATCACCCCGGATTGGCGGAACATGGCGTCGAGGGCGCCCGGCGGCGCCTGGGTGGTGCGCACCGCATGGCCGGGCGGCAGCTGCAGTCCCATCACATCGGACTTGGCGACGATCACCGGCTTGCTGCGCGAGAGCCGGCGCGCGATGCGGGAAAATTTCCGGGGGTTGCCGATGGATTCCAAGTAGAGCCCCACCGCCAGGGTGGCCGGGTCGTCTTCCCAGTACTGCATGACATCGTTGCCGGAGACGTCGGCCCGGTTCCCCGCCGACACCGTGGAGGACAGGCCCAGCCCACGCCGGCTGGCGGCGGTGTAGAGCAGGACGCCGATGGCCGCAGACTGGCTGAACAGCCCGAGCGCTCCGCGCGGGGGCATGGCGGGCGCCATGGAGGCGTTCAGCGACACCGCCGGGTCGGTGTTCAGGAGCCCGAGGGAGCCCGGGCCGATCACCCGCATCCCGTGGGCGCGGGCCTGGCGCACCAGCTCGCGCTGCCGCTGCAAGCCTTCGGTCCCGGCCTGGGAGAAACCGTCGCTGGCCACCAGGATGCCCTTGACGCCGGCGGCGGCGCATTCGCGGGCCACCTTGGGCACTTCCCCGTAAGGGACGGCGACGACGGCGAGTTCCACGGGGTCCGGGACGTCGGCGATGGCGGCATGGGAGATCATGCCGTTCAGTTCGAAGGCCTGCGGGTTGATGGCGTAGACGGGACCGGTAAAGCCGGCTTCGATGATGTTCTCCAGCAGCGAGTAGCCCACGCTGCCCCAATCCCGGCTGGCGCCGATCACGGCCACGGATCCGGGGGCCAGCAGGGCGGCCACGCTCTTGGCCTCGGCCCGGTGTTCCCGGGAGGCCATGACGGCGCGGGAGCGCTCGGTCGGGTCGATGTCGAACTCGAGGGCGACCACCCCGTCGTCGAAATGGCGCCGCACCTCGTACCCCGCGTCGTTGAAGACGGTGATCATTTTCCGGTTCTCCGGCAACACCTCGGCGGAGAACTTGCTGATGCCGTTTTCCCGGGCGGCCGCCGCCAGATGCTCCAGCAGGATGGAACCCAGCCCCCGGCCCTGATGGGCATCGGCGATATTGAAGGCGACCTCGGCTTCGGCGGGATCGTCCAGCCGGTCGTAGCGGCCGATCCCGATGATTTCATCGCCGATGGTGATGACGAAGGCAACCCGGCTGACGTAGTCGACCTTGGTGAAGCGGGCCAGTTCGCGCGGGCTGAGCTTGGACTTGAAGGTGAAGAAGCGAAGGTAGATGGAGCTCTCCGATTGCCCCACGTGGAAGGCCTGCAGGGCCTCGGCATCGGCCGGGACGATGGGGCGCAGGTGCGCCGTCCCGCCGTCGCGCAGCACGACATCCGCCTCCCAATAATCCGGATAATCCGGGGAATCAGCCTCTTGCGCCATAAACTCACTGTATCCGCAACTTTTAGCTAAGGACCGAAGCTCTACCCATGCCCCGCCGCCAGACTCCCGCCCCCGAAGAGGACTACACGGAGAACATCGTCGATATCGACGTGACCTCCGAGATGGAAGGCTCCTTCCTCGAATACGCCTATTCGGTCATCTACTCGCGCGCACTGCCCGATGCCCGCGACGGGTTGAAGCCGGTGCAGCGCCGCATCCTCTACATGATGTCCCAGATGGGGCTGCGGCCGGACAAGGGGCACGTGAAGTCCGCCCGCGTGGTCGGCGAGGTGATGGGCAAGCTGCACCCGCACGGCGACGCCGCCATCTACGACGCGATGGTGCGGATGGCGCAGTCCTTCTCGCTGCGCATGCCGCTGATTGACGGCCACGGCAACTTCGGATCGCTCGACGACGGTCCCGCGGCTCCGCGCTACACCGAGGCCCGCCTCGCACCACCGGCCCTGGCGCTGACCGACCACCTGGACGAAGACGTTGTGGACTTCGTGCCCAACTACGACAACCAGCTGATGCAGCCGGCGGTACTCCCGGCCGCTTTCCCCAACCTGCTGGTCAACGGGTCTTCCGGCATCGCGGTGGGCATGGCCACGAACATGGCGCCGCACAACCTCGGCGAGGTGATCGCCGCGGCCCAGCACCTGATCGCCAACCCGGACGCCACGCTCGAGGACATCATGCGGTTCGTCCCCGGACCGGACCTGCCGTCCGGCGGCAAGATCGTGGGCCTGGACGGAATCCGCGACGCGTACGCCACCGGCCGCGGCTCCTTCAAGACCCGCGCCAAGGTGGAGGTGGAGAAGCTCACCGCCCGCCGCACCGGACTGGTGGTCACCGAGCTGCCCTACGGCGTGGGCCCGGAGAAGGTGATCGAGAAGATCAAGGACGCGGTGACGTCCAAGAAGCTGCAGGGCATCAGCGACATCGTGGACCTGACCGACCGGCAGCACGGCCTGCGCCTGGTCATCGAGCTGAAGAACGGCTTCAATCCGAACGCCGTGCTGGCGCAGCTGTACCGCTATTCGCCGATGGAGGATTCCTTCGGCATCAACAACGTGACGCTGGTCGACGGGCAGCCGCGCACGCTGGGCCTGATGGAACTGCTGCAGGTCTACATCAGCCACCGCATCGGCGTCGTCCGGCGGCGCACCGCGTTCCGGTTGGGCAAGAAGAAGGACCGGCTGCATCTGGTCGAGGGCCTGCTGATCGCCATCGTGGACATCGACGAGGTCATCCAGATCATCCGTTCCTCGGACGAGGTGGCCGCCGCCCGCGAACGGCTGATGGCCATCTACGACCTGTCCGAAATCCAGGCCAACCACATCCTCGAACTGCGGCTGCGCCAGCTGACCAAATACTCGCGGATTGAGCTCGAGAAGGAACAGGACGAGCTGCGCCGCGAGATCGCCGCACTGGAGGAAATCCTGGCCAACGAGGCCATGCTGCGCCAGCTGGTGTCCGACGAGCTGGGCGAGGTTTCCGCGCTCTACGCCACGCCGCGGCGGACCGTGCTGCTCGAATCGGAGGCCGCCGCCCCGCTCCGCGGCACCGCCCTGCCGGCTCCCGCCCCCGGCAAGAACGCCAAGGCCGCCCTGCCGCTGCAGATCGCGGACGACCCGTGCTGGGTCCTGCTCTCGGCCTCCGGCCAGCTCGCCCGCACGGTGGACCAGGAGCCCCTGTCGGACGGCCAGCGGATCCGGCACGACGTCCTGGCGTCCGTCGTCAGGACCACGGCACGGGCCGAGATCGGAGCGGTGACCTCGCTGGGCCGGATGCTGCGGCTCCCGGTCCTGGACATGCCGGTGCTCGCCGCCGCTGCCGGGTCGCCCAACCTGGCCGGGGGCGTCCCGGTCAAGGAGTTCGTGACCCTGGCGAAGGGCGAATCGCTGGTGGCCTTGGCGCCGCTGGACAAGGTCCTCGCCCTCGGCACGGCGCAGGGCATCGTCAAGCGCGTGACCCCGGACTACCCGCTCAACCGGGAGGACTGGGAGATCATCGCGCTCAAGCCCAAGGACTACATCGTGGGCCTGAGCGTCCCGGCCGACGACGATGAACTGGTCTTCATCACCCGCCAGGCGCAACTGCTTCACTACCCGGCCTCGACGGTGCGCGCCCAGGGCCGCACTGCCGGCGGCGTCACGGGCATCAAGCTGGGCGCGGAAGACACCGTGACGTTCTTTGGTGCGGTCGCCGCGGGGGATGCGGACGCCGTCGTCGTCACCGTCGCCTCCTCGCAGGAAGCCCTGCCGGGCACCTCCCCCGGCTCGGTTAAGGTCACCCCGTTCACGGAGTACCCGGCCAAGGGCCGCGCCACCGGCGGCGTGCGCGCGCACCGCTTCCTGAAGGGCGAGGACATGCTCTCGCTGGCGTGGGCCGGGCACGGGCCGGCGAAGGCCAGCTCGTCCAACGGCGCCTCCCGGGCGCTGCCCACCGAACACGGCCGCCGCGACGGTTCCGGCATACCGTTGTCCCAGCCGGTGGACGCCGTCGGCCCCGCCCTATCGCAGCAGGGGTCACAAGACTCCTAAGCTGGCTGCATGGCGATCATCCCCGATACCAAGGACTGGACGTGGGTCACCGGGCGGCCCTGCCCCGAATGCGGCTTCGACCCGGCCGGCGTCACGCCGGACCGGATCGGCCCTGAGGTGCTGGCCACGGTGCCCCGCTGGCAGGCGGCCCTGGCGGAGCCCGGCGCCCACGTCCGCCCCGACGACTCGACGTGGTCGGTGCTCGAGTACGCCGCCCACGTCCGGGATGTCTGCCGCGTGTTCGATGCCCGGTTGCAGCTGATGCTCGGCCAGGACAACCCGGAGTTTGCCGACTGGGACCAGAACGCCGCGGCCGTTGAGGGACGTTACGCCGGCCAGGACCCGCGCGCCGTCGCCGAGGAGCTGGCGGCAGCAGCCGCGGAGGTCGCCGCCGGCTTCAATGCGGTGACCCCGGCAGAGTGGGACCGGCGCGGCAGGCGCAGCAACGGTTCGGCTTTCACCGTCGTCACGCTCGGCAGCTACTTCCTGCACGACGTCACGCATCACCTGCACGACGTCGGGGCGTAGCCGCCGCCCGGCCGCGGTGCACGATGTCGTAGGTGCACGACGTCGGGGCTGCCTTGCCCGCTCAGGTCAGGGGCAGTTCATAGTCCAGGTAGCGCTTGGTGGGCACGTAGCCCATCCGGGTGTAGAGGGCCAGCGCCCCGCTGGGGTTCTCGGTGTCAACGCCCAGCCCGGCGTGTGCCATCCCGCCGGCCCGGAACCGGCGCATCGCTTCGGCCAGCAGCGACTGGGCAAGCCCGCGGCCGCGCCATTGCCTGCGGACGCCGAGGAGGTTCGTGAACCCTTCGTCATACCCTGACTGCAGCTTGTACTGAGGATCAAAGCTGGCCACCTGGTACGCCACCGTCTCGCCAGAGGCGGCCTCCACCACCGACATGCTCCACTCCGGCCTGGTCTCAGGGTGCTGCACCAGGTTCTTCCACCGGCGCTCGTCCCTCGGCTCGCTGCCCCAGTGGTCCGCGAACGCCTCGTTGTGGGCGAGCCGCACGGCGTCGCTGTCGCCCGGATCCAGGTCCACAAAGACGAAGCCCTGCGGCAGCGGCGCGTCCGGAATCTCCACCAGCGGCCGGGTCATTTCGGTGAAGTAGCGGACCACCCTGGCGCCCACCGCTTCCATCAGCGCGTTGTGCACCGGATCTTGTTCCTCGGTGCTGCTCCGCAGGACGCCGCCCCTGATGCCGGCCGCGCGGAACCGGCGCCGCTGGCGGTCGGCCTGCCACTCGTAGAGCGCCCTGCCGATGCCGCGGCGGCGCCAGTCCGGATCCACCCCGCCCCAGGTGTGGGCGACCGGTGAGCCGGCGTTCGCGTAGACCCGGCCCACGGCACGCACCGTCCCGCCGGCATCCAGCCCGAGGGCGGTGCACTCAGCGGGGTCGTTGGCAGGGTCGTCGAACGCCTCCGCCAGATCCGCCGTCGTCTCGGTCCAGACCGGTTTGTCCACCGCGGCCATCCGCTGGATCAACCGGTGCCAACCCTCGATGTCCGAGGCGGACATGGGACGCCAGCGCAGGGCTCCGCCGGGAACGACCGGCAGGTCGGAATTGGTCATTGCCTCAGCTTAGGGCAGCGGCATATGTGCCGGTAGGCAGCTGCAGCCGAAGCCCGCACCATGCGGCTTGCCGTTCGTCGTGCGTCACCATGACGACTGCCTTGCCGGCGAGCCCGCGGCGCAGGTCGGCCAGCAACGCGTCCCCGGCCTCGCGGTCCAGGTGCGCGGCAGGTTCGTCGAGCAGCACCACATCGGAGTCGGCCAGCAGCGCCCGGGCCACGGCGAGCCGCTGCCGCTGGCCGCCGGAGAGGAAGTGCCCGCCCGGGCCGATCCGGGTGCCCAGCCCCTGCGGCAGTCCGGCCAGGAATCCGCCCAACCCCACGGCGGCGAGCGCCGAGCGCATCTGCTCTTCGGCCGGCGGGTCGGTGGCAGGCCGGGCCAGCAGCAGATTGGCGCGGAGCGTCGAGTTGAACAGGTGCGCTTCCTGGGGCATCCACGCGATGGCCGACCGCGGAGCCCCGCCGGACCTCCCGTTGACCAGGTAGCGGCCGGAGGCCAGTGGCAGGAACCCCAGCAGTACGCCGAGCAGCGTGGACTTCCCGCTTCCCGACGGGCCGGTGACCGCCAGCCATTGACCGCGCTCCACCCGCAGGTCCACGCCGGTGAAGGCGTCGTGGTCCGCGCCCGGGTACCGGTAGGACGCGTTGCGCAGTTCCAGCGCCTCGACCGGAGCTTCCCGCCGTGCTTGGCGGGCCGGGGCCGCGCCGCCGCTGCCCAGCTCCGGAATGACGCGTGCCCCGGCGGCGCGCCAGGCGCCCCATTGCTGCACCGCGGTGTTCACCGCCATGAAAGGTTCGGCCAGCGCCAACTGCATCAGGACGACGACGGCCACCACCCCCGGCACCGTGCCTCCCGCCGAGCCGAGCATCACGACGGCTGAGAGGGAACAGGCCAGCACCGTCAGCGCGTGTCCCAGGCCCTGCGCCCAGGCGCTGCGCTGCACGGCGGCGGTCGCTTCCCGGTCAAGGCGGCGGGCACGCAGCAGCAGCGGCCCGGCAGCCGTGTTTGCGGCCAGGTCCGGTGCGGCCGCCAGCAGCCGCGTGAACGCGTTCAGCGACCTGCCCTTGAGCCACACGGTGGTTGCCTGGGCGTGGCGGTCCGCCCAGCGCGTCACCGCGGGGGCTCCCACTATGCAGATCCCGGAGAGCAGCAGCTGCCAGCCAAGGGCCGCGGGCATCAGCAGCGCGGTGGCCACGCAGGACGCGGCGGCCACCAGCAGGCCGACCAGCGGGGCGAAGACCGCCCGAGGGGCGATGTCCCGCAGTTCGTCCACGTCTCCGACCAGCCGCTCCAGGGCGCCGCCGCCGCGTGCCAGCCGCCGCCACGCTGCCGGCCGCTGCAGCAGCCCGTTCCACAACCTGATCCGCAGCCGGTCGGTGCTTTCGAAGACGGCGTCGTGCAGCTTCAGCCGTTCCTGGTAACGCAGGACCGAACGCCCGATCCCGAAGAACCGGACACCGACGATGGAGGTCATCAGGTACAGGATCGGCGGCTGTTCGCTGGCATAGACGATCAGCCAGCCTGACAGGCCCGCCAGCGCGACGGCGAAGAGCGCCGCGCCGAGGCCAAAGCACAGTGCGGCCAGGAACTTCCCGCTCCACGGCCGCAGCAGCGCCGCCTGTCGCCACAGGCCGGGTCCGGCGCCGGCTGCGTCCTTCCCCGCCGCTTCGGTTCCGCCGTCCTCCCCCGCCGCTTCCGTGCCGGAGCCCGCCCTTGCTCCGGGCGCCTGCGCGCGGCGTTCGGTGCCCGATGCCGGGGACCGCACACCATCCGTATCCGACGGGGCGGCAGCAACGGGTTCCCCGGACGCCGGCACCACCGGCACCACGTGGTCGGCGAGCGCGGCGGTGTCCGGGTCGTGGGCCACCAGCACGGTGGTCACCCTGCCGCGGAGACCGTCCAGCGCGGCCTCGATGGCCCGGGCACTGCGCTCATCCACGTGCGCGGTAGGTTCATCGGCCAGCAGCACGTCCACCCCGGGGACATGGTCAACCCGGGCCAAAGCCCGTGCCACGGCCACGCGGCGCAGCTCTCCCGGGCTGAGGTCGCCGGTGTCCGCGTCCGCCAGGCCGGCGGCATTGACCTGCGCCAGCGCTTCCTCCGCCGCTGCACGCCCGGCCGGCCCGGCCAGCCCGGCATACAGCGCCACCTCCTCGGCCGCCGTGGACTCGGAGGGAACCGGATGCTGCGGGATCCACGCGATCCGGCCGCGGTCGAGGCCGGACACCCGGCCGGCGAGCCGGATGCGGGCCCCGTCCCGGCGCAGGCCCGCCAGGATCTCCAGCACCGTGGTCTTGCCGCCGCCGCTCGGCCCGGACAAGGCGGTGATGCGGCCGGCCAGAGCCGTGAAGTTTAGCCCTTCCAGCACCTGCCCGCGGCCCGGGTAAGCGGCGGTCAGCCCGGCAACCCGCAGCTCCGGCGCTTCCCCGCGGACCGCCCGGGGCCGGTGCCCGGCGTCCGGAGCGGCGACCAGCGGCCGGCCCGCCGGCGCGTCCAACACGGCCTTGCTGCGCTCGAGGGCTTCCAGTCCGTCTTCGCTCGCGTGGTGCGCCGAGCCGAGGTCGCGCAGCGGTTGGAAACACTCCGGAGCCAGGATCAGGGCCAGCAGCCCGGCTTCGAGTTCCATTCCGCCGTAGACCAGCCGGATGCCCACGAACACCGCCACCACGGCCACGGAAATGGTGGCGATCAGTTCCAGTGCCAGCGAGGACAGGAAGGCGACCCGCAGGGTGGCCAGGGTCCGTTCCCGGTAGGCGCGGGCGACATCGCCCAGGGCCCGGGTCTGCGCGGCGGCCCGGCCCAGGCCGACCAGGACCGGCAGTCCCCGGGCCAGTTCCAGCAGGTGGTCGGACAGGCGGTCCAAGGCGGCGGCCGCCTGTTTCGTCCGGTCTTCGGTGTGCTTGCCGATCAGGATCATGAAGACCGGCACCAGCGGCAGCGTGAGCACCACGATCAGCGCGCTCACCCAGTCCGCGGCCAGGATCCGCAGCCCCACCAGCAGGGGTACGGTGGCGCAGGTCACCAGGGCCGGCAGGTACTTGGCGTAGTAGTCGTCCAGGTTGTCCAGTCCCCGGGTGGCCAGCACACTCAGGGCGCCCTCGCCCGGGGCGGAGCCGTTGCGCCCGGCCGGGGAGGCACCGCCGTCGTGCAGGATACGGGCGGCGAGGCGGGCCCGCAGGTCCTCCTTGATGCCGGCCGCAGCCCGCTGTGCGGCCACGTCCTGGCCCCAGGCCGCGGCCGCGCGCAGGACGGCGCCGAGGGCGCCGGGCAGCAGGACCGCCTCCCAGCTGAACGTCCCGGCCGCCACGCCCGCCACCCCGGCGGCCACCGCCGAAGCGAGCAAGACCAAGCCGCCGGCCTTGACGGCCGCGGCCAGTCCCAGCAGGTAGAGCGCCCGTTTGCCGGCGGCGCCCACCGGAAGCACCGGCTTCACTGTGCGGTGACGGCGTGTGCTGCGGGGATGGCGGAGGCGCTCACGCGCTTGCGGAACACCCAGTACGTGTAGCCCTGATAGACGAGCACGGCCGGGATGCCGAACAGCGCCACCACGCTCATCACGCCCAGCGTGTAGTCCGACGACGACGCCGAGTCCACCGTCAGGCTGAAGGCCTCGTCGATGGTCGAGGGCAGTACCGTGGGGAACACCGCGGTGAAGATGGTTGCCGACCCGGCGACCACGAAGGTGCCGAGTCCGGCGAAGGAGAGTCCGTCCCGTCCGGCCTTGGCCAGCAGCCAGGCCGCCGCCGCGCCGAGGGCGGCCAGCAACAGCGTCGCCACCGTGACGGCCTTGCCGTGGCGCAGCACCAACACGGCGGCCCAGGCGGCCATCGGCAGCAGCGCCACCGGCAGCCAGCGCAGGACCAGCGCCTTGGCCCGCAACCGGACTTCGCCGTCGGTCTTCAGCGCCAGGAACGCCGCCGCGTGGACCAGGCTGAAGCCGACCACCGCCAGCCCGCCGAGCACGGCGTAGCCGTTGAACCAGGCGAACGGTCCGCCCACCCGGTCGCCGTTGGCGTTGAGCGGCAGGCCGGTGGTGGTCAGGGCGAGCATGGCCCCGACGCCGAAGGCCGCGACCAACGAGCCCAGCGCGATCGCCCAGTCCCAGCGCGCCCGCCACCGGTCCGTGTCCACCTTGCCGCGGTATTCGATCCCGACGGCGCGGAAGATCAGGGCCAGCAGCACGAGCACCAGCGGGAGGTACAGACCGGAGAACAGGGCGGCGTACCACTCGGGGAAGGCCGCGAACGTGGCGGCCCCCGCGGTGACCAGCCAGACTTCGTTGCCGTCCCAGACCGGGCCGATGGTGTTGAGCAGCACGCGGCGTTCCGTGTTGTTCCGGGCGAAGCCGCGCATCATCATGCCGACGCCGAGGTCGAATCCTTCCAGGAACAGGTACCCGGTCCAGAAGAAGGCGATGACAATGAACCAGATGGTAGGCAGGGTTTCCATGAGTCGTCCTTATCGATCCGTAGGAGCCGGTTCAGTACGCGAACGCGAGCACGTCATCAGGGTCTTTTCCGTTCCCGTCCGTTCCGTCTCCGTCCTTGCCGTGGCCGCCGGTGCCGCCGTCGTCGTCCTTGCCCGTGCCATCCGCGGACGCCGCGGGCAGCAGCTCGGGCATTGCCGCCGGCACACCGCCGCGGCAGTAGGCGGCGAGCAGCTTCACTTCCACCACCAGCAGCGAGCCGTAGACCAAGGTGAAGGCGCTGAGCGAGAAAATCAGCTCCCCCAGCGAGACGCCCGGCGACACGGCCGCGGCCGTGAACATAAAGACGTTGTCGATGCCGTCGGGATCCGGGTTGGGTGCCACGACGAACGGCTGGCGGCCCATTTCGGTGAAGATCCAGCCCGCCGAGTTGGCACCGAACGGGGCGAGGATTCCGAACACGGCCAGCCGCATCAGCCACTTCGATTCGGGCACCGTGCCCTTGCGCACCACCCACAGGGCGACGGCGGCGGCCGCGGCGGCCAGCATGCCGAAGGTGATCATCATCCGGAAGCCCCAGTAGGTGACTTCCATGACCGGCACGTAGTCGATTTCGCTGCCGGCGCGCTCGCCGTAGATCGGGTTGTCGGGCAGGTGCGTTCCGAAGCGCTCCTGGTACTCCGGCAGCAGGCTGTTAATGCCCCGGATCTCGGTGTCGAAGTCGCCGTTGGCCATGAAGGAGAGCAGTCCGGGCAGCTCCACCACGGCGACCATGTCGTCGCAGTCGTTGGAGCCGAGGTCGCCGACCGTCAGGATGGAGAAGCCCGTGCCGTCGTGGCAGGCGGCCTCCGCGGCGGCCATCTTCATGGGCTGTTGCTGGAACATCAGTTTAGCCTGCAGGTCCCCGGTGAGGGACACCCCGGCGAAGGAGACGACCGCGACGACGGCGCCGATCCGCAGCGAGCGGAGCCAGACCTTGTGGTCGGCCGCATCCCTGCCGCGCGCCGGGTCGGATCCGACGACTACCGTGCCGTCCGGGCCCACGGTGTCGATGCCGTCGCGGCGGCGCTTCCACAGGTGGTACCAGCTGATGCCCAGCAGGAAACCGCCGGCCACCGAGGTGGCGCCGAAGATGGTGTGCGGGAAGGCCACCAGCAGCGTGTTGTTGGTCAGCACCGCCCAGACGTCCACCATGACCGGCCGACCGTCGATCATTTCGACGCCGACCGGGTGCTGCATCCAGGAGTTCGCGGCCAGGATGAAGTAGGCCGAAGCGACGGTGGCCAGCGAGGCACCCCAGATGCTGAGCAGGTGCACCGCTTTGGGCAGCCGGCCCCAGCCGAAAATCCACAGGCCCAGGAAGATGGACTCGACGAAGAACGCGAGCAGCGCCTCCATGGCCAGCGGGGCGCCGAAGACGTCGCCGACGAAGCGGCTGTATTCGCTCCAGGCCATGCCGAACTGGAATTCCTGGACCAGGCCGGTGGCCACGCCCATGATGAAGTTGATCAGGAACAGCTTGCCCCAGAACTTGGTCATCCGCAGGTACTGGTCCTTGCCGGTGCGGTACCAGGCCGTGTGCATGATCGCGACGAGCAGTCCCAGGCCGATGGTCAGCGGCACCATGAGGAAGTGGTAGACGGTGGTGATACCGAACTGCCACCGCGCGATTTCAAGTGCTTCCATTGCCGCTGCCTCCCGGACTGACCTGGGTTCCGGCCTGCGCCGGAACTCATTTCTACAAGCCGTAGAACTTAATCTTCTACGAACTGTAGAACATTTGCACGAAAGACGGTAAATTAGAGACCAAGAGCACGGTCGCGGAAAGGTTCTGCGCGCCGGTGATGCGACGTTAAGAGACGAAAAGGAACCAGATGGCTACTCTCGGAGATTTGGAACGGGCGGTCATGGACGTGCTGTGGTCCCAGAACGCCGCCGATCCCGCCGAAGGAGGACTGACCGCCAATGAGCTGCGCGACACGTTGGCGCAGGTCTCCGCGGACGGGGCGGACGGCAAGGAGCTGGCCGTCACGACGGTGCTGACGGTCCTGTCCCGGCTCGAGAAGAAGGGGCTGGTCCAGCGCGGCCGCGACATCCGCCCCCACCGCTACCGGGCGGTGACCAGCCGCGAAGAGCACACCGTGGAGCTGATGCACGAGGTCCTGGGCTCGGCCCCGGACCGCGAGGCCGTCCTGGCCCGCTTTATCGGCACGGTCAGCGACGAGGAAGCGGAAACCCTGCGCAAGATCCTCTCTTCCAACTGAGCTGAATGTTCCTGGCCTCCTACCTGCTGGCCGCCATGGCGGTCATTTTGGCGTGGCCTGCTCCCATCCTGCTCTCGCGGGCACGTTGGACGGCCCGCAGTCCCGGGACGGCGCTGGTGCTTTGGCAGGCCATCGCCCTGGCCGGCGGCCTGTCCATGATCGGCGCCATGCTGACGTGGGGCTTGGAACCGCTGGGAGACCACCTGCTGGCCGGCCTCCGGGGCCTGACCGGCCTTCTGCTGGACGACAGTGCGGATACCGGCCTGGACTTGGTGCACGTGTTCGCGCTCAGCGCCGCCCTGCTGCTGACCGTCCATTTGGTCTTCACGCTGCTGCTGACCTACTACAAGATCCGCAAACAGCGCGGCCGGCACCGCGACCTGCTGAATCTGCTCAGCTCCCCGTCCGAAGACTCCCCGCGCACCCTGGTGATCAACCACCCGGCGCCGGTGGCCTACTGCCTGCCCGGCGGCGGCGGCTCCGTCACGGTGCTCTCGAACGGCCTGCTCGAGTTGCTCTCGCCGGACGAACTGCACGCGGTCATGACGCACGAAAAGGCACACTTGGAACAGCGCCACGACCTGCTGCTGTGGGCCTTCGCCGCCTGGCGGGCGGCCCTGCCCTGGCTCCCCACCTCGAAGCTGGCCCGGACGGCGGTGAACGAGCTGATCGAGATGCTCGCGGACGACCATTCCCTGAAGACGTCGGCCCGCGAGACGCTGGTGCGTGCGATCGCCGTCGTCGCCGCCGGTGAGCGGCCGGCGGCGGCAGGCCCGGCCGCAAGCCTGGGCGACCCGGCGAAGGGATTGCTCGGCGCCGCCGAGGCGGAGTCCTTTGTCACCGCACACCGGCTGCGGCGGCTGCTCTCCCCTGTTCCGGCCCTTGGCGGCGCGGCCCGGTCCGCGGTACTGCTGGCCGCGGCTTTGCTGCTGGCGGTGCCGACCGTCCTGCTGGTGGCACCCGGGCTGGCGGCCTAGGCGTCGATCCGTTCCCGGTCGAGCATCGAGGCGCCGGCCACAATGAACTCCTTGCGCGGCGCCACGTCGGAGCCCATCAGCAGGTCGAAGGAACGCTCGGCGGCTTCGGCATCCTCGATCCGCACCCGGCGCAGCGTTCGGTGGCGGGGCTCCATGGTGGTCTCGGCCAGCTGGTCGGCGTCCATCTCGCCCAGGCCCTTGTAGCGCTGGATCGGCTCCTTGTACTTCCGGCCGTCCTTCTCCAGGGTGGCGAGCAGTTTGTGCAGCTCGTTCTCCGAGTAGGTGTACACCACCTCGTTGGCCTTGGCACCCGGGTTGATGATCTCCACCCGGTGCAGCGGGGGCACGGCGGCGTACACGCGACCGGCGTCGACCAGGGGGCGCATGTAGCGGAAGAAGAGCGTGAGCAGCAGCGTGCGGATGTGCGCGCCGTCGACGTCGGCGTCCGTCATCAGGACGACCTTGCCGTAGCGGGCCGCGTCCAGCTGGAAGCTGCGCCCGGACCCGGCCCCCACCACCTGGATGATGGCCGCGCATTCGGCGTTGGAGAGCATGTCGCCCACCGATGCCTTCTGCACGTTGAGGATCTTGCCGCGGATCGGCAGCAGCGCCTGGTGGTCGGACGAGCGGGCCAGCCGTGCCGTGCCCAAAGCGCTGTCGCCCTCGACGATGAACAGCTCGGAGCGTTCGACGTCGCTGGTGCGGCAGTCGATCAGCTTTGCCGGCATGGAGGACGTCTCCAACGCGTTCTTGCGCCGCTGCGTCTCCTTGTGGACGCGGGCCGAGATGCGGGACTTCATCTCGCTGACGACCTTTTCGAGCAGCAGCGCGGATTGGGCCTTATCCCCGCGGTTCGAGGACCCCAGCTTGGCGGCCAGCTCCTTCTCCACCACCCGGGACACGATGGCGCGGACGGCGGAGGTGCCCAGGATTTCCTTGGTCTGGCCTTCGAACTGCGGCTCGGCCAGGCGGACGGTGAGCACCGCGGTGAGTCCCGCGAAGACGTCGTCCTTTTCAATCTTGTCGCTGCCGGCCTTCAGCTTGCGGGCGTTCGCCTCGATCACCTTGCGGAAGGTTTTCAACAGCGCCTGTTCGAAGCCGGCCTGGTGCGTGCCGCCCTTGGGGGTGGCGATGATGTTCACATAGGAACGGACCGTGGTGTCGTAACCAATGCCCCAGCGCAGGGCGACGTCAACGTGGCAGTCGCGGTCGACCTCGGCGATCTTGCTGTGCCCGTTTTCATCGAGTACCGGAACGGTTTCCTTGAACTTGCCGGAGCCGTGGAAGCGCCAGACATCCGTGACGGCGCTGTCGTTGGCCAGGTATTCGACGAACTCGGCGATGCCGCCGTCGTGGTGGAACACTTCCTCGATCGGGCCGTTCTCGCCGGCGGTGCCGGCCAACCTGCGCTCGTCGCGCAGCGTGATCTTCAGCCCCGGAACCAGGAACGAGGTCTGCCGCGCCCGGTTCTGCAGCTCTTCGTAGGAGAACTTGGCGTCCGGGGTGAAAATCTGCCGGTCGCCCCAGTATCTGATGCGCGTTCCGGTCACGCCGCGCTTGGCGGTTCCGACCACTTCCAGTTTGGAGCCCGTGACGAACGGCTCGAACGCGGACTCCGGGCCCGGCCCCCTGCCCGTGTCGATGAACTTGCCCGGCTCGCCGCGGCGGAAGGACATTTGGTACGTCTTGCCGCCGCGGTCCACCTGGACATCCAGGCGGGAGGACAGGGCGTTGACCACGCTGGCGCCGACGCCGTGCAGGCCGCCGGAGGCCGTGTAGGAGCCGCCGCCGAACTTTCCGCCGGCGTGCAGCTTGGTGAACACTACTTCGACGCCGCTCAAGCCGGTCTTTGGCTCGATGTCCACCGGGATGCCACGGCCGTCGTCGTGGATCTCCACCGAGCCGTCCGGGTGCAGCGTGATCTTGATGCTCTGCCCGTACCCGGCCAGCGCCTCGTCGACGGAGTTGTCGATGATTTCCCATAGGCAGTGCATCAACCCGCGGGAATCAGTGGATCCGATGTACATGCCCGGCCTCTTGCGGACGGCTTCCAGCCCTTCCAGGACGGAAAGATGGCGTGCTGTGTACTCAGACTTCGTTGGCGCCACGTGTACGAGTGCTCCTTGGCAGACAGAACTGCGGTCCTTGGCCGCGGTCCGCCGCGAATAACGGACCGTTACTAGGCTAATCCCCTTTGCGGGCGGGCTTGTGCACCGCGCCGGAGCGCAGACCGGCATGTGACGCAGCTCCCGGCTGTTACCCACACGTGATACGCGGTGAGCGAAAGTGACCCCATCTTGCGAAGATTTCCGCGCTTCGGATGGTTCTATGGATAGACGCACTCGTAAGGAGGTCATCATGACGACAGCAGTAGCCCCCCGTGAACTGACCGCATTGGACCGATGCGACCGGTGTGGTGCCCAAGCCTATGTACGGGTTGTCCTGGCCTCCTCCGGCGGCGAACTCCTCTTCTGCGGGCACCATGCCCGGCAGCATGAGCCGCAGCTTCGCTCCAAGGCCTCGGAATGGCAGGACGAAACCAGCCGGTTGACCGAAAAGGCCGGCGCCGCCGCCGAATAGGTTCTTTGGGAACGGGCTGCAGCCGCAGCCCGTTCCCGGAGCGGTCCGACAGGTCCGCCCGGTACCCGGTCAAAGGGCGCCGTTCCCCGCAAGGGGAACGGCGCCCTTTGCGTCTCCGGAGGCCTTTCCGCCGGGGGCGCCCGGGGACCTGGCGCCGGAACGCGGCGCTCCCCTTCCCCCGCTGCCGCCGGCTAACGCAGCAGGGCCGGCCTTTTGCGGGAGCCGGTTAACGCAGCAGGGCCGGCCCCTTGCGGGTACCGGCCCTGCTGCGCAGTCGGATTAGTCCAGGTAGTCGCGGAGTACCTGCGACCGCGACGGGTGCCGCAGCTTGGACATGGTCTTGGATTCGATCTGGCGGATGCGTTCCCGCGTGACGCCGTAGACCTTGCCGATTTCGTCTAAAGTCTTCGGCTGGCCGTCGGTGAGTCCGAAGCGCATGGCCACCACGCCGGCTTCGCGCTCGGACAGCGTGTCCAGCACCGAGTGGAGCTGTTCCTGCAGCAAGGTAAAGCTGACCGCGTCGGCGGGAACCACGGCCTCGGAGTCTTCGATCAGGTCGCCGAACTCCGAGTCGCCGTCTTCGCCCAGCGGCGTGTGCAGCGAGATCGGCTCCCGGCCGTACTTCTGGACCTCGACGACCTTTTCCGGTGTCATGTCCAGTTCCTTGGCCAGCTCTTCGGGAGTGGGCTCGCGGCCCAGGTCCTGGAGCATCTGGCGCTGCACGCGGGCCAGCTTGTTGATGACTTCCACCATGTGCACCGGAATGCGGATGGTGCGGGCCTGATCCGCCATGGCGCGGGTGATGGCCTGCCGGATCCACCAGGTGGCGTAGGTGGAGAACTTGAAGCCCTTGGTGTAGTCGAACTTCTCGACGGCGCGGATGAGGCCAAGGTTGCCTTCCTGGATCAGGTCCAGGAACAGCATGCCGCGGCCGGTGTAGCGCTTGGCCAGCGAGACGACCAGTCGGAGGTTGGCTTCCAGCAGGTGGTTCTTGGCGCGCTTGCCGTCGTGGACGATCTGCTCCAGGTCGCGCCGCAGGCGCGTCTCCATGGTGCCGTCGTCCTTGGCCAGTTTCTCTTCGGCGAAGAGACCGGCCTCGATCCGCAGCGCGAGGTCGACTTCCTGCTCGGCGTTCAGCAGGGCGACCTTGCCGATCTGCTTCAGGTAGTCCTTGACGGGGTCGGCGGTGGCGCCGGCGGAGACCACCTGCTGGGCGGGGGCGTCGTCGTCGTCGGCGTCGGAGTAAACAAACCCGGACCCGGTCTCGCCGTCCTTGCCCTTCTTGGCGCCGGCTTCCTCGGTGGCTTCTACGTCTTCCTCGGTGGGCTCCGGCTCGACCTCGGGATCCTCGTCGACTTCTTCCGTGGCCAGCTCGGCGGTGTTCGCCTCATCCTTCTTGGCAGCGGCACCGGGCTTGCGGCCGCGCCGTTTCGGAGCAGCTTCCGCCGCTGCCGCTGACTGGGCGCCCGCGCGCTTGGTCGTCGCGGACTTTTTCGGAGCGGAGGCAGCAGTCTCCTCATCGGGAGCTGCAGCAGTCTTCTTGTCCGGTGACACAGAGAACCTTTCGTACGGCGGTCTGTGACGCTACCTGCGGGTAACACCACTATGACCCTGTCAAGTCCGTGAATGAATTCAAACCAAGCCACGGACGCAGGGTCTGCATGGCATAACCTGATCCGCGGCGGCGGTATTCCCGCAGGATCTACCGCTGTTTGAAACACGAACCCAACCGGGTCTCGGTTCCCATTGTCTCACGATTCAGACCGCCGGATGAACTGATTTTCGACCGTCGCGACGCCGCGATCATGCCGTCAGGTGCCTCCGTCCGGGCCAGGCGGTCTCCCGCCGGCGCGCCCACACCGGCAGCATTCCGCTGTCTGCCAGTTCCCGCACCAGTTCCGCCAGCCGGTAGCCGGGCCATTCGCGAAGGCAGGCCTCGGCCCGTTGATGCGCATGCGTACCGCGTCCCCGGGCCCATTCGATCCAGGCATGCAGCGTGCCGGCGGCAGCGCGGGAGCGCCCCGCTCCGACGGCGTGCAGGCGGGAGAGCAGGTGTGCCGTGGCGTCCACGCGATCCCAGTCCGGAGCGTGGGGCGACTCACCGATCAAAATTTTGGACCAGCCCCGGGCTGCGGCAGGATCGCCGGACCCGGGCAATGGATCGACGGGCGGCGCGGCGCCCGCCGCCCGGTCCGCGTCATCGAGGAGGCCGGATGCCTCGGCCCAGAGGAACGCCGTCTCGGCGCTGCTGCAGGCGAAGATGGCAATACCGTCCCGTACCGCGTTGTCGCTCAGGCTCGCCAGCAGGAAGGCCTGCGCTTCCGCCGTGAGGGTTCCGGCCTTGTGCGCTGCCAGGGATTGCTCCCAGCGGCGGAGGGTGTGGAAGTAGAAGTCCGAATGGGTCCACCCTCCCGCACGTCCCGCGGCCAGCCGGTCCGCCTCCTGCCGTATCCCGGCCGCGACATCGGGCGTCGCTGCCGGTGCCGGTGTTAGTGCCTGTGCAGCCCCCGCTTTCCGGACGGACGTGGCGGTCGCGTACGGCGCGCCGGAGGTAGCCGCCCGTGGGACGGCCACGGCCTCCGCTGCGGAGGCCGCGTAGGTGCTGCCGCTGTAGACAAGTTCGGCGCTCAGGGCACTGTCCCGGATCTGTGACACCGGACGTCCGGGCAGCGGACAGCATTCGGCGTCGGCGCAATAAAGCTCCCGCCAGTGCTGCGGGCCTACCGTCCAGCCCGCGCGGACCGGCAGCCCGGCGGCGGACAGGGAACGGCCGAGGGCGGCCACGAGCCGGGCATGGGGCGGCCGGCCCGGCGAACGCCAGGGGTGGTCCGTGTACAGGATGAGCAGCGCGGAGTCGGCGTCCTCGTCCGAGCGCAGATAGTCCGCCGCCGTTTCGGCAAACAGTTCGAGGTGGCAGCCGTCCCCGCTGGCGGGGAGGTCCAGGCGGAGGGTCGCGCCCAAACGGCCTTGGGAAAGGGCCAGCAGCACCACGCTGTCGGCGGGAAGGAATCCCAGCGCATGCGGCACGAAACCGAGAATGTCGACGGAGCGGCGGGCGGTGAACTTCTTCTTCTCCATGACAGGAGCCTTCCGCCGCTGCCTGCCCGGCGGCCAGCCGAGGGGGCTCTCCTGTGGACAACCGCCCTTCCGAAGCCCAGGTGGAGGAAGGGTGCTCAACGGTGGAGGGAGGGTGCTTAGCCGCCCCGGGTTCCGCCGTTCCCCCTGCTTTCCCGGATCCGTTCGCGCCGCCGGCGGCGCTCCCGTGCGAGCGCATCGCGCAGCGGCGGCACGGTAATCCCGCCGTGCGACATCCGGGTGCGCACGCGTTTGCGCACGGCCAGCATCGCCAGCGTGCCCGCGATCAGGAAGAGGAACTGGAGGCTGAAGGCCAGCTTGAACGAGTCCAGCGCGTACAGGTCGCCCTGCGAGAACCCGCTGGCCAGCAGGGCATCGAGCACCACGCCCATGCCGAGCATCACCAGCAGCGCCGAGATGAAGCCGCCGACGTTGACAATCCCGGTGGCCGTTCCGGCGCGGCTGAGCGGATTGAAGGTCCGGGCGAAGTCGAAGCCGATCATGGAACCCGGGCCGCCGACGGCCACGGCCATGACCAGCAGCAGGAGCAGCCAAAACGGTGCCGGGCCCGGGTAAACCAGGACGCACAGCCAGGCCGCCGACATGGCCCCCACGATCAGCAGGGCCATGGTGGAGCGCCGGAGGGGATGCCGGCCCACCCAGCGGCCCAGCAACGGGCCGGCGACGAAGGAGGTCATGACCGCTGCCGTCATCAGCACCGAGGCTTCCGTCGGAGTCAGGCCTTGGGCCGACACCAGGAACGGGTAACCCCACATGAGCATGAACACGTTCGCGGGAAACTGGACCGTGAAATGAGTCCACAGTCCCAGTCTCGTACCCGGTTCCCGCCACGCTTCGGCGAGCGACGCGCCGGTCTGGCGGAGGGTCGGCTGCGGGGCTGTCCGCCGGGGTCCCGGCTCGTTGCGGACCACTGCGAGGGCAAGGACGAAGGCCACCGCGGAGAGCGCGGCAACAGAGAGGAAAGCCGGCGTCCAACCCGCCAGGTTAAGGATGGCCACGAACGGGATGACGCTGATGAGCTGGCCGATCTGGCCCAGCTGGCCGGTTAACTGGGTCAGCAACGGAATGTGCTTCCCGCTGAACCAACTGGGCAGCAGCCGCAGCACCGACACGAAGGTCATCGCGTCGCCGGCACCGACGAGGACGCGTCCGGCCAGCCCTTCGGGGACGGAGGACGCGAAGGCCAGGGCGGTTTGCCCGGCCAGCATCAGCACGGCCCCTCCGGCCACCATTATCCGGGGCCCGTATTTGTCCACCATGAGGCCGACGGGGATCTGCAGGCCCGCGTACACCACCAGTTGCACCACGGTGAACGTCGACAACGCGGCGGCGGTGGCGTCAAAGCGCTCGGTGGCCTGCAGCCCTGCTACGCCGAAGGAGGTCCGCTGGGTGATCGCCACCAAGTAGGCGAATATCCCGCTCCCCCACACCCACCAAGCACGCCGCGAATCCATTGCTCCATCTTGCCCACGGTCCGGGGCGCGGGACTAATCGGCGTCGCCGGACCCCGTGGAGGCTCCTTCGGCGCCGTCGTCGTCGGTGGCAGGCTGAGTGGCCAGGAAGGCCTCCACCGCCGCGCCGATCTCGTCGGCGTCGGGAAGCTCTTCGTTGTCCTTGACCAGCAGCGAGCGGCGCTCTTCATGCCCCGCGTACTCGTCGTACCGCTCTTCCAGCCGGCCGACGACGCGCTGGACGTCCGCGGAGTCCTGTACCTGCCGGTCGATCTGGCTTTCCACCTCGCGTCCGGTCTCGCGCAGCCGGTCTGTGGGCAACGTCAGCGAGGTGGCGGCACCGATGTACTCCAGCGCCGCGACGGCGGCAGGCGGGTACTGGGCGTCGGACAGGTAGTGGGGCACGTGGATGGAATAGCCGACGACGTCGCGCCCGGCCTCTGCGAGGCGCACTTCCAGCAGCGGGCCGATGCCGGCCTGCAGCTCCGCCTGGGGTTTCCAGCTGGTGATCCCGTCGATCAGGTCCTGCCGCGAGCCGTGGACGGTCACGCCGATCGGGCGGGTGTGGGGCACCGGCATGGGCAGCGACTGGACCCACGCGACCAGCCGCGTCTGGAGCCGGTTCGCCACCCAGACGACCGCACGGGAGAACCGCTCCCACTGGTAGTCGGGTTCGGGGCCGGTCAACAGCAGGAACGGAGTGCCGAGCCCGTCGACCAGCCGGTACAGCTCGATGGCGGGGGCTTCGTAGTCGGTGAAACGGTCGCCGGCGAAGGTGATGCGGGGCCGCCTGCTGCGGTAGTCCACCAGTTGGTCGGCGTCGAAGGAGGCGACCAGTTGTGCGTCGAGCCCGTCGAGCAGCTCGTCGCCGATCTGCTCCACCACGTGGCCGGCTTCCGCAGCACCGGTGAATCCCATGACGAGATCAAGCCCGCGCAGCTCAGGCGAGTCGAACAACTCCGCGTTGGTCGACATCAGCGACCGTGGATCCAGCAATGTGCCCTCCGTTCCGGCATCGTCTCTTTCCCTGCCGTGCATGCCTCTCGCAGTGTTCAGCGCCCGGGCGGGCGGAAAAATTCCGGCCCGCGGGCCGGACAGCGCGTGCGCGGCACCGCATCCGGTGCGGAGAGACTACGATCGACAGGTGCAGGCCCTGTTCCGGCCAACCTTTTCAAAGGCTCATTCCTGCTGGAACTACTGTAGACACAACGGTAAGCAACCGGTGAGCGGCGGCGGGCACCACCCGTCCGGCCGGCCGGCTGTAGGAGAAGTTAGGACAGATCTGCGTGATCCCCACGACCGAGCTCAAGCTCAGCGCCATTGCCAAGGATGTCAAAAAGGCCAAGTCAGCCGCCCTCGTCATTGCGGTCGGGCAGGACGGAGACGGTCCGGTCCTGCTGGAGAATCCGCTGCCGGCCAAGGCCTCGAAGTCGCTGCAGGACTCCCTTCCGCTGCTCGGCGTCACCGGGGCGGCCGACCAGGTCCACCGCCTGCCGGGGCTGCCCGGGGCCGGGGCGGACGTGGTGGTGCTGGCCGGCGTCGGGAAGCTGCTGCCCGGGCAGGCGTTGACGGAAGAAACCCTGCGCCGCACCGCCGGCTCGGCGGTGCGCCAACTGGCCGGGGTCCGCTCGGTGGCACTCGGCCTGCCGGCCGGAACAGTGGCCGAAGCGGCGGCTGTCGCCGAAGGCGCCGCCCTGGGCGCCTATGACTTCAGCGATCACCGCACCCGGGCGGCCGGGGCCCGCGGCCCGGTGGCGGAAGCCACCGTCATCACGCCGGTTGCCGGCGACAAGGAACTGGCGAAGGCACTCAAGCGGGCCTCGGTGCTGGGACGGGCGGTCAATGCGACGCGCTCCCTGGTCAACCAGCCGCCGAGCCACTTGTACCCGGAGACGTTCGCCGAGGCTGCCACCCAGATGGCCCGGAACCTGCCAGTCAAGGTCACCGTCCTGGACGAGGGTCGGCTGGCGAAAGACGGTTACGGGGGCCTGACCGGCGTCGGCAAGGGATCCAGCCGCCCGCCCCGCTTGGTCAAGGTCGAATACGCGCCGGTCCGGGCCAAGGCGAAGCTCGCCTTCGTGGGCAAGGGCATCACCTTCGACTCCGGCGGCCTCTCGCTCAAGCCCGCCACCGGCATGATGACCATGAAGTGCGACATGGCAGGCGCGGCGGTGGTGCTGAACGCCGTCCTGGCGATCGCCGAGCTGGGACTGCCGGTGAAGGCCACGGCGTGGCTTTGCCTGGCGGAGAACATGCCGTCCGGCACCGCGTCCCGGCCCTCCGACGTACTAACCATGTACGGCGGCAAGACGGTGGAAGTGCTCAACACCGACGCCGAAGGCCGGCTGGTCATGGCCGACGGACTGGCCGCCGCCAGCGAGGAACATCCCGACGTCCTGCTGGACGTCGCCACCCTGACGGGTGCGCAGATGGTCGCGCTGGGAAGCCGGGTGGCCGCGGTCATGGGCGACGAACCCGTGCGCGATGCCGTCAAGGCCGCCGCCGACCGGGCGGGGGAACTGTTCTGGCCGATGCCGTTGCCGGAGGAACTTCGTCCCAGCCTGGACTCGCAGGTGGCAGACCTGTCCAACATGGGCGACAAGTACGGCGGCATGCTGACGGCCGCGATCTTCCTGCGCGAGTTCGTGGGCGAATCCGGCGGCGCGCGCATCCCGTGGGCCCACCTCGACATTGCCGGCCCGGCCTTCAACGAAGGATCCCCGCACGGCTACACCCCGAAGGAGGGCACCGGCGTCGCCGTCCGCACGCTGGTGGCCTACGCCGAGGATGTAGTGGCCCGCAGCTCCTAAAGGCCCGCGCCTCGGAGCGCGCCCGCGTGAATCCGCACACAATCCGGCCTGTTGGGGCCGTCACCAACTAGATGATGGTATGCGGGAGGGCTAAGGTGAGACCCAACCAACTTCGTTCGTCAACCCCAATCAACTCATCGACGTGTCACCACACGTTGCGAACACGCGAGGGAGCGTTCACGTGGCCGATTCGGCAACAGCGCAAGAATTCGACATCCTGATCCTCGGCGGCGGCAGCGGCGGTTATGCCGCTGCCCTCCGCGCCGTGCAGCTGGGCTTCAGCGTCGGTCTGGTGGAAAAGGGCAAGCTCGGCGGCACCTGCCTGCACAACGGCTGCATCCCCACCAAGGCGCTGCTGCACTCGGCCGAGCTGGCCGACCACGCCAAGGACGCCGCGAAGTACGGCGTGAACGTAAGCCTCGATTCCATCGACATGGCTGCCGTCAATGCCTACAAGGACGGTGTCATCGCCGGGAAGTTCAAGGGCCTGACCGGCCTGGTGAAGTCCAAGGGCATCACCGTCATCGAAGGCGAAGGCAAGCTCGTCGGCAAGGACACCATCGAGGTCGGCGGCACCGCCTACAAGGGCAAGAACATCGTCCTGGCCACCGGCTCCTACTCCAAGACCCTCCCGGGCCTGGAAATCGGCGGCAAGGTCATCACGTCCGACCATGCCCTGAAGATGGACACCCTGCCCAAGAGCGCCGTGGTGCTCGGCGGCGGCGTCATCGGCGTCGAGTTCGCCTCGGTATGGAACTCGTTCGGCGTTGACGTCACCATCGTCGAGGGCCTGCCCTCGCTGGTGCCCAACGAGGACCCGGCGATCATCAAGCAGCTGGAGCGCGCGTTCAAGAAGCGCGGCATCAAGTTCAACACCGGCGTGTTCTTCGAAAAGGTGGAACAGAACGACGACGGCGTGGTGGTCACCCTGGCCGACGGCAAGACGTTCCAAGCCGACCTGATGCTGGTTGCCGTCGGGCGCGGACCGAGCACCGCGGGCCTGGGCTTCGAGGAAGCCGGCCTCACGGTTGACCGCGGCTTCGTGATCACCAACGAGCGGCTGCACACCGGTGTCGGCAACATCTACGCCGTCGGCGACATTGTCCCCGGCGTCCAGCTGGCCCACCGCGGATTCCAGCAGGGCATCTTCGTGGCCGAGGAGATTGCCGGCAACAAGCCGGCCCTCATCGAAGACATCAACATCCCGAAGGTCACCTACTGCGATCCGGAGATTGCCTCCGTCGGCCTCAACCAGCCGCAGGCCGAGGAGAAGTTCGGCAAGGACAACGTGGAGACCGTCGAGTACAACCTGGCCGGCAACGGCAAGAGCTCGATCCTGGGCACCAGCGGCATGATCAAGATGGTCCGCGAAAAGGACGGCCCCATTGTGGGCATGCACATGATCGGCGGCCGCATCGGCGAGCAGATCGGCGAGGCCCAGCTGATCGTCAGCTGGGAAGCCTACCCGGAGGACGTCGCGGCGCTCATCCACGCGCACCCCACGCAGAACGAGGCCCTCGGCGAGGCCGCCATGGCGCTGGCCGGCCGCCCGCTGCACGGCTAACAGGCCCTCTCCTGGTGCACCCGTCCCCGCCGGGCGGGTGCACTAGGCTCAAGACAAGACTCGATGTACCGGCCAGGCCGGAAAATAGACTCAAAGGAGAACGGGCACCACATGTCTGAAACCGTGAACTTGCCCGCCCTCGGTGAAAGCGTCACCGAAGGCACTGTCACTCGCTGGCTGAAACAGGTCGGCGACCGGGTCGAAGTCGACGAACCCCTGCTCGAGGTTTCCACCGACAAGGTCGACACCGAGATCCCCTCTCCGGTAGCCGGCGTGATCGAAGAGATCCTGGTCGCCGAAGACGAAACCGCCGACGTCGGAGCCCCGCTGGTGCGGATTGGCGACGGTTCCGGCTCCGGCGAGACCGCCGAAGAAGCGCCGGCGGCGCAGCAGGAGGCTGAAGCCCCCCAGCAGGAAGCCCCCGCCGAGGAAGCCCCAGCACAGGAGGCCCCGAAGCAGGAGGAGCCCCGGCAGGAAGCCCCCGCCGAGGAGGCGCCCGCCGCCGGTTCCGGCGAAGGCACCGAAGTCACCCTCCCGGCCCTGGGCGAGAGCGTGACCGAGGGCACGGTCACCCGCTGGCTGAAGCAGGTGGGCGACACGGTCGAGGTCGATGAGCCGCTGCTCGAGGTCTCCACCGACAAGGTAGACACGGAGATTCCGTCCCCGGTGGCCGGCACGGTCCAGGAGATCAAGGTCGCCGAGGATGAGACCGCAGAGGTCGGTTCGGTGCTTGCCATCATCGGCACCGGCGCCGGCCCCGCCAAGGCGGAGCCGAAGGAAGCCGAGCCGGTGGCCGCCGCGCCTGCCGAGGAACGCGAAGCCCCGGTGGTTGAACCGTCCGCCGAACAGCCGGCCGCCGAAGCCCCGAAGGCCGAGGCTCCCAAGGCCGAAGCCCCCAAGGCCGAGGCTCCGGCCGCCGCCGAGCCCGCCGCGGGCCCGGACGCCGGCTACGTCACCCCGCTGGTCCGCAAGCTGGCCAACCAGCACGGCGTGGACCTGTCCAACGTCAAGGGCACCGGCGTGGGCGGACGCATCCGCAAGCAGGACGTGCTGGAGGCGGCCGAATCCGCCAAACCGGCCGCAGCACCGGCAGCCGCCGCGAAGGCTCCGGCGGACGCCGCGGCCTCGGCCAAGCGCGGCACCGTCGAGAAGGCACCGCGGATCCGCCAGGTGATCGCCCGCCGGATGCGCGAATCGCTGGACGCTTCCACCCAGCTCACCCAGGTCCACGAGGTCGACATGACCAAGGTGGCCAAGCTGCGCGAGCGTGCCAAGAAGTCCTTCCAGGAGCAAAACGGCGTCAAGCTGACGTACCTGCCCTTCATCGCCAAGGCCGTCGCGGAGGCGCTCAAGCAGCATCCGAAGCTGAACGCCGAGTACGACGAGGAAAAGCAGGAGATCACCTACCACAACGCAGAGCACCTGGCGATTGCGGTGGATACCGACAAGGGCCTGCTGGTCCCGGTGATCAATGACGCCGGCAGCCTGAACCTGGCCGGCCTGGCGGGCAAGATCGCCGATGTTGCCGCCCGTACCCGCAGCAACAAGATCGCTCCCGACGAGCTCTCCGGCGGTACCTTCTCGATCACCAACATCGGCAGCGTCGGCGCCCTGTTCGACACTCCGATCATCAACCAGCCGCAGGTGGGAATCCTCGGTACCGGCGCCATCGTCAAGCGGCCCATGGTTGTCCAGGATGAGAACGGCGACGATTCGATCGCCATCCGCTCGATGATGTATCTGTCCCTGACCTACGACCACCGTTTGGTCGACGGCGCGGATGCCGGCCGTTTCCTGCAGACGCTGCGGGCGCGTCTGGAAGCCGGACAGTTCGAGGCGGACCTGGGCCTCTAGCCCGGCCTGCCCCGCGCGACGCACGGATGAGCGGCGGGCTGCGTTCCCAGTGGACGCAGCCCGCCGCTGTGCTTTGTCCCCTCGGCCCGCCAGCCGCTACTACGCCAGGTAGAAATACCCGTCCCGCCGCGGCATGGCGCGGATCTGCGTGCCTCCCCGGCCGATAAGCTGGGCCCATGGACATCCTTTACAGCATTTTCGTCTTCCTGCACATCGTCGGTGCCGCCATGATCGTCGGCATCTGGATAGGCAACATGAAGAAGCCCACCGTCCACCCCCGCCAGTTCGACGGCGCAGCCCTCCAGCTGATTACCGGCGTCATCATGATGGGCCTGATTCCGGCCCTGGACATGGACGCCGACTACGTGAAGCTGACCATCAAGCTGGTCATCGGGCTCGTCGTGGGCGTCCTCGCGTTCATCGGCCGCCGCAAGTACAAGGCCGGCGAACCGATTTCCACCGGCCTGGCCCACTCGGTGGGCGGCCTGGCGCTGCTGAACGTCGCCATCGCGACCTTGTGGAACTGACTTTCCAAAGCTCCTGACGCTGCGGCCGGTCCCGGGCTCCGGGGCCGGCCGCTGTGGCTTAACCCGGTGCCGCCCGGACAGTCCGCGGCAACTCCCCTAGTATGAAAAGGACGGCGCCGGCCGCCCGCGGCCGGGCCGGCATGGAACTCATCCGAGATCGACCAAGGAGGACATATGGCTACAACACGTTCTGCCAGCACCGAGTGGAACGGCGACCTGTTTAGCGGCGCCGGCCAGACTACGTTCGAAACGTCCGGGATCGGCACTTACGATGTCACTTGGAAGGCACGTGCGGACCAGTCCGAGGGAAAGACCAGCCCCGAAGAACTGCTGGCTGCCGCCCACGCCACCTGCTACTCCATGCAGTTCAGCAACATGCTCAAGGAAAACGGGACCACAGCCGAGAGCATTAAAACCTCGGCGGCCGTGGATTTCGTGCCGGGCACCGGCATCACCGAGATTCGCCTGACCGTAAACGCGACCGTGCCCGGGATCAGCGAGGACGACTTCCAGCGCCTGGCCTCCGGCGCCAAGGACACCTGTCCTGTCTCCGGCGCCCTGGCCTCCGTCCCGAGCATCACGATTGATGCCACCCTGGCCGGCTAATCCCGAACAGACCGAAGAACCCCGGCGCATCTTGGATGCGCCGGGGTTCTTCCGTTCACGCCCGGTGCGCCCAGGCGAAGGTCAACGCACATCCTGCGGACGCGGCGGCAGCGGTCCGGGGCGCAGCACGGGATAACCGGCCCGCGCCGGCGGCTGGTCGGTCGGCAGCTCGCCCAGCATCTCCTTGAGGATGCCGACGCTGTGCTCCAGCTGCGGGTCCTCCCCCGCCCCGTACGCGTGCGGCGGGAACGGCACCTCGATGTCCGGGTCCACCCCGTAGTTCTCCACGCCCCAGCCCACGCCCTGGGTGAACCAGAACGCGTACCGCGGCTGCGTGACGCCGGTTCCGTCGGCCAGCGAGAACTTCGCGTCGATGCCGACCACCCCGCCCCACGTCCGGGTCCCGACTACGGGACCAATCCCGCGCAGCTTGCTCACCTGGGTGATGATGTCGCCGTCGGACCCGGCGTATTCATCGGTGAGGACGACGACTGGGCCCCGGGGCGCGTGGGCCGGGTACGTGCCCGGCTGCTCGCCGCGGGCGAGGTTCCAGGCGGTGACCTTGCGGCCGATCAACTCGGCAACCAGCTGGGAGGTATGGCCGCCGCGGTTGCGCCGTACGTCGATGACGAGCGCGTCCTTGGCGGTCTCCACATCCAGGTCGCGGTGGAGTTGTGCCCAGCCGCGCGCCACCATGTCCGGGATATGGAGGTATCCGAAGCGTCCGTTCGATGCCTCGCGGACATTGCGGCGGTTCCCCGAGACCCAGTTCTGGTACCGGAGCCGCTCTTCGTCGCGGATGGGGATCACCGCGATTCGCCGCTGCAGGCCGGCTTCCGGGCTGCCCGCCCCGTTGACGATGGTCAGTTCGACCGTCTTGCCGGCCGCGCCGGCCAGCAGCGGCGCAGGGCCTGCCAGCGGGTCCACGGGGATGCCGTCCACCGCCGCGATCACGTCCCCCGGGTCGACGGCTGCGCCCGGAGCAGTCAGCGGAGACAGCGCCAGCGGATCCGACGATTCTCCGGCGAGGATCTTCTGCACGGTCCAGCCCGCCTCGGTCCGTGCCAGGTCGGCGCCGAGCCGTCCCTGTTTGCCGGAGCCGGGCTCCGCGACCGGCGGGGGCGAAACGTAGGCGTGCGAGGTGCCGAGTTCGCCGTGCAGCTCCCAGAGCAGGTCCACCAGGTCGTCGTGGGATCCAAGCCGCTCGACCAGGGGCCGGTAACGGTCGTAGACGCCTTGCCAGTCCAGCCCGGCCAGGTCCTCGGCCCAGTAGAAGTCGCGCTGCAGCCGCCAGGCCTCGTCGAACGCCTGGCCCCAGACCTTGAGCGGTTCGAGGGTGACCCGGATCCGGCCCAGGTCGACCTGCACGCTCTCGGGCGAGTCGTCGTCGACCTTCCCGGCGGCCGGCACGGCCTTGACCTGCGCCTTGTGCACGTACACGATCCGCTTGCGGTCCTGGGACACCTCGTAGGAGTCCAGCGCCGGCACCAGCACGGAAACCTCCCGGCGGGAGAGGTCGAACCGCTCCAGCCGCTGGGACTGCTCCGGCTCTTCCGCCGACGCGCGGCCTTCTCCGGTGACGCCGGCGGGGTCGCTGGCCAGCCACAGCAGGGCTCCGTCTACCGCGCTGAGGTCGGTGTGGCGGCCCTGCCGGACCGGGACCGGGATGATCCGCTCTCCCAGCCGTTCGGCGTCCACCACCATGTCGGCGACGGCGGGCGTGGCCTGGTCCTCCCCGTTCGGGGGTCCGTCGTGATCCTTCCCGGCCGACGGCGGCGCGTCCGGCAGCGTGCCGTGCACCGACGGACCGAACGGCGAAGACGTGGCGGCGGCCAGGGCCACCAGGAACGGCTTGGTCGATTCGGGAAAACCCAGGTCGAAGCTGTGGGTGGAATAGACCGGATCGAAGCTCCGTTCGGAGAGGAACGCGGCGAACTTGCCGTCCGGGGTGAACGCCGGACCATGGTCGCGGAAGCGTCCGTCGGTCACGTCGACGATCCCGCCGGTGCCGTCGGCCCGGGCCAGCCGGAGACGCGTGCGGGTGCCCTCCGCTGTCACGGGCTCGGCCCACAGGATCCAGCGGGAATCCGGCGAGAAGACCAGCTCGCTGATCGCCCCGTGGTCGGTTTCGGAGAGCCGGCGGAGCTGCGCGCTTTCGGCGTCCAGGACCAGTACCAGGCCGTATTCGGTGGCCACTGCCGCCAGCTTGCCGTCCGGACTGGCGGCAAGCGCGCTCACCCGGTCCGGGCCGGGCAGCTCCACGCGGCGCAATTGCTGCGGCTCCAGCGCCTCAGCCGAACGGGCGTCCGGTTCCCGGCCGCCGCTTCCGCCGCCGCCTTGCCTTCCGCCGGACCGCACCTCCACGATGGGCTGGGACTGGGTCGGATGGACGACGGCGGAGGCCGACACCGGGCGCGGCAAGCCGTCGGGCTCCGGTTCGGCGGGGGCCGGCACGGCTGCCGCGGGAGCAGGCTGGTCGGCCCGGGACAGCTGTTCGAAGACCTGGCGGATGTAGAGGGCTTCTTCCCCGTCGTGGTCCGCGACATAGACCACCCGCGTGTCGCCGAGGGGCCGCGCGAGCCGGGCGCGGACGCCGGGCGTCGATTCCACAGCGCGCGACGGGCCGTCCCGGTGGGTCAGCCAGTGCACCGTGCCGTGCGTTTCGATGACGGAGGCGGTTCCCTTGGGATTCGGCACGGCGGAGGCCAGGTGCTTTGACACGTCGAGCGGGCGGCTGCGGCGGCTCGTGGATGCCGAGCCCAGCGTGATCTCAAGCCGGCGGGCCGCGTCCGCGGAATCGAGGGAGTCCAGGATCCAGAGTTCGCCGGCGGACTCGAAGACCACGCGCGTGCCGTCCGTCGCGGCATGGCGGACGTAGAAACCGTCGTGGTCGGTGTGCCGGCGCAGGCCTGTTCCGTCCGGCCCCACCGAATACAGGTTGCCGTAACCTTCGTGATCGCTCAGGAACGCGATCCGGTTGCCGATCCACATCGGGTCTGCCAGGTTGCCGTCGAGTTCGGCCGCCAGGCGCCCGAACTCGCCGCCGCCGTCCCGGTCGATCCACAGTTTGCCGGCCGTTCCGCCGCGGTACCGCTTCCACCACGCCGGTTCGCGCGAGAGCACGCTGCCGACCACGACCGGACGCTCGTCGCCGAGTTCCGGCCCGAACGCGATTGAGTCGACGGGCCCATAGGGCAGGACCCGGGCGTCCGAACCGTCCAGCGGCACAGCGTAGGCCCAGGTGTGACGTGATTCTTCGCGTTCGAAGGAACTCGTCACCAGGGCGTGGCCCGCCGGAGTGAATCCTTTTACCTTCGTGCTGGCGTGCCCCCAGTAGGTCAGTTGGCGGAATCCCCCGCCGTCGACCGACGCCGTGACGGCCTCGGGGGCGCTGGCCTGCACCACGCTCCAGGCCAGGTGCTGCCCGTCCGGCGAGAACCTCGGATTCCGGGCCGGCAGTTGCAGCGACGAGACACGCCACGCCCGGCCGCCGGCAAGGGGGGCGACCCACACGTCGTCCTCAGCGACGAACGTGACCAGATCGCCGTGCACGTGCGGGTAGCGGAAGTAGCTCGATGAAGTCATGCCTCGATCTTAGTCACGGCCTGTGCTGGCCCCGGGGTCATCCGAGCGGCGGGGCGCCTCGCGGACTGACTGGATCAGCCAGCCGGCGTCCCGCCTCACCATCTCAAGGTGGACCCGTTGCACGCTGGGTTCGGCGCGTCGTCCCAGCACGCTGCCGTCGGCGGCCACCTGCCGGTACGCCGACGTGCTGACGGTTGCGGCCACCCATTCCTGTGGCCCTCCGCCTGGTGGCGCTGGATCAGCCGTTACCTCCTCCACCGTGGTTTCGAAGCCGTCGAGCCAACTGCCGGAGCCTGCCAGTGCAGCGATGATGCCTTGGTCCGTGTCCATGACGGCCGTGCCGGGCATATTGACCCGGTTGAGCAGCGTTGCGTCGCGCGTCCTGACGGCCTCGGTGCGCAACCAGGCCAGGGCCGGCACGGCCGCCGCCGCATCGCGGCCCCGCAGCGCACGTTCCAGTTCCGCCGGCAGTACCCGGGCTTCGGGGGGAGCCGGGTCCTGCCCTTCGCGCTGCGCCGTGGACACCTGTTGCACCGACCGGCCACCACCAGGCGATGAGACCGCATCCGGATCGCTCGGCGGAGCAGGCGCTACGTTGCCGGCCAGGGCGAACAGGATGCCCGCTGCCGCCGCGGCCGCGGCGACCGCCAACGTGGCCGCGGCCCGCCTACCGGGGGCGGGCCGGGCACCGCCTCCACGGCCGGCCCCGGCTGACGCCCGCGGAAACGGCGGCAGCGGCCCCCTGTCCCGGCGGCCGGCAGCCTTACCCGCCGCCTGCCGCCGGGTCAGCAACTGGCTGGCACCGGAAGGATGCGCCGACGCCGTCAAATCCAGTGCCTCCGGCTTTGCGGCCCGGATCGCCCGGCGGGCGAACTCCGCCGCCGAGGGGCGCTCCCCTGCACTCTCGGCCAGTCCGTCTTCCAGGAGGGCCACCAGGGGATCGGGCACCTCGGGCACCAACGCCGCCAGTGGCGGCCGCTGCGCGGTGGCACCGGGCACCCGGCCGGTGAGCGCGAACCAGCCGATGGCTGCCAACGCATAAATATCCGCCTCGGGATCCAGCCGGCCGCCGCCGGAACCGCTGCGCGGTGCCCCGAACCCCGGCGTGCCCGCCGCCGGTGGGCGGTCGCTGCCCAGCGCGCGGGCGACGCCCAGGTCGGCCAGCATCGGCTTGCCCACCGCGGTGAACAGCACGTTGCCGGGCGATACGTCCCCGTGCACGGTCCCGGTCCCGTGCAGGTAATCCAAGGCCTGGGCTATCGGAGTCAGAATCGTCACGGCCTCGCCCACGGCCAGCGGGCCGCGGGCGGCGACGAGCGCCGCGAGCGAGCCGCCGGCAGCATATTCCAGCAGCAGCCCCGGCCCGCGGTCGGTTGCCACTTGTCCGTGGACGGGCAGCAGGTGCTCATGCCGCGCCCCCGCCAACAGGAATAGTTCATGGTCGGCGGCAGCGGCCGCGGCCCCCGGTTGCCCCTCGGGGGCAACCGCCCAGGGAGCGGGCTCCCCCTCATCGGCGGCTAATACGTGCCGGGCAGGGCGCGGCCCCGGCCGCGGGCGTTCGGCGTCGTCCGAGGAGGAGGGAACAGTGGGCGCAGACAGCACCTTCAGTGCATACTCCGTTCGGGTCAGCGCGTCGCGGACCAGCCATACCGAGGCCGAGGCGCCGTTGCCCAGCCACCGCTGCACGTGCAGCCCCGGCGCCGCCGGCCGCGGCGGTTCCTGCCCCATGGAGGCCGCCCCGGGTGTCTGCCCATCTTCCATGGACCACTTGTACTCCGTTTGGCCGCGGGGCGCAGGAGTTATCCACAGCACTTGAGTCGTTACACAAATAGCAGTGCCCGGCCCCCGGAGCGTAGTCTTGCTGAATGGCTCTTGAGTTTTCTCGGCTGGGCTTCGCCCCTGACTACGTCGATTATGAAGAAGGCTGGGCGCTGCAGCGCAAGCTGCACGCCGAAGTCGTGGCGGGCACGGCGCCCAGCACCGTGTTGTTGCTGGAGCACAGCGCTGTCTACACCGCCGGCAAGCGGACCGAAGACCATGAGCGGCCGTTGGACGGCACCCCCGTGGTCAGCGTGGACCGTGGCGGCAAACTGACCTGGCACGGCCCCGGCCAACTGGTGGGTTACCCCATCGTGGCCCTCCCGGATCCCACCCGGGTGGCCGACTACGTTGACATCCTCGAGCAGGTCCTGATTAATGTGCTCGCCGATTACGGCGTGGCCGGCACCAGGATGGAGGGCCGCTCCGGCGTCTGGATCGAGGCCGACGAGCGCGGGCCCGCCCGCAAGATCGCCGCCATCGGCATCCGCGTCAACCGCCGGGTAACCATGCACGGCTTCGCGCTCAATTGCCGGAACGATTTGGCACCCTACAGCCAGATCATTGCCTGCGGCATTACCGATGCCGGCACCACCACCATCCAGGCCGAGACCGGGCTGGACGTGGCCCCGGCCGACATCGCAGACCGGGTGGAGGAAGAACTCCGCTCGTTCGAGACATCCCTGGTCAAGGCCGGCACCCCCGGCCCCGCGGCCACCGACACCGACCCTGGCCACCGCCAGACCGAAGGAGCCCTGTTGTGACGCTCGCCCCTGAAGGACGCCGCCTGCTGCGCGTCGAGGCCCGCAATGCAGCCACCCCCGTTGAGCGCAAGCCGGACTGGATCAAGGCCAAGGTCAACATGGGCCCCGAGTACGTGGGCATGAAGAACCTGGTCAAGAAGGAGGGGCTGCATACCGTCTGCGAAGAGGCAGGCTGCCCCAATATTTTCGAATGCTGGGAAGACCGCGAGGCGACGTTCCTGATCGGCGGCTCCGAGTGCACGCGCCGCTGTGACTTTTGCCAGATCCATACGGGCAAGCCCTCCCCCGTCGACATCCTGGAACCCACCAAGGTGGCCCAGTCGGTCCAGCAGATGAACCTGCGCTACGCAACCGTCACCGGCGTGGCCCGCGACGACCTGGCCGACGAGGGCGTGTGGCTCTACGCCGAGACCATCCGCAAGATCCACGAACTCAACCCCGGCACCGGCGTCGAAATCCTGATTCCGGACTTCTCCGGAAAGCCCGAACACATCACGGCCATCTGCGACGCCAAACCGGAGGTATTCGCGCACAACGTGGAAACCGTGCCCCGGATCTTCAAGCGCATCCGGCCGGCCTTCCGCTATGAGCGTTCGCTGGATGTCATCACGCAGGGCCGCGACCAGGGCATGGTGACCAAGTCCAACCTGATCCTGGGCATGGGCGAAACCCGCGAAGAAATTTCCGAGGCGCTGCGCGATCTCCACGCCGCCGGCTGCGACCTGGTGACCATCACGCAGTACCTGCGCCCGACCGAACGCCACCACCCGGTGGAGCGCTGGGTGAAGCCGGAGGAATTCGTGGAACTAAGCCAGGAGGCCGAGGACATCGGCTTCCTGGGCGTGATGAGCGGGCCGCTGGTGCGCTCGTCCTACCGGGCCAGCCGCCTCTGGGCCACCGCGATGCGCAAGAAGGGCCTGGAGCTCCCGCCCCAGCTCGCCCATATCGGCGAATCCGGCAGCACCCGCCAGGAAGCCGCCACGCTGATTGCTGCCCGGTAGCTGAACCGCCGGAACCGCGGTCCGGGAGCCTGCCGGCTGCCGGGCCGCTGCCGTGTCCGCGTACGGCACGAGTGCCTCCTGGCTCACGATAGAATTGGACATTATGGCCCATAGCACCGATTCCGACGCCCCGAAGCGGGGTCTCTTCTCACGCAAGCCCAAGGCTGGGAAACCCTCCAAAGCCAACAAGCAGCCCGGCCGGCTGAAGCAGATCGGCCAGGTCTTCCGGATGACCCGGCGCAATGACCCGAACGTTGTCTGGTTCATGCTGCTGGCCTTCCTCGGCATCGTCGCCGTCGGCCTGGTCATCGGCCTGCTGATCAACAACTGGGTCACGCTGCTGATCATCTCCATCCCGCTGGGCCTGCTGGCCGCCACCTTCATCTTGTCGCGGCGCGCCGAACGTGCGGCGTTCTCGCAGATCGAGGGCCAGCCCGGTGCTTCCGGCGCGGCCCTCAGCGTGCTGCGCCGCGGCTGGATCCTGCAGGACCAGCCGGTGGCCGTGAACCCGCGCACCCAGGACGCCGTCTTCCGCGCCGTGGGCCGCCCCGGCATTGTGCTGGTCACCGAGGGCCCCTCGCACCGCGTGCGGCAGCTGGTCGAGTCGGAGCGGCGCAGGCTTCGCCGCATCCTGCCCAACGTCACGATCCATGTGATCGAGACCGGCCGCGGCGAAGGCCAGGTGGAGTTGAGCAAGGTGGCCAAGACCGTGCAGAAGCTCAAGAAGGAACTGACCAAACAGGAAGTCAGCGCCGTGGACAAGCGCCTGTCGGCCCTGGGCAGCAACAAGCTCCCCATCCCCAAGGGCGTGGATCCGTTCAAGGCCCGCCCGGACCGCAAGGCCATGCGCGGCCGCTGAGCGTCCCGCCCGTTAAACCCGAAAGGCTGCCGGTTTCACCGGCAGCCTTTCGGGTTTAACGCATCGCGCCAGACAGCAGGCTTGAGGCCTGCAGTGAGGCGCCGGCTCAGCGGGGCGCCGGGACGGTGGTGCTCACGGCACGATCGAGGAACGCTTGGCTCAGCGGCGCACCAGCACGGTGCCCATGGCGCGATCGTGGAAGCCTCGCTGGTCGGGGTCGAAAATAACCGCCGGAATCACCAGGCACAGGAGGACGGTGCGCACGACGGCGGCCAGCAAGCCGGGGGCGGAGCCGTCGAGTTTGCGCACGTGGATGCCAAGCAGTCGGTGGCCGAAACTGTAGCCGAGCGTCCCCACCAGCAGCAGCTGCTCGACGGCGAACACCCCCAGGATGGCCAGCTGGCTTCCGCCCAGGAAGGCGTTCGCGATCGCGTAGCACAGGAGCCAGTCAATGAGCAGCGCCACGAACCGGCGCCCCGGACGCGCAATCGAGCCGGGCCCGGATTGCGGGAGCCCGAGCCGCTGCCCGGGCCATTTCTGGATGTTGGACTGCGGGGGGCCTTCAAGCCAGGAACCAAGATCGCGTCTGCTTACCACCCCTCAAGTTTACCGGTCCCGCCTGTAACGGGGTTTCCCCGGCGGCGGCCGGAGTTCCCGCCGGTAAAGCGTGAAGGCCACTGACGGTAAACTTGCAGTGCACATCGATTTCGTAACCTGCCCGAAACACTTGCGACACTGTCGGGAAATTCCCTGCTCCTATTGTTGTAACTGTTGCCGGCCCCGTACAGCGGAGGCAGGTTCCCCCAGAATGCGTAAGGAGCATGACCCGATGTTCAAGAATGCGGACGAGGTCCTCAAGTACATCGCCGACGAAGACGTTAAGTTCGTCGATATCCGTTTCACCGATCTGCCCGGCGTCCAGCAGCACTTCAACGTGCCGGCCAAGACCGTTGACGCGGACTTCTTCGTGAACGGCCAACTCTTCGACGGCTCCTCGATCCGCGGCTTCCAAGGCATCGCCGAGTCCGACATGCAGCTGATCCCGGATGTTTCGACCGCCTTCATCGATCCGTTCCGCGTCGAGAAGACGCTGGCGCTGAACTTCTCCATCGTGAACCCGCGCACCGGTGACCCCTACCACCGCGACCCCCGCGGCGTGGCCGAGCGCGCCGAGGCGTACCTGGCCTCCACCGGCATCGCCGACACCGCGTTCTTCGCCCCGGAAGCCGAATTCTTTATTTTCGACGACGTCCGCTACCAGTCCAGCCCCGAGCATTCCTTCTACAGGGTGGACTCGGTCGAGGCGTACTGGAACTCCGGGAAGCGGGAAGAAGGCGGGAACCAGGGGTACAAGACCCCGGTCAAGGGCGGCTACTTCCCGGTGGCCCCCACCGACAAGCAGGCGGACCTGCGCGACGCGATCTGCGTGGAGCTGGACGCCGTCGGCCTCGAGGTCGAGCGCTCCCACCACGAGGTCGGCGCCGCCGGCCAGGCCGAGATCAACTACAAGTTCAGCACGCTGACGCACGCGGCCGACGATTTGCTGAAGTTCAAGTACATCGTCAAAAACGTCGCCGACGCCTGGGGCAAGTCCGCCACGTTCATGCCCAAGCCCGTGTTCGGCGACAACGGCTCCGGCATGCACTGCCACCAGTCGCTCTGGACCGGCGGGCAGCCGCTGTTCTACGACGAGAAGGGCTACGCCGGCCTCTCCGACACCGCCCGCTGGTACATCGGCGGCCTGCTCAAGCATGCTTCCGCCGTGCTGGCGTTCACCAACCCGACGGTCAACTCCTACCGCCGACTGGTCAAGGGCTTCGAGGCCCCGGTGAACATGGTTTACTCACAGGGCAACCGGTCGGCCGGCATCCGCATCCCGATCACCGGCTCCAACCCGAAGGCCAAGCGCATCGAGTTCCGCGCTCCGGACCCCAGCTCCAACCCCTACCTGGCCTTCGCCGCGCAGCTGATGGCGGGCCTGGACGGCATCAAGAACCGAATCGAGCCGGCCGACCCGATCGACAAGGACCTGTACGAGCTGCCCGCCGAGGAAGCCAAGGACATCCAGAAGGCTCCGGGTTCGTTGGAGGAAGCGCTCGAGGCACTGGAGGCGGACAACGAGTTCCTGCAGGCCGGCGGTGTCTTCACCCAGGACCTGATCGACACCTGGATCGCCTACAAGCGCGAAGAGGAAATTGCGCCGCTGGCCGCCCGCCCGAACCCGTACGAATTCGAGCTCTACTACGGCTGCTAGCTAGATTCCGCGGTTAAACGCGGGCCAGTCCGCACAGAGTCCGCACGAGCTGCCAACACTTCGGTGACAGCAGCACGTGCGGACTCTTCTTTGTCCGGAAACATCTGCGCATAGGCGGGTCGCGCGTCGTCTTGGCTTTGCACCGCTGATGACCTTTACGCCGACCCCGGAGGCGATCAACAGTGAGGCGTAGTCATGCCGCAGGTCTGGTTAGTGCTGCCGTTTTCTGCGAAATTTCATATGCGTCAATCTCGGTTGCGATGAAGCGCCAAACGTGACCAAGCTTCCCGGGAATCCACCAGCACGTGCCTGCATCATCGCTTGGGCCATCAATTCTTCGGTCGGATCTCGTCCCGCAATTGCGCGAGACTCCGCTCGTTGTGACGGGCTATGAAGCCAAGCACGCCACCCAGTTCTAAAAACGCCGTGATCGGCGTGGTCCGGATCTGCCCATCTGCACCTTCCCACACGAGCAGAGAGTTCATGGTGATGTCCCGGACTGCGGACCGTGGGACCGTACGATCCCGAAAGACTCCGAACACTGTTAGATCAGCGGCGGATACTTGCACACCCAACCGCCAGTTTCGCCAGCCAGTGAGCAGCATGGCGCCCATAAGAAGCACAAACAATATGACATCTGGCACCGACCCGAAGGGGTGATCCCCCACGCGTCCAGAAGAGCCAGGGCCGGCTTTGACTTCGAAGAAGAGCACTATTAGAAACAGCAACGTACCCGCGAAAAAGGCTATCCGCGTGATGAATAGCGGGCGCAGCGTCAGTGTGGGTCCCGACATGTGCCCGCTTACCTCGTGCCCTCGCTGATTTCCGTCGATACCTCAGCAGGATACAAGGCATCTTTAAAACGGCCGACACTAACACGAGGCGCGCGGCACGAAACTGCGGTCCAGTGCAGTCGCCTTTTATCTCGGTGGCGCCGGACCGTACTCGCTGACGCCGAGTGCCACCGTAATGCTCAAGGCGCTCGATTGCACTGTTCAGCAGATCATTGAGCCGCGCCATCTCGGCCCGCGCTTCCAAAAGTGCCCACCACCGGTCGACAGCCTCTTCGCCCCACCACTTTCTGATGGCAGCTGAGAGCCTCGGCTGTGACTTCGAGGCGTGGCAAAATGAAGCCCATGGGCGAAAGCGGGGAGCCCGCACCCCAGGGCCGCACGCCGCGACCGGTCAGGGCCGCGCTCATCGGCGCTGCCGTTACCTTCCTGGTGTTCCTGGTCATCCTGCGCGTCGGAGTCGCCTATTCGCTGGTGCTGACGGCCACCGCGCTGCTGTTCGCGGGAGTGGTGGCGATCATCCGCAGCGCGCTGCGCAGGTAACGCGCGACGCGCCATGCGGGCAAGGCCCGGCGCGTTGCTCGGCTGTCCCGATGGGTCCCGGCGGCGCCGTTCAGCTGTCCCGGCGTGTCTCGGTGACGGCTGTCAGCAGGAACACCGAGTCCTCGGACGCCTCCACCGAGTGCCGCTCCTGCGGGATCACGGCGAGCTGGTTCTGGTTGACGGCCATGCGGCCGGACGCGGACACCACGGTGACCGCCCCTTCCAAGACCAGCAGCGTGCCGGCCAGCGGGGCGTTGTGCTCCCCCAGCTCCGCCCCGGCCTTCAAGGCCAACACCGTCTGGCGCAGCGGACCGTCCTGGGCCACCAAGGCGGCACTGCGGCCGTGCGGCGCTCCGACGGCCACGGCCAGGTGTTCGCGTCCAAGCACATCGATGTCGGTCATGTCCGGCGCCTCCTTCGGTTGGGTTCCGGCCTCAGCCTAGCCCGGCGCCCTGTTCCCGGCCACACACCTACAGGGCGGGGCCCGACGGCGGTGCCCCCCGCGCATCGGAGGGCACCGCCGTCGGCCGGTCGGAGGACCTCAGAGGACCTTGGCCAGGAAGTCCTGGGTACGTGCCTGCTGCGGGGCGCCGAAGAGTGCCTCCGGCCTGCCTTCCTCCACGATGTTGCCGTCGGCCATGAAGATGACGCGGTCCGAGACTTCGCGGGCGAAGCCCATCTCGTGGGTGACCACCACCATGGTCATGCCTTCCGCCGCCAGGTCCTTGATGACCTGCAGCACCTCCCCCACCATCTCCGGGTCCAGGGCGCTGGTGGCCTCGTCGAAGAGCATGATGTCGGGATTCATGGCCAGTGCCCGCGCGATGGCCACGCGCTGCTTCTGTCCGCCGGAGAGCTGGGCCGGGCGGGCGTCGGCCTTCTCAGACAGCCCGACCCTCTCCAGCAGCTCCAGGGCCTTGCTGCGTGCTTCGGCCTTGCCGAGCTTCTTGAGCTCCACCGGGGCCAGCATGATGTTCTCCAACACGGACTTGTGCGGGAACAAGTTGAAGTGTTGGAAGACCATGCCGATGTGCTGGCGCACCTTGTCCAGGTCGACCTTCGGGTCGGTCAGGTCGAAACCGTCAACCACCACGGTTCCCCCGCTGATGTCCTCCAGCTTGTTCAGGCAGCGCAGGAAGGTCGACTTGCCCGAGCCGGACGGCCCGATCACGCAGACGACTTCGCCTTCGGCCACCTCGACGTCGAGGCCCTTGAGGACCTCGTTGCTGCCAAAGCTTTTTCTGAGTCCGGCGACGTGAATCTTGCTCACTTGTTGAACCTCTTATCCAGGATGTTGGAAAGCTTGATCAGCGCGGTGATCACCACGAAGTACAACGCCGCCACGATCAGCAGCGTTTCGCCGGTACGGAAGTTGGAGGCGTAGATCTGCTGGCCCTGGTAGGTCAGTTCGGCGAAACCGATGACCGCGAGCAGGGAGCTGTCCTTGAGCGTGATGACGAACTGGTTGATGAAGCTGGGGGTCATGATCTTGACCGCCTGCGGGATCACGACCTTCTGCATGGACTTGACGTAGCCCAGGCCCAGGCTGCGGCTGGCTTCCATCTGGCCTGGATCAACGGACTGGATGCCGCCGCGGACGATCTCCGTCATGTAGGCGCCGGCATTCAGGCTCAGCGTCAGCACGCCGGCGGTGAGGACGTCGATCGGCGCCCCGGTCAGCTGCGGCAGGCCGAAGTAGAAGAAGAACGCCTGGACCAGCAACGGCGTGCCGCGGAAGATGCCCACGTAGGTGGTCGCGATCCCGCGCAGCACGATCCGGCGGGATACCTTCAGGAACCCGAAGGCGACGCCCAGGACCAGGGCGATGATGATCGAGACCGCCGTGGCGAACAGCGTGAGTCCCAGGCCCTTCATCAGGGCAGGGAGGCTGTCGGTCAGCAGCTGCCAGAAGCTGCTCTTCCCGGCAGTCTCCGGCGAGGCGAGGTACTTGTCCAGGATCTGCTGGTATTCGCCGCTGGCCTTGAGCTCGGCCAGGCCGGCGTTGAAGGCTTGGATCAGTTCGGGGTTCTGGTCCTTGTTGACCGCGAAGCCGTAGGAACTTCCGCGTTCCTTCTCCGTGACGGCCTTCAGCCCGTTGTTCTGGGCAATGCCGTAGGCCAGCACCGGGTAGTCGTCGAAGACTGCCACGGAGTTGCCGGCCTTGACGTCGTCGTACATGGTGGCCGACTGGTCCAGCGGCTTGACCGTGAAACCGTACTCTTCGGCGATGGAGTCGGCGAAGGCTTCACCCTCGCTGCCGCGCTTGACCGCGACCGTCTCGCCCGCGAGGTCCTCGTACGAGGTGATCTCGTTGTTGCTCTGCGCCACGGCCATCTGCACACCCGAGTCGAAGTACGGGTCAGAGAAGTCGAAGACCTGCCGGCGCTCGTCCGTGATGGACATGCCGGCGATGACTCCATCCACCTGGTTGGACTGCAGCGCCTGCAGCGCGGCGTCGAACCCGAGCGACCGGATTTCCACCTCGAAACCCTGGTTCTCGGCGATCGCCCGCAGCAGGTCCATGTCGATGCCGACCAGTTCGCCGCCCTGGCGGAACTCGAAGGGGGCGAACGTCGTGTCGGTACCGATGACGTAGCTCTTGCCGCTGGCGCTCTGCGGCGCCTGGGCCGCGGCCGCGGCCGCGGCCGCGTTGCCGCCGAAGACCAGCGAGAGCACCGCCAGCAGTCCGGTCAGGGCCAGCAGGCGCCGTCCCAGCCCGGTGCGTTGGAGGGTGTGCAAACTAAACAGCTCCTAGATTTGTTCTCAGGGCACGCCTGTACAGCCTGTGCAAGGCGCAAAAGATCCTCATTGAGGGTACAGACCGGTGACCGGCAGCACCACTTGGCGTCGGGGAGGCTAGGTGCCGTAACCGTAGAAGTAGCGCTCGAAGATGGCCCGGGCGCGGCGGGTCAGGCGCAGGTAGTCTTCCTCGATCGCCGCAGCGTTCCCGGGCTCGTAACCGCACCAGCGTGCCACCGCTTCGAGGTCCCGGCGCGAGGCCGGCAGCACGTCCGAGTTCTTGCCCGCCCAGATCACATTGGCCGACCGGATCCGGGTGGCAAGGCTCCAGCTTCGCCCGAGGGCGGCGGCGTCCTCGCCCGGCAGCAGCCCAGCGGCGGCGATGGCGGAGAGCGCTTCGAGCGTGTTGGTGGTGCGCAGCTCCGGGAGCTTCCGGGCGTGCTCCAGCTGCAGCAGCTGCACCAGCCACTCCACGTCGCTGAGTCCCCCGCGGCCCAGCTTCAGATGGCGGGCCGGATCGGCGCCGCGCGGGAGCCGCTCCGATTCCACCCGCGCCTTGATCCGGCGGATCTCGCGCACCTGATCGCTTCCCAGCCCCTCCGGGTAGCGGATCGGATCCACGAGCGCGATGAACTCGTCCGCCAGGTTGTCGTCGCCGGCCATCGGGCGGGCGCGCAGCAAGGCCTGCGCCTCCCAGACCAGGGACCAGCGTTGGTAATACTCGCGGTAGGAGTCCAGCGAGCGCACCATCGGCCCGTTCTTGCCTTCCGGCCGCAGCGCCGCATCCACTTCGAGCACCCGTTCGGCCAGCACCGGGGGTGTGCAGGGCTGCTTCAGGAGGGAAGAGATCCGCGTGACAATGCGCTCCGCCTGCTGCTGGGCCAGGCCGGGGTCGGCCCCCGGCAAGGGCCGGTGCACGTACATGACGTCGGCATCCGAGCCGTAGCTGATCTCCCGTCCGCCCTGCCGGCCCATGGCCACCACCAACAGGGCCGTCAGCCGTTCCTCGGACTCCAGCACGGAGGTTTCCGCGACGTGGAGCGCGCCGAGCACGGCGGCACGGTCGGCGTCCGCCAGAGCGGCCCCGACCTGGGACTGCTCCAGCAGCCCGGAGGAGTCGGCGAGCGCAATGCGCAGCGTTTCCCGGCGCCGGATCAGCCGGATCAGCCGGATGGCCTCCTCGGGCACCGGATGGCGGGACATCTTGGACCGGATTTCCTGCCACTGGGCGTCGAAGCTGAGCGGTACGAGGTCCTTGTCGGTGCCCAGCCAGGCCGTGGACTCCGGCGAGACCTCCAGCAGGTCCGTGATGAAGCGGCTGCTGGAAAGGATGTGGCACAGCCGTTCGGCGGCCGAGCTCGAGTCCCGCAGCATGCCCAGGTACCAGTGCGAGTCTCCCAGCCGTTCGCTCAGCCGGCGGAAGCCCAGCAAACCCGCGTCCGGGTCCACGCCGGAAGCGATCCATTCCAGCAAGACCGGGAGCAGCTGGCGCTGCAGCAACGCCTTCCTGCTGACCCCGCCGGTCAGGGCCTCGATATGACGCATCGCACCCCGCGGATCCTGGTAGCCCAGCGCGGCCAGCCGGCCCTGCGCCGCCTCCGGGGTCAGCCGCACCTCGTCCAGGCTCAGGTTGGAGGCTGCGGCCAGCAGCGGCCGGTAGAAGATGCGCTCGTGCAGCGCCCGCACCCTGCGCTTGGTCTGCTGCCACTTCTCCAGCAACTCGGCCGGCGCCGGCCGCCTCTCGAGCAGCGCTCCCTGCGCGGCTTTGGCCAGCACGCGCTGCGCCTGCTCGTCGTCGGGCATCAAGTGGGTCCGGCGCAGGTGCACCAACTGGATCCGGTGTTCCAGGACGCGCAGGTACCGGTAGGCCTCATCGAATTCCTGCGCGTCGGCGCGCGAGATGTAGCCCGCCGTGCTCAACGCCGCGATGGCCGACGTCGTGTCGCGCTGGCGGATGGATTCGTCTACCCGGGCATGCACCAGCTGCAGCAGTTGGACCGTGAATTCGACGTCGCGAAGCCCGCCGCGGCCCAGCTTGATCTGACGGCCACGCTCATGGGCCGGGATGTTTTCGGTGACCCGGCGGCGCATGGACTGCACTGACTCGACGAACCCTTCCCGTTCCGACGAGGACCACACCAACGGCGACACCGCTTCCTCGTACCGGCGGCCCAGCTCGGCGTCCCCGGCCACGGCCCGGGCCTTCAGGAGTGCCTGGAACTCCCAGCTCTGCGCCCAGCGCCGGTAATACGTCAGGTGCGAGTCCAGCGTCCGAACCAGCGGCCCGTCCTTGCCCTCCGGGCGCAGGTTGGCGTCGACTTCCCAGAGCCCGGGTTCCGGGCCGGGCGAGGAGATGGCGCGGGCCGTTCCGCTGGCCAGCGCCGCGCCGATCACCCCGGCCTCGGTGTCGGCGAGCCCGTCGGCCTCGACGACGTACACCACGTCGACGTCGGAAATATAGTTCAGCTCCCCGGCCCCGCACTTGCCCATGCCGATGATGGCCAGCCGCACCGCCGCGACGTCGCCGGCGCCGTAACGCTCCGCTGCTTCGGCCCGGGCCACCGCAAGCCCGGCGTCCAGCGCGGCCGCTGCCAGGTCCGCCAGTTCCCGGGCGGCGTCCGGCAGGAAGTCGACCGGCGAGGCCGCGGAGAGGTCCCGGATCGCCAGTTCGGACAGGTGCCGGCGGTACGTGCTCCGCAGCGCGACGTAGGCGTCCTTGCCCGAAAACGAGGCGACCGGTTGTCCCGACAAGGGGTCCGCCCCGACGGAACGCAGCAGCGAGCTGCGCAGCCGGGACGCCGGCACCCGGCCCGGTTCCGGTCCGATGTCCGTGTCGAGGACGTCCAGATGCTCCGGCCGGCGGAGCAGGAAGTCCGCCAGGGCCTCGGAAGCCCCGAGCAGCCGGAACAGGGCTTCACTGCCGTCGCCGCCCATGTTGATGACGTCCGCCAGGGACGGGTTTTTCTCCAGCAGTCGCACCAGCGACACCAGCGCCTGGTCCGGGTCGGCGCTCACCGCGAACCCGGCCTCCAGCCGCTCCTGGCTGATGCCGGACAGTTCCCTGGCCTGCAGGAACCGGGTGCTGCGCTCCAGATCGTGGAATCCTCGGGCGATCAAGCGCCGGTTCGTCAGCACGTGTCAGCCCTAGAGGATTCCGATGTTGCGCTTCAGCTCGTGCGGGGTGACCTGCAGCCGGTAGTCGTGCCACTCGGCCCGCTTGTTGCGCAGGAAAATCTCGTACACCTGTTCGCCCAGGATCCCGGCCACCAGCTCCGACTCCTCCATGGTGCGGATGGCGTCATGCAAACTGGACGGCAACGGGTCAAGGCCCATGGCCCGCCGCTCGGCGGTGCTCAGGCTCCACACGTCGTCCTCGGCGGCCGGCGGCAACTCGTAGCCCTCCTCGATGCCCTTGAGCCCGGCGCCCAGGAGCACCGCGTAGGACAGGTAGGGATTGGCCGCCGAGTCGATGCCCCGGTATTCCACCCGGGCGGACTGGCCCTTGCTCGGCTTGTACAGCGGCACCCGCAGCAGCGCCGACCGGTTGTTGTGGCCCCAGGACACGTAACTGGGGGCCTCTCCCCCGCCCCACAGGCGCTTGTAGGAGTTAACGAACTGGTTGGTGACGGCGGTGAATTCGGGCGCATGGCGCAGGATCCCGGCCATGAACTGGCGCGCCGTCTTGGAGAGCTGGAATTCGGCGCCGGCTTCGAAGAAGGCGTTCGAGTCTCCCTCGAACAGCGAAAAGTGCGTGTGCATGCCGGAACCCGGGTGGTCGGAGAACGGCTTGGGCATGAAGGTGGCGTAGATGCCCTCCATCAACGCCACTTCCTTGACCACCGTGCGGAAGGTCATGATGTTGTCCGCCGTCTGCAGGGCATCGGCGTACCGGAGGTCGATTTCGTTTTGGCCGGGCCCGTCCTCGTGGTGGCTGAACTCCACCGAGATGCCCACGTTTTCCAGCATGGTCACCGCGGTGCGGCGGAAGTCCTGGGCAACACCGCCGGGCACGTGGTCAAAATACCCGGCGTGGTCCACGGGCACCGGGACCCCGTCCGGACCCAGCTGGTCGGACTTGAGCAGGTAGAACTCGATTTCGGGGTGCGTGTAGCAAGTGAAGCCCATCTCCGCGGCCTTGCCCAGCGTCCGCTTGAGGACATTGCGCGGGTCGGCGGTGGACGGTTCGCCGTCGGGGGTGAGCACGTCGCAGAACATCCGCGACGTTTGCTCCGCTTCGCCCCGCCACGGCAGGATCTGGAACGTGGTGGGATCCGGCTGGACCAGCATGTCGGACTCGAAGACCCGGGCCAGTCCTTCAATAGAGGAGCCGTCGAAGCCGAGCCCCTCCTCGAAGGCGCCTTCGACCTCCGCAGGGGCCAGCGCCACGGATTTCAGCGACCCGACGATGTCGGTGAACCAGAGCCGGACAAAGCGCACGTCGCGTTCCTCGATGGTACGGAGGACGAATTCCTGCTGACGGTCCATGTGCTGCCTTTCGCTGTGTCCGGGCCACGGCATCCAAAAACTGCATGCCAAAGCCTGCGGTGGTCTGCTTCCCTTTAGCCTACTGGCAGCACAACCGAAGTTGGCGCCCCCGGTAACGCGTCCGCGCCAGAGTGGAGGAAGCGGACGCCTGAGGATTAGGCTCTACCACATGCCCACTTCACAGTCTTCCGGCGCCGAGCAGCCGGCTCCTTACGGCACGCCGGCGGCGGCATCGGCTTCCCGCCCGGCCCGCCGCACCCGCATCCACCACCTGCAGCAGGCCAAGGACGAGGGCCGGCGCTTCGCGATGTTGACGGCGTATGACCAGTACACCGCGGAGATTTTCGACGCCGCCGGCATCGAGGTGCTGCTGATCGGGGACTCGGCGTCCAACAACGTCCTGGGCAACGAGACCTCCCTGCCGATCACCGTGGACGAGATGCTGCCGCTCTGCCGGGCGGTCGCCCGCTCGGCCCGCAGCGCGTTCGTCGTTGCCGACCTGCCCTTCGGCAGCTACGAGGTGTCGCCGGCGCAGGCGGTGGAAACGGCCGTGCGCTTCCTGAAGGAGACCGGCGTCCACGCGGTGAAAATGGAGGGCGGCGCCTACTATGCGGACACCGTCCGGGCCATGGTGCAGGCCGGAGTTCCGGTACTGGCGCATATCGGCTTCACTCCGCAGAGCGAACATGCGCTGGGCGGCTACCGGGTGCAGGGCCGCGGCGACGACGCCGAACGGCTCATCGACGACGCCCTGGCCCTGGAAGCGGCCGGAGCCTTCGCCGTGCTCATGGAGATGGTTCCGGCCGAGGCGGCCGCCAAGGTGGACCAGGCCCTGCGTGTCCCCACGATCGGCATCGGGGCCGGACCGTCGACCACCGGCCAGGTCCTGGTCTGGCAGGACATGGTCGGCCTGCGCGGCGGCAAGATGGCGAAGTTCGTCAAACAGTATGCGGACGTGCGCACCATCATTTCCGACGCCGCCGCCGCCTTCCGCTCGGACGTCCAGGACGGCGTGTTCCCCGGCCCGGAGCACTCCTTCTAGGCACCCCGTCCTTTGGGTCCGTAAACCCCGCGCCCGGAGCAGGCGCCGGCGGGTCAGTCGTCCTCCGCGTCCCACTCCTCGTTGCGCCGCTGCACCTTTTCCAGTGCGTGCTCGGCCTCTTCGCGGGTCTCGTAGGGGCCGATCAGCTGCGTCCAGTCGGACTGGGCGCCCACTTCCACCTGATGGGTGACCACGTTGTACCAGAAATCCGCCATGCCGGCCTCCTTACGTTGACGGCGCCCGGCAGCGTGCGAAGGCTGTTGCCCCTCCGCTGTCGGGCACCTCTGCAGCACCTATATGATCGATACTATGCCCCACAACGCAGCAACAGCACCCGTCGGAACCCTCGTTCAAGGCACCGTCAGCCCCCCGTTGCCCGTTCCCCCTTCGATCGTCCGGCCCGAGTACGCGTGGAAGCCGGCGCCGGCCAAATTCACCGGCTCGGAGGTCAAGACGCCGGAGACCATCGAGAAAATCCGCGTCGCCGGACGGATCGCCGCACAGGCCATCGTGGAGGTGGGCAAGCACATCGAGCCGGGCGTGACCACCGACGAGTTGGACCGCATCGGGCATGAATTCCTGCTGGACCACGGCGCGTATCCCTCCTGCCTGGGCTATCGCGGCTTCCCCAAATCGATCTGTTCCTCGGTGAATGAAGTGATCTGCCACGGCATTCCGGATACCACCGTGCTGCAGGACGGGGACATCGTCAACATCGATATCACCGCGTACCTGGACGGCGTCCACGGGGACACGAACTACACCTTTTTGGTCGGCGACGTCGATGAAGAGTCCCGCCTGCTGGTCGAGCGCACCCAGGAGTCGCTGCGCCGCGGCATCAAGGCCGTGGCCCCGGGACGGGAGATCAACGTGATCGGCCGGAGCATCGAGTCCTATGCCAGGCGTTTCGGCTACGGCGTGGTCCGCGATTTCACCGGCCACGGCGTCGGCGAGGCCTTCCACACCGGCCTGATCATCCCGCACTACGATGCCGCCCCGGCCTACAGCCGGGCGATCGAGCCGGGCATGGTTTTCACCATCGAGCCCATGCTGACCCTGGGCACGATCGAGTGGGAGATGTGGGATGACAACTGGACGGTCGTCACGAAGGACCGCAGGCGGACCGCCCAGTTCGAGCACACGCTGGTGGTCACCGAGACCGGGGCGGAAATCCTTACCCTCCCCTAGCTTTTCGCAGCCTGACACCGCCGGACACAGCGGGTAGGCTTCCGGTAGTCCGGCGAGGCACGCCGGGTCTCAACGCGCACGGAGGTGGCATGGCGACCGAGGACATCGTGGCCAAAAAGGCAGCCAAGCGGGCGGCCCGGTCGGCGATCGGCATCGATATCGGCGGAACCGGCATCAAGGGCGGCATCGTCGACCTCAAAAAGGGCATCCTGGTCGGCGACCGCATCCGCTATGACACGCCCCGTCCGTCCAGTCCGGAGGCGGTGGCCGACGTCGTCGCGCGCATCGTCAAAGAACTCAGCGCCCGCCCGGAGGGACCGGAATCCGACCGGCCGGTGGGCGTGACATTCCCCGCCATCATCCGCCACGGCATTGCACGGTCGGCGGCCAACGTGGACGAGCGCTGGATCGGGACCGACGTGGACGCGCTGCTCACGCACCGGATGTCCCGCCCCGTCCAGGTGATGAACGACGCCGACGCGGCCGGCCTGGCGGAGGTCCGCTACGGGGCGGGTGCGGGGGTGAAGGGAACCGTGCTGGTCATCACCCTGGGCACGGGCATCGGCTCCGCGTTCATCTTCGACGGCAAGCTGGTCCCGAACGCCGAGCTGGGCCACCTGGAGCTGGACGGGCACGACGCCGAGTCGAAGGCTTCCGCCGTGGCCCGCGAACGCGACGGCTTGGACTGGGCGGAGTACTCGCAGCGCCTGCAGCGGTACTTTTCGCACGTCGAGTTCCTGTTCTCGCCGGAGCTGTTCATCATCGGCGGCGGCATCTCGAAACGCAGCGAGGACTTCCTGCCCCGGCTTCAGCTGGCCACGCCGATCATCCCGGCCCAGCTGCGCAACAACGCCGGCATCGTGGGGGCGGCCCTGCAGGCGGCCCTGCACTTCGGCTTCGCCAAATAGGCCGGCAACCGGGAGGTTGGTGCCGGTGGCGGCCTCGGCTTCCCCTCCGCAGCCGCCACCGGAGTCTTGGTCGCGCTACTGCGCTGTCAACGGCCGTTGCCGGCCTTCGGGCCCCTGCTGGCCGTTCCTCTGCGCATCGTGGCGCAGCTGGTCGATCGCGGATTCAAAATCCTCCAGCGATTCGTAGCCCTGGTAGACGCTGGCGAACCGCAGGTAGGCGATCAGGTCCAGCTTCTTCAGCGGCCCCAGGATGGCCAGGCCCACCTCATGCGCGTCGATTTCCGCGGCACCGCTGGCGCGGACCGACTCTTCGACTTCCTGGGCCAGCATGGCCAGGTCGTCTTCCGTCACGGGACGGCCCTGGCAGGCCTTGCGCACGCCGTTGACGACCTTGGTCCGGCTGAACGGCTCGCTGACCCCGGAGCGCTTGATCACGCTGAGGCTGGTGGTCTCCACTGTGGTGAAGCGCCGCCCGCAGGCCGGACACTGGCGGCGCCGCCGGATCGCGGAACCGTCATCGGTCAGCCGGCTGTCCACCACCCGGGAATCGGAGTTACGGCAGAACGGACAGTACACGCCACACTCCTTCCCTCGGGACAGCCAACTTATTCATCCTAGAACCATATCTAGGTGAATTACAAGACTGTGATTACTACATGTTGGGGTTTGGGCCCGTTCAGGCGAACCGGATGGCAACGGCGTCGCCGTGGGCCGGGAGGTCCTCGGCGCGGGCCAGCGCGGCGATGTGCCCGCTGACTTCCCGCAGCGCCGCGTCGCCGTAATTGACCACCTGGACGGCGCGCAGGAAGGTCGTCACGTTCAGGCCGCTGGCGAAGGTGGCGGTGCCGCTGGTGGGCAGCACGTGGTTGGAGCCGGCGCAGTAGTCGCCCAGGCTCACCGGGCTGTAGTCGCCCACGAAGATCGCTCCGGCGTTGCGGATGCGCGCGGCTACCCCGGCCGCGTCGGCGGTCTGGATCTCCAGGTGTTCGGCGGCGTAGGCGTCGCAGACGGCGATGCCCTGTTCCAGCCCGTCCACCAAGATGGTCCCCGACTGCGGACCGGACAGCGCCTCGCGGACGCGGGCGGCGTGTTTGGTTCGGGCGACCTGCTCGCCGAGTTCCCGGCGCACTGCCGCCGCCAGTTCCTCAGAAGCCGTGATCAGGACGGAGGCGGCGTGCGGGTCGTGCTCGGCCTGGCTGATGAGGTCGGCGGCCACGAACGCCGGATTGGCAGTCTCGTCGGCCAGGATGGCGATCTCGGTGGTGCCGGCCTCGGCGTCGATCCCCACCACGCTCTTGACCAGCCTCTTGGCCGTGGCCACATAGACGTTGCCGGGGCCGGTCACGACGTCCACCGGCTCCAGCGCCGGGCCGTGCCCGTTCGCGGGCGCGCCGTAGGCGAACGCCGCCACCGCCTGCGCGCCGCCGATGGCGTACACCTCGTCGATTCCCAGCAGCTTGGCGGCGGCCAGGATTGTCGGGTGCGGGAGCGAGCCGAAGTCCTTCTGCGGCGGCGACGCAAGGGCGATGGACGCCACGCCGGCGGCCTGGGCGGGCACCACGTTCATGACGACAGATGACGGGTACACCGCCAGCCCGCCCGGGACGTAGAGGCCCACCCGGTTCACCGGGATCCACTTGTGCGTCACCACCGCTCCGTCACCGATCTCGACGTCGGTGTCCCCCGGCTTTTGCGCCGCGGCGAACCGCCGGGCCCGCGCGATCGATTCCTCCAGACCGGCGCGGACCTGCGGATCGAGCTGTTCCAGGGCTTCCTCCAGCGCGGCCGCCGGCACCCGGGGATGCAGTTGCTCCACCCCGTCGAACCGGCGGGCAAGCTCCGCCAACGCGGCGAACCCGCCCGCCCGGACCTTGCCGATGATTTCCTCTACGGCGCCGGTGGCGGCGTCGAAGGTGGTCTCCGCCCGCGGCATGGCCGCCTTGAGTTCGGCGGTGCCCAGCCGGCGGCCGCGCAGGTCAAGGGTGGGGAAATCGGTGAAGGTGTTGGCCGAGGCTGCAGAAGTCACCCACCCATTCTACTGACCCGGCGCCGCCGCCCGGTCAGGCATCGAGGCAGGCCGGCCCGAGCAGGACCTTGAGGTCGCCGAACAGCGAGGGGTTCGGATTGACCCGCAGGTCCACCCCGAGCTTCATAACCTCGACCTTGCGCGAGCCGTTCAGCCGCACCTGCACCTCGGTGGTGCCCGGGTGGGTGCGCAGCACGTCGCCCAGCGCGGTGACCACCGACTCGGTGGCCTTGAAGCTGGCCATCGAGATCACGACGGGCCCGGAGTGCCCGTCGCTCAGGTCCGGAACGGTGAGTTCCTGGGCATTCAGGGTGACGGCACCGTCGTCGCGGCGCTGCAGCCGGCCGCGGACCACCACGATCAGGTCTTCCGCGAGCACGGTGGCGATCGGCGCGTAGGCCTGCCCGAAGAACATCACTTCCATGGAACCGCCCAGGTCCTCGACCTCGGCACGGGCGTAGGCGTTGCCGCTGTTCTTGGCGATCCGGCGCTGCAGCGACGTGATCATGCCCGCGATGGTGATGATCTGCCCGTCCGGCGGGCCGTCCTCGCCGATCACGGACGTGATGGACAGGTCCGCGTGCTGGCTCAGGATCCCGTCCAGCCCCTGCAGCGGGTGGTCCGAGACATACAGGCCGAGCATGTCCCGCTCGAACGCGAGCTTGTCCTTCTTGTCCCACTCGGGCAGGTCCGGCACGTCGACCGACAGACCCCCGGCGGTTTCGCCGCCGTCGTCGAACGCGCTGAAGAGGTCGAACTGGTTGGCCGCCTCGTTGCGCTTGAGCACGATGACCGAGTCCACCGCTTCTTCGTGGATCATGGCGAGGGCGCGGCGCGGATGGCCCAGCGAGTCGAACGCGCCGGCCTTGACCAGCGACTCGATGGTGCGCTTGTTGCACACCACGGCCGGGACCTTCTGCAGGAAGTCGCTGAAGCTGGCGAAGTTGCCCTTCTCGTCGCGTGCGGCCACCATGGCGTGCACCACGTTGGCGCCGACGTTGCGGATGGCGCCCATGCCGAAACGGATGTCCGTGCCGACCGGGGTGAAGTTCAGCGCCGACTCGTTCACATCCGGCGGCAGCACGGTGATGCCCATGTGCCGGCATTCGTTCAGGTACAGCGCCAGCTTGTCCTTGTCGTCGCCCACCGAGGTGAGCAGGGCGGCCATGTATTCGGCCGGATAGTGCGCCTTCAGGTAGGCCGTCCAGTAGGACACCAGGCCGTAGGCCGCCGAGTGCGCCTTGTTGAACGCGTAGTCGGAGAAGGGCAGCAGGATGTCCCACAGCGCCTTGACCGCCGCCTCGGAGTAGCCGCGGTCCACCATGCCCTGGTGGAAGCCCGCATACTGCTTGTCCAGTTCGGACTTCTTCTTCTTGCCCATGGCGCGGCGCAGGATGTCCGCCTGGCCCAGCGAGAAGCCGGCCACCTTCTGCGCGATCGCCATCACCTGCTCCTGGTACACGATCAGACCGTAGGTGGTATCCAGGATTTCCCGCAGCGGCTCTTCCAGCTCCGGATGGATCGGGGTGATCTCCTGGACGCCGGTCTTGCGCAGGGCGTAGTTGGTGTGGGAGTTCGCGCCCATCGGGCCCGGCCGGTACAAGGCGATGACGGCGGAGATGTCTTCGAAGTTGTCCGGGCGCATCATCTTCAGCAGGGACCGCATGGGGCCGCCGTCGAGTTGGAACACGCCGAGGGTATCGCCGCGGGCGAGCAGTTCGTAGGACGGCCGGTCGTCCAGGTCGAGCGTTTCAAGGTCCAGGTCGATGTCCTGGTTCATCTTGATGTTCTCGATGGCGTCCGTGATGATCGTCAGGTTGCGCAGGCCGAGGAAGTCCATCTTGATCAGGCCGAGGCCTTCGCAGGTGGGGTAGTCGAACTGCGTAATGACCTGGCCGTCCTGCTCCCGGCGCATGATCGGGATGATGTCGATCAGCGGTTCCGAGGACATGATCACCCCGGCCGCGTGCACGCCCCATTGGCGCTTCAGCCCCTCCAGGCCCAGCGCGGTTTCGAAGACCTTCGCGGACTCCTGGTCGGACTTGAGCAGCTCACGCATCTCCTCGGCCTCGCCGTAGCGCTTGGCGTTGGGATCGTGGACTTCCTTCAGCGTCAGGCCCTTGCCCATGACGTCCGGCGGCATCGCCTTGGACAGCCGCTCGCCGGTGGAGAACGGGTAGCCCATGACGCGGGAGGAGTCCTTCAGCGCCTGCTTGGCCTTGATGGTGCCGTAGGTGACGATCATGGCGACGCGGTCGTCGCCGTACTTCTCTGTGACGTACTTGATCACCTCGGGGCGGCGGCGGTCGTCGAAGTCGACGTCGAAGTCGGGCATCGAGACGCGGTCCGGGTTCAGGAAGCGCTCGAAGATCAGCCCGTGCTTTAGCGGGTTCAGGTCGGTGATGCGCATCGCGTACGCGACCATGGAGCCGGCGCCGGAACCACGGCCGGGTCCCACGCGGATGCCGTGGTCCTTCGACCAGTTGATGAAGTCGGCGACCACCAGGAAGTAGCCGGGGAAGCCCATCTGGAGGATGATGCCGATCTCATATTCGGCCTGCTTCCGCACGTCGTCGGGAATGCCGTGGGGGAACCGGTAGTGCAGGCCCTTCTCGACTTCCTTGACGAACCAGGACTCCTCGTTTTCCCCCTCCGGCACCGGGAAGCGCGGCATGTAGGAAGCCTTGGTATTGAACTCCACGTTGCAGCGCTCGGCGATCAGGAGCGTGTTGTCGCAGGCCTCCGGGACGTCGCGGAAGATGGCGCGCATTTCCGCCGGCGACTTCAGGTAGAACTCGTCCGCATCGAACTTGAAGCGCTTCGGGTCGGCCAGCGTCGATCCGGACTGTACGCACAGCAGCGCCGCGTGCGACTTGGCGTCTTCGGCATGGGTGTAGTGGAGGTCGTTGGTGGCGACGAACGGCAGCCCGAGTTCGCGGGCCAGTTTCCGCAGGTCGGCCTGGACGTTGCGTTCGATGTCCAGGCCGTGGTCCATCAACTCGCAGTAGAAGTTCTCTTTGCCGAAGATGTCCCGGAAATCTGAGGCGGCCTGCTTGGCCTCGTCGTAGAGTCCGAGCCGCAGCTTGGTCTGGACCTCGCCGGACGGGCAGCCGGTGGTGGCGATCAGCCCCTTGCCGTAGGTCTGCAGCAGGTCGCGGTCCATCCGGGGCTTGTAGAGGTAGCCTTCCAGGGAGGCCAGCGACGAGGCGCGGAACAGGTTGTGCATGCCTTCGGTGGTCTCGGCCCACATGGTCATGTGGGTGTAGGCGCCGGCGCCGGAGACGTCGTTGCGTCCGCCGTCGCCCCACCGCACGCGTGTCTTGTCCGCCCGGGCGGTGCCCGGGGTCAGATACGCCTCCACCCCGACGATCGGCTTGATGCCGGCGTTGCGGGCCTTGTTCCAGAAATCGAAGGCGCCGAAAACGAACCCGTGGTCGGTCGTCGCCACCGCGTTCATGCCCAGTTCATCGGCGTGGCTGAACAAGTCGGTCAGCCGCGCGGCACCGTCGAGCATCGAGTACTCGGTGTGGTTGTGAAGGTGGACGAAGGAATCGTTGCCGATCTTGGATGAAGTCACTGCTGCCACCGTTTCATTCTAGGTGCCGGAGTCGGCCGGTACCGGCTTACACGCGGTGTTCGGCCAGCGCCTGCAGCGCGTAGGCCAGGTCCCGCGGGTACTCGCTCTCGTATTCGACCCACTCCCCGCTGCCGGGGTGGTGGAAACCAAGTTTCTTGGCGTGCAGCCACTGCCTGGTCAGTCCCAGTGCGGCGGCGAGTTTGGGGTCCGCGCCATATGTCAGGTCGCCGGCACACGGATGCCGCAGCGCGGAAAAGTGCACGCGGATCTGGTGCGTGCGGCCGGTCTCCAAGTGCACCTCGACCAGCGAAGCCCTGCCGAAGGCCTCGAGTACCTCGTAGTGGGTGATCGAGTTGCGGCCGTCTTCGACCACGGCGAACCGCCAGTCGTAGCCGGGATGCCGGCCGATCGGCGCATCGATGGTGCCCTCCAGCGGGTCCGGCAGTCCCTGGACCAGCGCGTGGTAGACCTTGTCCACCGTGCGTTCCTTGAACGCGCGCTTCAGCAGGGTGTAGCCGTGTTCGGTCTTGGCGACCACCATGACGCCGGAGGTTCCCACGTCGAGGCGGTGGACGATGCCGGCCCGCTCGGCGGCGCCTGACGTCGAAATCCGGTAGCCCCGGGCGGCCAGGGCGCCGACGACGGTCGGGCCGACCCAGCCCGGCGACGGGTGGGCGGCAACGCCCACCGGCTTGTCGATGACGACGAAATCGTCCTCGTCTCCGAGAATCTTCAAATCCTCTACCTCTTCCACCACGACGGCGAGCGGATCCCGCTGTTCGGGTACGGCAATGCGCAGGCTTCCCTGCTGCGGGAGCTTCTCCGACTTGGCGATAACCCGGCCGTCCAATTCCACGCGTCCGTCGCCGAGGAGTGCTGCGGCCGCCGAGCGGGATACTCCCAGCAGCGCGGCCACCGCGGTATCGGCCCGCGCGCCGGCTGTCCGGGCGTCCAGCTCCACGACCCTGACGTCGTCAGTCACCGCTCTCCCCCGCCGCCTTGCCGTCGCCGGCCGGCTTGTCCGCGGCCTTGGGGGCCTCCCGGGTACCGTCCATTCCGATGCCCATGAAGGTCAACACGCACCACAGGATGACCGCTCCCACCACGGCGGAGTCGGCAATGTTGAAGATGGCGAAGTTGGGGAAGGCGATGAAGTCCACCACGTGGCCCACCCCGAAGCCGGGTTCGCGGAACAGTCGGTCGGTCAGGTTGCCCAGCGCGCCGCCGAGCAGGAAGCCGAGCGCCACGGACCACCACAGGGACCGGACCTTGCGCGCGTAGACCACGATCGCCGCGGAAACGGCCGTCATGACGATGGTGAACACCCACGTGTAGTCCTCGCCGATCGAGAACGCGGCCCCGGAATTGCGGATGAAGTGCCAGTGCAGCAGCGGCGGCAGCACCGGGGTGATCTGGCCCTCGGTCATGGTGGACACCACCCACCACTTGGTCAGCTGGTCGAAGGCATAGGCGAACGCCGCGCAGCCGGCCAGCAGCAGGATGAACCGGCCGGCGCCCTTCCGCTGTTCCGGTGCGGCCGCCGCCCCATCGTCGGGTCGATCGGCTGCCGGTGAAGTTTCTGACATGTCTCTCTCGTCTTCAGTGCCGGTCGGGCGCCGGGGCGGGGCGCCCAAAGCCAATGGCCGGCGGCAGGGTAATCCCGGCGCCGGCCATTGGGAGCCCCGTGGCACGGGGCTGGCGGTTATCTTCCGCGCTTACGCGTCCGCGCTGTCCTTGACCTCGGGGGCAGCGAAGGATCCGCGGGCTTCCAAATCCCGCAGCTGGCCTTCGATGTACGCCTTCAGGCGGGCCCGGTAGTCGCGTTCGAATCCACGCAGCTGCTCCAGTTTGCGCTCCAGCACGGCCTTCTGCTGCTCGAGGTTGCCCAGGGTCTTGCGGCTCTTCTCTTCGGCGTCGTTGACCAGGCTGCTGGCTTCCAGCTGTGCCTCGGCAATGATCTTGTCCCGCTGCTCCACACCGGCGGTGACGTACTCGTCGTGGAGCTTCTGGGCCATGGCCAGCACGCCTGCGGCGGACTCGGCGGCCGCGGTGTGCCCGGTCCCGGATGCCGGAACGGCCGCGGGGGCCGGCTTCGGCTCTTCCTTCGGCTTGGGCTCTTCCTTGGGCTCTTCCTTGACCGGTTCCCGGACCTGCTCGGTCTTCGGGGCGGCGGAGACCGGAGCCGGCACGGAGGCCTCCGGACCCTGGTTCGACGTGGCTTCGGCCAGCTTCTTGCGAAGTTCGTCGTTCTCCTGGTTCAGCCGGCGGAGTTCGACGACGATCTCATCTAGGAAATCGTCGACCTCGTCCTGGTCATAGCCTTCGCGAAACTTGGTCGGCTGGAACCGCTTGTTGACAACGTCTTCTGGCGTCAAAGCCATCTGGTCACCTCATACTGGTTCGTGGGTCATGAATGCTACGTGCTGGATTCATAACAACGGTAGCGAATATCCGCCGTGCAACGGGCATCCGCCAGCTATATCTGAATCAGAATATATCGTTTCGGAGACGAACACTAACGCGCCTCGGGTCAGGCCAGACCGGCCACGATCGCCATGGCGATCGTGACGGCAAGGAACAGGACCAGGAACGCAAGATCGAGCGCGAATCCTCCGATTCGCAGCGGCGGAATGAGCCGCCGGAGGGCCTTCATGGGAGGGTCGGTCACGGAGTAGACCGCCGACGCCGCGACGAGCGCGATGCCGCGCGGCCGCCAGCGCCGGGCGAAGGCCTGCACGATTTCAAAGACGATCCGCACGATCAGGGACAGCTGGAACAGCATCAAGATCAGGTAGAGCAGGACGAAAATGAGGGACACGCCGGTTCCACGATTCCTAGCGCTAGAAGGAGTAAGGCTGGCGGCACGCCTGCCGGACGTAGCTGCGGGCTAGCTCTGGTTAAAGAAGCTGGCCTGCTGGTCGCTGGACTTCCGGTCCTCGCCCAGCACTTCAACGCTCGACGGCGAGAGCAGGAAGACCTTGTTCGTGACCCGCTCGATGCTGCCGTGCAGTCCGAAGACCAAGCCGGCGGAAAAGTCGACCAAACGCTTGGCTTCCGCTTCGCCCATGTCCGTGACGTTCATGATCACCGGAATGCCGTCGCGGAAACTTTCGCCAATGATCTTGGCATCATTGTACGACCGCGGATGCACGGTGGTGATCTGGTGCAGCACGGTAGCGTCCTCGCGGGCCGACGGAGCGCGCTTGATCGGCGTCACCGGCGCCCGGTATTCCTCGGCAACCTGCTTCACCGGCGGGGCGGGCTCGGGGCGGCGCTCCTGACGGGGCTGGTCCACAGGCTGCTCCTCATCTCGAGCGGGCGTGTCTGCCTGCTCGGCTTCGTAGTGCTCGTCACCATCGGCGAGCCCAAGATAAATCATTGTCTTGCGCAGTGTGCCTGCCATGGTCGCTCCCATCCTGTCTTCAGCGCTGCTGTCGCGCCTTGCCAGGTCCCGGATCGGCCGGCCCGGCAAGGAGTCCTAGCCAAAACGCTACCCCACGGCTGGTCGCGGGCCGAGGACATCGGAACCGACGCGGAGGTGTGTCGCGCCCGCGGCGACCGCCGCTTCGAGGTCCTGGCTCATGCCCGCCGACACCAGGCCGGCGCCGGGATGCTGTTCCCGAAGCCGCTGCGACAGTTCGACCAGCCGGCCGAATGCGCGGGCAGGGTCTGCGCCCAGCGGTGCGACGGCCATCAGCCCGGCGGGGTTCAGTCCCTCGGTGTCGCCGAGGGCATCGGCCAGCGCCGGGATGTCCTCGGGCCGGGCACCGCCGCGGGCCGCCGTGCCCGCGGCCTGCCCGGCGCCGCTCTCGTCAAGGTTCACCTGGATCAGGCAGTCCAGGTGCGCCCGTGGTCCGAGCCCGGCCGCCTCCCGCCGTTCCTGCTCGGCCACCACGGCCTTGCCGAGGGCGGTGACGAGTTGCCGCCGGTCCACCGAATGGACCACATCCGCGTACCGCACCACGGACTTTGCCTTGTTCGTCTGCAGTTGCCCGATGAAGTGCCAGCGGAGCCCGGCACCGGCAAGCTCGGCGGCCTTCGCGGCCGCTTCCTGGTCCCGGTTTTCGCCGACGTCGGTGACGCCCAGGTCATGCAGCAGCGCGACGTCGGAGGCCGGGAAGAACTTCGTCACGACGATCAGTTCCGGCTCCGTGGATCGCCCCGCGGCGGCCCGGGCAATCCGTGCCCGGACACGTTCCAGGTTCGCTGCGAGTTCGGACTTGCGGGCGTCGGTACTCATGCGTCCTTCCAGACAAGGCCGGCGAACCGGCCGGTTTGTTGATCGCGCCGGTAGGAGTAGAGCCTCTCGTCCTCCCGGGTGCAGCCGGCCACCTGATGCACGTCCACACCGAGCCCGGCCAGCTCTGCCCTGGCTCCGGCGGCAAGGTCCAAAGCCGGCGTCCCCCAGGCTGTCCTCGCCGCCAGTTGGGGAATCCGGGCAACCGCCTCGGCCTGCATCTGCTCGGGAACCTCATAGCAGGCCCCGCAGATTGAGGGACCGATCCAGGCCCGCAGTTCGCCCGAACCGGCCTCGCGGAGCCGGGCGACGGTGTTGGCCAGCACCCCGTCGAGCAGTCCGCGGCGGCCGGCATGGGCCACGGCGGTGGCGGGCCCGCCGTCGGCCCGTGTTCCCACCAGCACGACCGGCAGGCAGTCCGCGACCATCACCGCCAGCGGCGCCGCGCCGTCGGCACTGACCAGCGCGTCGGCCGGCGCGGCTCTTTCAGTGGCGTCGGCCTCCACGCAGCCGGCGGGGATGACCGCGGCGACGGCCGAATGCACCTGGTTCATGAACCGCAGCGAACCGGCCGGTACGGCCATGGCGTCTTCCAGCGCCGCGCGCCGCCGGAGCACCGTGTCGGGGTCGTCCCCGACATGCAGGCCAAGGTTCCCGGCCGAGCGGTCGGTAAAAGCGGCCCACACGCCGGTGTGGACCCGCTGCTTCCACCAAAACACTGCCGGACCTGCCTGAGGGTTTACTTCAGGAAGTCCGGAACGTCCAGGTCGTCAACGCGGCCTGCGCTCAGGTCCGGCTCGACGATCGCCGGCAGGTCCATGTCGAAGCCCGCGTCGGCGGGAACATGGTGCTGCGGCATGGCACCGCTGAAGCTGTGCTCCATGGGCTCCGAGACCGGCACGGACGGCTGGGCGGCCGGAACGGCGGGCGTACCGGCGGGGGCGGCGGCCGGCTTCTGGGTCGGAGCGGAGGTGACGTCCACCTGGTCAAAGCCGGCGGCGATGACGGTCACCCGGGCTTCGTCGCCGAGTGCATCGTCGATGACGGCGCCGAAGATGATGTTTGCCTCGGGGTGTGCGACTTCCTGCACCAGCCGGGCGGCCTCGTTGATCTCGAACAGGCCCAGGTCCGATCCGCCCTGGATCGACAGCAGCACGCCGTGCGCACCGTCGATCGACGCTTCCAGCAACGGAGACGCGATGGCCAGCTCGGCGGCCTTGACGGCCCGGTCCTCGCCGCGGGCGGAGCCGATGCCCATCAGCGCCGAGCCGGCCCCCTGCATGACGGACTTCACGTCGGCGAAGTCAAGGTTGATCAGGCCCGGGGTGGTGATCAGGTCGGTGATGCCCTGCACGCCGGAGAGCAGCACCTGGTCGGCGGACCGGAAGGCATCGAGCATGGAGACGTTGCGGTCGCTGATGGACAGCAGGCGGTCGTTGGGGATCACGATGAGGGTGTCGACTTCGTCGCGCAGCGTCTCGATGCCGCTTTCGGCCTGGTTCGACCGGCGGCGGCCCTCGAACGTGAACGGGCGGGTGACAACGCCGATGGTCAGGGCGCCGAGCGAGCGCGCGATCCGGGCCACCACGGGTGCGCCGCCGGTGCCGGTGCCGCCGCCTTCGCCGGCGGTCACGAAGACCATGTCCGCCCCGCGCAGCACTTCCTCGATCTCTTCGGCATGGTCCTCGGCGGCCTTCCGGCCCACCTCCGGGTCGGCGCCGGCGCCAAGGCCCCGGGTGAGTTCGCGCCCGACGTCGAGCTTGACGTCGGCGTCACTCATCAGCAGTGCCTGAGCGTCGGTGTTGATGGCGATGAACTCCACGCCACGGAGTCCCACCTCGATCATCCGGTTGACGGCATTCACGCCACCGCCGCCGATGCCGACGACCTTGATGACGGCCAAGTAATTCTGCGGTGCTGCCACGTCCTGTGTCCCTTGCTCGAGTCTGTGCACTGATCAGTTCTGCCGGAGCGGGCGGGTACCCTGTCCGGTAGTTTCACCTAACCTTAACCTTCAGCTTGAAGGTTAGAGTTATGTCAAGTAGTTTCTATTCGAGACGCTAGACGCAAGCCCCGGCCCACACAACGACCTTGCTCCGCGTGTCGCGCGTTCCCCGGATGTTGCGCATTTCCCGTCTCCTGCTCAACGGGTCACCGGGCGTGTGGGCGTGCTCACATCGATGACGCTCGCCTTGTCTTTCACGTCTTTTGCCCGCAGCATCGCCTGCAGGACGGTGGCCTTGAGTTCCTGCTCCTGCGCGTTGCCCCACAGCACTTTTTGGCCGCCGGCCAACTGGAGTTCCACCGAGTCCACCGACTGCGCTGAGGCGTGCTTGAGCTGCCTCAGGACGTCCGGCGGCAGCGCGGCGAGCACCCCGGTGATGGACGCGAAGACATCCGGGTTTTCGGCGGCCTTCGCTCCGTCGATCAAGGGCAGTTTTGCCTCGCTGCGCTTGGCGACCGACGCAAGCTCCGTCCCCGACTCGTCGATCAGCACGAATTTCTTGCCGTCCTTCAGCACAGCCACGGGCGTGTGCTCGATGATCCGAACGTGCAGTTCCGACGGCGGCCTGGCGATCACTTCCACCGACTCCACCGCCGGCAGGTGGTCCACCCGGGCATGGACGTCGCGTTCTCCGATGCGGGCCAGCGGTGTTCCCATGAGCGGTCGCAGCGCCTCGGTGAGCGTTGCTTTTTCGGTGAGTTCGTCGCCCTCGACGGTGATTGTCTTCACGGCCAGCGCCGGCGACAGGAAGATGACCGACATCAAGACGGCGAAGAGCACGGCCACAATGCCGGAAGCAATCAACAGCCGGCGCCGCGTCTTGCGCGCCGCCGGTTCGGGGAAACTGACAACGGTGGATTCGGAGGTGTCCGCCCCGTCCGCGCGGTCCGGTCCCTTGTGGGCCCGCCACCGCGACAACAGCGCTGCCGCCCCGGCCCGCTTGGCGCCGGACGCGCGCGCGGCCTTGCCTGCCGCCTTGCCGGGCGCGCCGGATGCTGCCGGGACGGACGGGGTGCCGGCGCCGGGCCTGGGCGCACGCGTGGGCCGTGCCGCTCCCCCGGCTTTGGGGGTGCGGGAGGGCGCGGCCGTCCCGGCCGTCCTCCCGGCGGGGGCACCGCCCCGACCGGAAGGCTTGCCCGATCCGCGCTTAGGGGCGCGCGGGGCGGGCCTGGCAGCGGGGGCGGGCCGGGCAGCGGGGGCGGGCCGGGCAGCGGCGGCGGGCCCTTCTGCCGCGGCGGGCCCGGCAGCCGCGGTGGACTCCGCGGCGGGCATGGCCGACACCCTGCCGGTGTTGATCCGCACGCCGGTGTCCCGGGGCGCCTCCGTCGCGGCTCCGGGGTTTGGCTGCTGCCCGGCGGCTTCCGGCGGCGGGGCGTCTGGCTGCCGGGCGGCGGCGGGACGCGCGGCGGGAGTGCGGGGCTTGCGCGGACTCATCGCGCCGCCGCTGCGGCCTGCCCCAGGGCCTCGACCAGCACCGGCCCGTATTGGGTCACGTCACCGGCGCCGACGGTCAGCACGATGTCCCCGGGCCGGGAGCGGGCAACAATGTCCCTCACCGCCCGCCCCGGATCCGGTGCATAGCTGCCGGGCGCGAGCCGGCTGGTGATCAGTTCGCTGGTGACGCCCGGGATCGGATCTTCACGGGAGGCGTAGATGTCGAGAACGGCCGCCGAATCGGCCAGTTGCAGGGCCCGGGCGAACTCGGCGGCGAATTCCCGGGTGCGGGAAAACAGGTGCGGCTGGAACAGGACATGCACCGCATGCCCGCCGGCCACCTCGCGGGCGGCCGTGAGTGCCGCGTGGACCTCGGTGGGGTGGTGTGCGTAGTCGTCGAACACCCGTACCCCTGCCGCCGTGCCCTTGGCCTCGAACCGTCTGGCTGCTCCGGTGAACCCGGCCAGTCCCTCGGCCGCGGTGGCCGGATCGATGCCCTGGGTGATGGCCACGGCGAGGGCGGCGGCGGCGTTGCGGATGTTGTGCTCGCCCGGCACCTGCAGCCGCAGCGTGCAGCTGCCGCCGGGGTATTCGATCCTGCTGGTGCTCCCCGAGCCGGCGAAGACGGTGTCTTCGACACGCACCTGGGCGTCGGCCGCGTAGCCGTAGCCCAGCACGCGGCCTGCGGTGCTGGACGCCGCCGTGCGCTCCGCCAAGGCGCGGGCGCCGTCGTCGTCGAGGCAGGCCACCAGGGTGCCGTCGGCCGGAAGCAGTGCCGTGAACCGGTCGAAGGAGGCGTACACGGCCTCGGCCGACCCGTAGTGGTCCAGGTGGTCGGCCTCCACGTTGGTCACCACGATGACCTGCGGACGGTAGTTGAGGAACGATCCGTCGGATTCGTCGGCTTCGGCGACGAACAGTTCGCCCTGGCCGTGGGCGGCGTTGACGCCGAGCGCCGCCACGTCGCCGCCTATGGCGAACGAGGGTTCGCAGCCGGCCGCCTGCAGCATCACGGTCGCCATGGCCGTGGTGGTCGTCTTGCCGTGGGTGCCGCCGACGGCGATCAGCCGCTTCCCCTCCATCGCGGCGGCAAGCGCCACCGAGCGGTGCACGATGTTCAGGCCGGCGGCGGCAGCGGCCTGCAGTTCGGGGTTCTCCGGCCGGATGGCGGTGGAGACAACCACCGTGTCCGCGCCGGCGACATGGCCGGCCTCGTGGCCCACGAAGACGGTCGCACCGAGGGCCTCCAGCTGGCGCAGGACCGCCGAGTCGCGCGCGTCCGAACCGGAGACCGGCACGCCGCGGGCCAGCAGGATCCGGGCGATGGCGGACATTCCGGCGCCGCCCAATCCGATGAAGTGCACGGCGCCGAGGTCGCCGAACGGCAGCCGGGCGGTGGTGTGGAAATCAACGGCTTTCATCTGTGTTCCTCCCTGCTGCCTCGAGCACCAATTCTGCCATTCGGGTGTCTGCGTCGCGGATTCCCAGGGTGTGTGCCGCGGCGGACATCTGCTGCAGCCGCTCCGCGTTTCGCAGCAACGGGATTAGTTCGTCCGTGACCCAGCGGGGTGTGAACCCGCCGTCGCGGACCAGCACGGCCCCGCCGGCGGCCACGAGGGAGGCCGCGTTCAGGGCCTGTTCGCCGTTGCCGTGCGGCAGCGGCACCAGCACGGACGGCAGGCCCACGGCGGCTATCTCGCACACCGTGGCCGCGCCGGCGCGGGCCAGCAGCAGGTCGGCCGCCGCGTAGACATCCTGCATGCCGTCCACAAATTCCACCTGGTGGTAGCCGGGAGCGGCGAGCAGTTGCCCGTCGGCGTCCCGCAGCGCCTTGTTCCGCCCGGTGATGTGCAGCACCTGGATGCCTGCCGCGGCGAGCTCCTGCAGGGAAGCGCCGATGGTGCGGTTGATGCTCAGCGCGCCCGAGGAGCCGCCGGTGACGATGAGGGTCGGCCGGTCCGCCGCCAGTCCCAGCCGCCGGCGCGCGGCCTCGCGGGAGGCTTCCCGGTCCAGGGTGGCGATTTCGGGCCGCATCGGCATGCCGACCCAGCGGGCGCCGGGCAGTTTCGTGTCTTTGAACGCGACCGCGACCCGGCTGGTCAGCCGTGCCCCGACCCGGTTCGCCAGCCCCGGCCGGGCGTTGGCCTCATGGATCACGATCGGGACCCGGCGCAGCCTGGCTGCGATGTAGACCGGGGTGCACACGTACCCGCCGACGCCCACCACGACGTCGGCCTTCGCGCCGTCGATGATGCCCGCGGCCTGGCGCACGGCCGCGGCGAACTTGAACGGCAGCTTCAGCAGGTCGAGGGAGGGGCGGCGCGGCAGCGGAACCCGCCCGATCGTGGCGAGCCGGTGGCCCGCCGCGGGGACCAGCCGGGTCTCCATGCCGACGGCGGTGCCGACGGCGAGGATGCGGGCCGCGGGGGCGGCCCGGAGGACGGCGCCGGCGATGGCCAGCAGCGGGCTGACATGCCCCGCCGTGCCGCCGCCGGCCAGGACCACAGAGGGATCGGAAGTGTTCATGGTGTTGCGGAAGTACCTTCTGCTCGGCTGCTGGTGGTCTGGGTTGGGGTCAGCGGTTCCCGGCCGGCGCTTGCTGCCGCCACCGGCTCAGGAGTCCCCCGGACTTCTTCCGGCCGGGCACATCGGTCCGGGCAAAGGACAAGAGTACACCGACGGCGGCCAGGGTGACCGTCAGCGCGGAGCCGCCGTAGGAGATGAACGGCAGGGGCACTCCGATCACCGGAAGCAGGCCGGTGACCACCGCGATGTTCACGAACGCCTGGCCGATGATCCACACCATGATGGAACCGGCGAGGATGCGCACGAAGAGGGAATCCTGGCGCATCACGGTGCGCACCAGGGCAATGGCCAGGACGCCGAACAGCGCCAGGATGACGGTGGTGCCGAGCAGGCCCAGCTCTTCGCCGATGATGGCGAAAATGTAGTCGTTGTGGGCTTCCGGAATCCAGTTGTATTTTTGCCGGCTCTGTCCCAGTCCCACGCCCCACCAGCCGCCGGAGGCGAGTGCGAAGAGCCCGTTGCATGACTGCATGTTCAGCCCGGTCGTCGCTTCACAGCTCTGGTCCGTCCACATGAGGATGCGGCCCATGCGGTTGGGGCTGACCACCACGAGCAGCAGCACCAGCGCGCCGGCCCCCAGTCCGGCCACGCCGAACAGCTTCAGCGGTGCGCCGGCGAAAAACAGTCCGCCGGCGATGATGAGCATCAGGATCATCGCGGTGCCCAGGTCGTTGCCGAGCAGCACCGGGCCGACCACGAGGAGGGCACCGGGCACGACCACCGGGATCAGCAGGTGCTTCCATTGGCCCAGCAGCCGCTCCTTGGCCGCCAGCACCGTTGCCATCCACAGGGACATGCCCAGCTTGGCCACTTCCGACGGCTGCAGGGAAACGTTGCCGGGGAAATGGATCCAGTTGCGGTTGCCGCCGACGGATTCGCCCAGCGGGGTAAACACCAGCAGCAGCAGGAGCACCGACACCGCGAGGCCGGGCCAGGCGAGCTTCCGGTAGGTGGAGACCTTCCACCGCGAGAGGACCAGCATCGCGGTGACCCCCAGGCCGGCGAACACGGCCTGCCGGATGAACAGGCTGAACGGCGAGGTTTCATCGGCGATCGATTCCACCGCTGACGACGACAGCACCATCAGCAGGCCGATGGCCGTCAGGGCCAGCGCGGAGCCCAGGATCAGGTAGTAGCTGGCCCCGCTGGACCGCGTGCCGGTGCCCTGGATGCGGTCCAGCAGGTCGGTGCCTCGCTGCCGGAGCTCGCGCAACCGGCCTTCGGGGGCGGGCTTCGTGCCGGGAGCGGCGTGTCCGCGGGCAGCGGCGGGGGCCGGTGTCCGGCTTCCGCTGCGGGTGGTGGCCATTACTGCTCCTTAGTCGACGGTGCCTGTCCCTCTCCGTACCGGCGGACTGCTTCCATGTACGCATTGCCCCGGTGGGCGTAGGACGTGAACCGGTCCATCGAGGCGGCTGCCGGCGCCATCAGCACGGTGTCCCCGCCGGCGGCGATGCCCGCTGCCGCTTCCACGGCCGCCGCCATCACGGTTTCGCCGTCAGTGTCCTCCGCCTCCGGGGCGCTGTTTCCAGTGTCTCCCGGGTGCGCGTGGACGACCGGGACATCCGGTGCGTGTCGCTGCAGCGAGGCCAGGAGGGCGGTGTTGTCCCTGCCGATCAGCACCACCGCTTTCAGCCTGCGCGCGTGGTCGGCGATCAGCTCGTCGTAGCTGACGCCCTTGGACAGTCCCCCGGCGATCCACACGACCGAGGAGAACGACGCCAGCGACGCCGAAGCCGCGTGCGGGTTCGTCGCCTTGGAGTCATTGACCCAGAGCACGCCGGCGTGCTCCAGCACCTTTTGGATCCGGTGTGCCCCGGGATCGAACCGCCGCAGTCCTTCGCGGACCGCGGCCGGTTCCACGCCGTACGCCCGGACCAGTGCGGCGGCGGCCAGGGCGTTGGCCACCTGGTGCCGGGGCGCCGGGTCACCCAGGTCGCCGAGGCCGGCCAGTTCGGTTGCGGAGTCCCGGCGTTCTTCGATGTAGGCCCGGTCCACGAGCAGGTTCTCCACGACGCCGACCATGCTGACCGCCGGCATTCCGGTCGTGAAGCCGATTGCCCGGCAGCCCTCGACGACGTCGGCCTCCTCGACCATCTCCTCGGTCTCGCGCTGCTCGGCGTTGTAGACGCACGCGATCCTGGTCCGCTCGTAAATCCTGGCCTTGTCGGCCAGGTATGCCTCATAGGTCCCGTGCCAGTCCACGTGGTCTTCGGCCACGTTGAGCACCACGGAGGCCAGCGGGGACATGGTGTGGGTCCAGTGCAGCTGGAAGCTCGACAGCTCGACGGCGATGACGTCGTAGCCGATGGGATCACGCACCGCGTCCAGGATGGGCGTGCCGACGTTGCCGGCGGCGATGGCGCGCAGCCCGGCCGCCTGCAGCATGGATTCGGCCATCCCCACCGTCGTGGTCTTGCCGTTCGTACCGGTGATGGCCAGCCATTCGGCGGTGCGCCGGCCTGCGCGTTCGCGCACCCGCCACGCCAGTTCAACGTCGCCCCAGATGGGAATCCCCGCGTCCGCCGCGGCGGCCAGCAGCGGTGTCCGCGGCTGCCAGCCCGGCGAGGTGACCACCAGTTCGGCCGGCTCCCCGCCGACGTCGGGCAGTGCGCCGGTGTGCTCTTCACCCAGCAGGACCTGCCGGGCCCCGACGATCTTCAACGTATCGGCCTTGGCCCGGTTTTCCGCCGTGTCGCTGCCGTCCACGACGACGACGGCGGCGCCCAGTTCGATCAGCGTGTCGGCCGCGGAGAATCCCGACAGCCCGATCCCGGCGACCACCACGCGCAGCCCGGACCAATCCGCGTCCCAGGAGGTGAGTGCGTCCAGCCGGCTCATGAGCCCAGCACCCATTCGGCGTAGAAGATGCCCAGCGCGGCCGCCACGCACAGCCCGGCGATGATCCAGAAGCGCACGACGACGGTGACTTCGGCCCACCCCTTGAGCTCGAAGTGGTGCTGCAGCGGGGCCATCTTGAAGACGCGTTTGCCGCCGCTGAGCTTGAAGTAGACCACTTGGATGATCACGGACAGCGAGATGATCACGAACAGGCCCGCCATGACCACCAGCAGCAGCTGGCTGCGGGACAGGATGGCGAATCCGGCGATGGCGCCGCCGATCGCCAGCGATCCGGTATCGCCCATGAAGATCTTGGCGGGCGCGGTGTTCCACCACAGGAACCCGATCAGCGCGCCGGCCATGGTTCCTGCCAGCAGCGCCAGGTCCAGCGGGTCGCGTACCTCGTAGCAGACCTCCCCGGGGACCTTGACCGAGCCGCAGCTCTGGTTGAACTGCCAAATTCCCATCAGCATGTAGGCGCCGCAGACCATCACCGATGCGCCCGCCGCGAGCCCGTCCAGCCCGTCGGTCAGGTTCACGCCGTTGGTGGCTGCGGTGACAATGACGTTCGACCAGATGATGAACAGGATAGTGCCGAGTACGGTGCCGCCGAAGGCGAGGTCCAGCCACGGGATGTCACGGGCGAAGGAGATGTTCATCGACGCCGGGGTGCGGCCCATATTGTCCGGGAAGTTCAGGGCCAGGACGGCGAAGAGGATGCCGACGATGCCCTGCAGCACGATCTTGGCCCAGGCCCGCAGCCCGAGGCTGCGCTGCTTGGAGATCTTGATGAAGTCGTCCAGGAAACCGACCAGCCCCATGCCGGCCATCAGCAGCATGAGGACGCCGGCGGAGACGGTGGGCCCGGAATGCGCTTCCCCGTTCATCATCCACATCATCAGGTGCGTGGCAAAGTAGGAGAGCATCACCGCGGCCACGATGACCACGCCGCCCATGGTGGGCGTTCCGCGCTTGGTGTGGTGCGCCGTCGGGCCGTCGTCGCGGATGAACTGGCCGTAGCCTCTCCGCACCAAGAGCTTGATGAACAAGGGCGTGCCGAGCAGGGACAGGACCAGCGCCAGGGCAGAGCCGATCAGCAGGGCTATCACTGCGCCTGGCCTTCCTGTTGGGTTTCGGGTCTGCGCGCTGCAGCCGCCGCGGGGCCGTCCGTCGACGGATTTCCTAATGCTATCCGGTCGCCCAGGAACCGCAGCCCGGACGAGTTGGAGGACTTGAACAGCACCAGGTCGCCCGGTTCCAGTTTCTCCTCGAGCACCCGGCGGGCCTCCTCGGGCGTGGCGACCCAGAGCGATTCGTCGCCCCAGGAGCCTTCCAGCACGGCGGCGTTGTGCATGGCCTTGGCTCCCTCTCCCACGACGATCAGGTGGGAGATGTTCAGCCGGACCACAATCCGCCCGATCGCGTCGTGGGCCTGCACGGAGTCTTCGCCCAGTTCCAGCATTTCGCCCAGCACCGCCCAGGTGCGGCGGCCGCGGCCGAGTTCGGCCAGCGTGCGCAGCGCTGCCCGCATGGATTCGGGGTTGGCGTTGTAGGCGTCGTTGATCACCGTGACGCCGTCGGCGCGCTCGGTGCGTTCCATCCGCCAGCGGCTGGCGGGGCCGGCCCCGTTCAGGCCGGCGGCGATGGTTTCCGCCGGCACGCCCAGCGCCCAGGCGGCGCCGGCGGCGGCCAGCAGGTTGGTCACGTGGTGGATGCCGATCAGCCCGGAGGTTACCGGGTGCTCGGAGCCGTCCGGGAAGCGGAGCGTGAATTCGGGGTGCCCGTCGTCGTTGACGCGGGCGCCGCGGGCCCGCAGCAACGGCGCGGTACTCCCGTCGGGCAGGGTGAAGTCGTCGTCGGAGCTGAAGTACAGAATGCGGGCCCGGGTGCGCGCCGACATGGCCCGGACGCGGGGATCGTCGGCATTGAGCACGACGGTACCGCCGGCCGGCACGGCCTCGGCCAGCTCGCCCTTCGCGATCGCGATGTTGTCCACGCCGCCGAATTCCCCTGCGTGGGCGGTCCCGACTCCCAGCACCACGCCGACGCCGGGGTTGACCATGTCCGTCAGGTACCGGATGTGGCCAATGCCGGTGGCGCCCATTTCCACGACCAGATAGCGGGTGTCGAAGTCCGCGGCGAACACCGTCAGCGGGACGCCGACCTCGCCGTTGTAGGAGCCGATCGGGGCCACGGTGGGCGCGGTTCGGCGCAGGATCCCCGCGAGCAGGTCCTTGGTGGTGGTCTTGCCGGCGCTGCCGGTGATGCCCACGACCTCGAGTCCCGCGGCGGCGCGCAGCCGTGCCACGATGGCCGCGGCGACGGCGCCCATGGCCAGCACGGCGTCCGCCACCACGATCTGCGGCAGGAGGCGGCCGGCCGGGTCGGAGACCTCGCGTTCGGTCAGCGCCAGCACGGCACCGGCTTCGAAGGCCGCGGCGACGTAGAAATGCCCGTCTGCGGTCTCGCCCGGCTTGGCCACGAACAGGCCGCCGGGCTCAATTTCGCGGGAGTCTGTGGTGGCGGAACTCACGGTGATGCCGCCGGTGTCCCCCGTGGCACCGACGGGTTCCCCAACGATCCGTCCGCCGGTAATCGCCGCTATATCGGCTGCAGTTAGTTCAATCATGACGATCTAGGACTCTACCGCGTTCGGGGAGAGCACTTCGAATCCGTGCCGGTGCAGGGCCGCGCGCAGTTCCTCCCGGTCGTCGAGGGCCAGGTTCTGGCCGTTGACCTCCTGCCAGACCTCATGGCCGCGGCCGGCGACGAGGACCGTGTCACGGGGCGCCGCCAGGGCCACAGCCCGCTCGATGGCCTCCGCACGGGGAAAGACTTCGATAATGTCGGCCGGCAGTTGCTCCCGTTCGGCCGCGGCGCGTGCGCCGGACAGCACATCCGCGCGGATGCGGGCGGCGTCCTCGCCGTGCGGGTCGTCGTCGGTGACGATAACGACGTCGGCGAGCCGGGCGGCGATCGCCCCCATCAGCGGGCGCTTGGTTTGATCGCGTTCCCCGGTGGCTCCGAACACCACGATCACGCGTGCCCCGGGTTCGGGGCGGCGCACCGAGGCCAGGGTCCGCTCGAGCGCGTCGGGATTGTGAGCGAAGTCAACGATCGCTGCCGGGTTGCCGCTGAGCACCTGCATCCGGCCGGGAACCTCCACGGTCAGCGGATCCGCCGTGTCGAGCGCCTGCTGGAGCCGCACCGGAGGGGTGCCGGAGGCCGCCACCATCACCACGGCCAGCGCGGCGTTGGAGATGTTGAACGAGCCGGGCAACCCGGTGTGCAACCGCAGCACCACGCCGTCGGGCCCGTGCAGTTCAAACCGGTGCCCCAGGCCCTCCCGAACCGGGTTGCGGACGGACCAGTCGGCGCTGCCGCCCTGGGTGGCCAGGGTGGCCACCGGGACTCCGGCGGCCCGGGCCTGGCCGGCGAGCCGGCGGCCCCAGTCGTCGTCGACGCAGACGACCGCGTGGCCGGACCGCTCCGGGCTGAACAGGCGGGCCTTGGTCTCGAAGTACTCGTCCATGCTCCCGTGCAGGTCCAGGTGATCCTGGGTGAGATTGGTGAAGCCGGCCACGTCGAACCGGACGGCATCGACCCGCCGGAAGGAAATGGCATGCGAGGAGACCTCCATGGCCGCCGCGTCCAGCCCGCGTTCGCGCATCAGGGCCAGCAGCCCGTGCACCTCGGGCGATTCCGGCGTGGTCAGGGCGCTGGGAATCGGTTCGGAACCGGCCGTGATCTCGATGGTTCCGATCAGTCCGGTGCTGAGGCCCAGCGCCTCCAGCAGGAACTTGATGAAGTAGGTGGTGGTGGTCTTGCCGTTGGTTCCGGTGACGCCAAACAGCGCCGGCGCCTGTCCGCCCGCCGGCTGGCTGCGGTAGACGGCGGCCGCCAGCGGCCCCACGAGTGCGCGCAGGTCCCGCGACCGCAGCACGGGCAGGCCCGGAGCCAGGCCGGCTGCCCGCCGGGCGCCGTCGTCGTCGGTCAGGATGGCCGCCGCTCCGGCCGCTTCGGCCTGGGCGGCGAAGTCGGCGCCGTGCCGGCGGGCTCCGGGCAGGCCGACATACAGGTCCCCCGGCTCGACGGAACGCGAATCTATGGTGACGCCGGTAAAGGTCAGGTCCTCCGACCCCGGGCCGCCCTCGGGTACGGGAAGCCCGCGGTGCTGCAGCATGCTGCTCAGCGCCGCCAGCCGGACCGGCCTGACCGTTTGGGGCCGCAAGGGCGAGGCGGACCGGTGGGGCTGCTCGGCAGTGGAACTCACATATTCTCCAGGTTTGCTCATTCCAGCGGCAGGTCGACCCGTTTGCTGGTGGACGGCGGCACGTCGTAGGCGTTGAGGACCTGCGTCATGACCTTCTTGAACGTCGGTCCGGCCGACAGCGTCAGCACCCCGCCCTGCGGCCGCTGGATGGTCGCCACGACGACGAACTGCGGATCCTCCATCGGGGCGATGCCGGCCATCGAAATGGTGTAGCCGCTGAATCCCCCGTTGGCGGCCGGTGCTTCGGCTGTACCGGTCTTGACCCCGATCCGATACTCCTTAATGTTACCGGGCTTGCCGCTGTGGTACTTCGAGTTGGTTTCCAGCATGTCCTGCACCAGGTTGGCGGTCTTCTTGGAAACCGCCCGGCTGCCCTTCTCGACCGGCACCTCGTGCTCGGTGCCGTTCGGATCGATATAGGCGTCGATCAGCCGCGGCTGCATCAGCACGCCGTTGTTGGCGATGGTCCCAAAGGCCACGGCGGTGTGGAGGGCCGTCTGAGCGAGGCCCTGGCCGAAGAGGACGGTGAACTCCTGCCGCCCGTCCCACGTTTCCGGCTCGGCCAGCAGGCCGGCGGTGGCGCCGTTGATGCCGATGTCGAAGCGCTGGCCGATGCCGAACTTCCGCAAGTAGTCGTAGCGCTGCTGCCGCGTCAACTGCTGGCCGATCATGGTGGTGCCGGTATTGAGCGACTGCGCGAAGATGCCGGCCGTGGTGCGCGTCAGGGTGCCGTGCGGTGTCGCGTCCTGAAAGGTCTGGCCGTTGACCGTGTACTTGGGCGGGATGGTGTATCGCGATGCCGGGGTCGTGATGCCCTCTTCGATCGCGGCCGCCATGGTGATCATCTTGGTAGTGGACCCCGGCTCGAAGGCGCGTGTCACAGCCATCGACTGCCGTTCGCTGTCCGGAGTGGCGCCCGGGTCATTGGGGTCCACCGTCGTGGAGTCCGCCAGTGCGATCAGGTCGCCGGTCTTGGCATTGAGGACGACGACGGTACCGTATTCGGCGCCGTAATCCCGCACGGTCTCGGCGATGACTTCCTGGGCGTACCACTGTATGTCGGTATTGAGGGTCAGTCGCACGCTTTGGCCATCCACGGCCGGGACTTCTTCGTAGGTGCCGACCGGTATGCGGATGCCGTCGGCGCCGATTTCGTAGGTCTTCGTGCCCGGCGTCCCGGAGAGGACGTCGTTCTGCGAGGCCTCGATGCCTTCGAGCGGCACGCCGTCCGACCGCATGAATCCGACCACCGAGCCGGCCACCGCCCCTGCCGGGTAGTTGCGGATGGTGGTCGCGCGGGCGGAGAGCCCGGGAAAGGCCAGCTCCTCGATCTTCTGCTGGACTTCCGGGGTGACCGACTTGGCCACGTAATTAAAGGGCTTGTCGCCGGTGACCGCTTTGGTGACGGTCTCCACGTCCTGGCCCAGGATGCCGGCCAGCTCGGCGATGGCGTCGGCGATCTTGACGTCCTCGGATTTTTGGCTGATCGGATCGAACCGGGTGTAGTCCTGGACCAGCCGCTGGTCCACCACCACGTCGAACCGCTGCACGCTGCGGGCGAGCACGTTGTTGTTGGCGTCCAGGATCTCGCCGCGGAGCGCGGGCAGGTCGACGGTGCGCAGGCGCTTGTCCACCGCCGCCTGGGCCATGCCGGCGGTGTCCAGCCCCTGCAGCTGGAACAGACGGGCCCCGAGAATGACCAGCAGGATCAGCACCATCGCCAGCCCGGCCCGGAGCCTCCTGGTAGCCCTCGCCGTGCGGTTGGGGTGCTGCCGGTCGGCTGTTGGTGCTGCCACAGGTACCTCGTTTGCGTTGCCGGGCGATTACTGGCCTGTCTGTTGCTTCGGCGCCGGGATGCTGCCGCCGTTCAGCTGCTTTTCGGCGGGTTTCGGTGCCGCGCCTTCTTCTGCACCGGCTTCAGCAGCGGCAGCAGGTTTCGCCGGTTCCTTCGCCGCCGCGGGGGTGCCGTCCTTCTTCCCGGCTTCATCCTTCGCGGCCGGCTTTTGGACCGGATTTTCCGGCTGGGCCACCAACAGCTCCGGGGCTGCGCCTGGTTCCGCCGCCTTCGGCTTCCCGGTGACCTTCTGGCTCTCCAGATTGATGGAGCCGACCGACGGAGACGTTACCATCCCCAATTCTGCCGCCTTCGCGGCAAGATTCTGGGGAGCCTGGTGGTTTTCGAGTTGCTGTGTCAGTTTTTCGTTCGCCTGGGCCAGGGAGACCTGCTCGTTGCGCAGCTCCACCAGTTTGTACTGCCCGCTGGAGACCGAGATGTTCAGCATCAGGACGCTGCCGAGCGCGAGCACCAGAACCGTGAAACAGAACAGGGCGAACGGCACGCGCTTGCGCGTCGGGCTGTTGGGTACGACGGAGAGCGGGGTGCGGCGGGGGGCCTGCCGGGGCGCCGCTGCGGGACCTCGGGCCGGCACGGCACTGCCGTGCACGTACTGATGCTGGTCGGGACGGGCCGCGTGGGCACTGGCACTCATTTTGCGCTCCTGTTCCGGATCCGTTCTACCGCCCGCAGCTTGGCCGAAGCCGCCCGCGGGTTTTCTGCAATCTCTGCCGCCGTCGGCACTTCGGTGCCCTTGGTCAGGGTCTTCAGCTGCGGCTTGTGTTCTTCCAGCTCGACGGGGAACCCGCGGGGTGCGGATGACTTCGAGAGCTGTCCGAAAACGGCCTTGGTGATCTTGTCCTCCAGCGAGTGGTAGGACATCACGACGATCCGGCCGCCCAGCGCCAGCACGTCGATGGCGGCCGGCAAGGCCCGCTCGAGCACGTCCAGCTCCTCGTTGACCTCGATCCGCAGTGCCTGGAAGGTGCGTTTCGCCGGATGGCCGCCGGTCCGCGCCGCAGCAGCCGGCACGACCTTGCGGATCGCGTCCACGAGTTGGCCCGTGGTGGTCAGCGGGGCCTCGTCGCGGGCTGCCACAATGCTGGAGGCGATGCGTCCGGCGAACTTCTCTTCGCCCCAGCGCCGGATGATGCGCACCAGGTCCGCCTCGGCATACGTGTTGACAATGTCCGCGGCAGTCATGCCCCGGCTGGTGTCCATCCGCATGTCCAGGGGCGCGTCGTAGGAATAGGCGAAGCCGCGGTCCCGCTCGTCCAGCTGGAGCGAGGAGACGCCCAGGTCGAACAGCGCGCCGTCGATCTGGCCGACGCCGAGGTCGTCAACCGCGTCGGCGATCTCGTCGTACACCGCGTGAACCAGATCGGTGCGCTCCGCGAAGCGGCGCAGCCGCTCTCCGGCCAACGCCAGCGCCTGTTCGTCCCGGTCGATCCCGATCAGGTGCAGCTGCGGAAAACGCTGCAGCAAGGCCTCCGAATGCCCGCCCATGCCGAGCGTCGCATCGACGACGACGGCGCGGCCGCGTTCGGCCACCGCACGTTCGACGGCCGGGGCGAGCAGGTTGATGCAGCGGTCGCGGAGCACCGGAATGTGGCGCTCCCCTGCCGGCCGCTCGCTGTTCATCCTGAAGCCTTCTTTCCTGCTGGTGCCCGGGACCGGTTGGTCGCTGGAGTCTTTAAGTCCGAAAGTCCTTGAACCAGATCCCCATCCGCGCCTGGCCTGTCCCGCCTGGCTCCGGGGAAGGTGAGCCAGGTTGGACCTGCCGGGCGGCTGGAGATCTCATCCAAGAACGTCCGTGCCGCGTGTGCTGTTTGTCGTCCCGGGGTCAAAAGACTCCGGGCAATACGTCTTCGTCTGTTTCGGAGAAGGCGGTTTCCTGCTCCTGGAGGTAGTCGTCCCAGGCCCGGGCATCCCAGATCTCAGCGCGGGTTCCCGCACCGATGACCGCCAGCTCCCGGTCCAGCCCTGCATAGGTCCGCAGTGCCGGCGGGATGGTGACCCGGCCCTGCTTATCCGGAACTTCGTCAGAGGCTCCTGACAGAAAGACGCGAATGTAGTCACGGGCGTGGCGGGAAGATATCGGAGCCTTCCGCATCTCCTCGTGAACCCGCTCGAATTCCTTCTGGCTGAAGACGTAGATGCAACGCTCCTGGCCTCTCGTCAGGACGAGTCCATCGGCAAGCTCCTCGCGGAACTTTGCGGGAAGTATCAGGCGCCCCTTCTCGTCGAGCCGCGGCGAGTGTGTCCCGAGGAACATCGCCACCGCCCTGCCGATTGGAGGAGACCGTCGCCCCCTGCGTCACCACTACCCTCTTATGTCCTCCACTTTACTCCACATCACGCCACAGTCAACTACTTCCGGCCCCTTTTGTAGCTGGAAATGTTCGGCGCCCTCCGCGTGAGGGCGCGGAAGCAGGCGGGTGGAGCAGAGTGGAGGGAAAGTGGAGGGCCTGGGGAACCCGGCAGTAGAAGTTTCCTGTTGGATCGCGTCCAGGCCGGCCGATGCGGCCGTTGCGCCGGGAAACGGGCGGGACCCGGCCCACACGGGGCCTTTAAACACGAAAAGACCCGACGTTTGACGGGTCTTGCCTTCGTGCCTTTCGGCCGCTAGCTGCCGGGTGGGGCGAAGTGGAGGAGCCTCAACGGCTGCTCCGGCGGCCGGGTCTTATGTCAGCGGTCTTCGCCGTGATGCCGCTCGTCCCACCGCTCCTCGAGGCTGGCCATGAAGCCGCCCTTCGATGAGGAAGTCTGCCTGGTGCCGGTCGCCCGCGGCGACCCTGCCCCGGCGCGACGCGTGGTGGCCCAGTAGACGCCGGCACCCATGATGACGAATCCCAGGACTCCGACGGCGATGATCTGGCTGAGGATGCCGGTGAGCAGGACCAGGATTCCGGCAATCGCGACGAGTGAGCCCACGACGATGTGGCGCGTCGACAACGATCGGCCGCTGGCCGATTCCATGTGGCTGGCAAACTTCGGGTCATCAGCATGCAACTGCTGCTCCAGTTGTTCCAGCAGCCGCTGTTCATGCTCTGAGAGTGGCATCTGAGCCTCCTTTGTTCCAGTCCCCCAAGGGTGCATAGCGTACAACGAACTCCGCGGGACAAGAGTTCCTGAAACCAACCGGAACCGAATTGACCTCTGCTACTAAGAATAGAGCGCAAAGCCTGCAATCAAAAGCCACGATGACCCACCTGTGATCCCACCCGTCCCGATTTCACGCACCTTGGCCCCGGCCCGGCCGGCGGCGGGATTCCGGGCCCTGCTCCGCCGGCTTGCGGGGCCCGGACTTCAGCAGCGAGGCAGGCACAATCCCCGCGCCGCCGAACTTCCGGTTCACCTCGTCCAGGGCCTGTTCGGCGCTGTGCCACGTGTCTTCGTGGCCGTCGAAGCTCAACTGCTGGCCGCCCCGGCCGGCGTCCTCCAACTGCTCCGCCCGCAACCCGATGAGCCGGACCGCCTGCGGCCGCTCGCCGAGGGCCGACAAAAGCGCCGCAGCGGCGGCCTGCAACTGCTGGGCGCTGTTCGAGGGCGCCGGCAGCTTCCGTGACCGGTTCAAGGTGGTGAAGTCGGAATATCTGAGTTTCAACGCTATGGTTCCGGCGCGCATGTTCCCGGCGCGGAGCCTGGCGGCCGTCCGGTAGGCCAGCCGCAGGAGCTCGCGCTCGAGCACCTCGTCGTCGTCGACGTCCTTTTCGAAGGTTTCTTCGGCACCTACGCTTTTCTCCACCCGTTCAGGGGTGACCGCCCTGTCGTCCATTCCCCAGGCCAGCCGATGGACGTGGTCGCCGGTGGCGCCCAGGACGCGGTGCAGCGCCGCGGGCGGCGTGTGCGCCACGTCGGCAACGGTACGGATCCCAAGGCGGGCCAGGACCTCCCGCGTCTTGGCGCCGACTCCCCAGAGGGCCCCCACCGGCAGGGAATGCAGGAAGTCGACCGTCTCGGCCTCGGGTATGAGCAGCAGGCCGTCCGGCTTGGCGTGCGTGGAGGCTATCTTGGCCACGAACTTGGTCGTGGCGATGCCCACCGTCGCGGTCAGTCCCAGCTCGGACGAGATCCTACGGCGGATCAGCGCGCCGATCTCCAGCGGTTCGCCCAGCCGCCGGCGGGCACCGGCCACATCGAGGAAGGCTTCGTCGACGCTGAGCGGTTCCACGTACGGCGTGATTTCCCGGAAGATCGCCATGATCCGGGTCGAGGCCTGCTGGTACTTGCCGTGGCTGGGTTCAATGATGAGCGCCTGCGGGCACAGCATGCGGGCCCGGGCCATCGGCATCGCCGAGCGGACACCGTATTTGCGGGCCTCGTACGACGCCGAGAGCACCACCGCCCGGCCCGAGGCGGATCCCACGATGACCGGCTGCCCGACCAGCTCCGGCCGCTCCAGCAACTCCACACCCACGAAAAAGGCGTCCATGTCCACGTGGAGAATGGTGCAGTTTTGCTGGTCCGGGGAGGTCACAGCACTATCGTAGGCTGGCTGCCGCCTGCGGTGCCGCCGATGCTGCGGGCGGGCGGCCCGGCGCCCGGCCGGATTGTCTAGACTGGCTGCAGACATCAGTACCACCGCGAGGAGCTCCGCCGCATGCTGTACCGCCCTGACGAATCCCTCCCCGCACGGGCAGACCGGAGGTAACGGCATGGAACCCTCTGCGACCACAACGAGCGCGGCGGAACAGGAAGACTTCCGGCAGGCCGTGGCCGGGTTGCTCCGGGAGTTCCTGGCCGGACAGAAGGACCTGCTGCAGGATGCGGCTCCGGACGCGGCACCGCTGGTGGAGGCCATCACCGACCTCACCGCGGGCGGCAAGCGCCTCCGGGCGCTGTTGGCCTACTGGGGCTGGCGCGGGGCAGGGGGGTCCGTGCTCGCCAGCCAGGCCGTTCAGGCGGGAGTCGCGCTGGAGCTCTTCCAGGCCGCGGCACTGATCCACGACGACATCATCGACCGCTCGGACACCCGGCGGGGCAGCCCGAGCGTGCACCGGCGGTTCGAGCAGCAGCACCGGCTCAACGGCTGGGCGCTGGACGCCGAGCGCTACGGGCAGGCCGCCGCCCTGCTGGCCGGCGACCTCTGCCTGTCCCTCAGCGAAGAAGTCTTTGCCGGCATCGGGGCGGAGTCCGCGTCAGGAACGCCGGCCCGCGCAATTTTCAACCGCATGCGCGCGGAGGTCATGGCCGGGCAGTATCTGGACCTGCTGGAGGAAGCTGCCGGACCGGGGCGCCCGGCCGAAGCCGCCGTGGACCGCGCGCTGCAGATCCTCCGCTACAAGTCGGCCAAGTACTCCACCGTGCATCCCCTGAGCGTGGGCGGTGCGCTGGCCGGCGCTTCTACCGGCCTGCTGGAGGCCTACGAGGCATTCTCGCTGCCCTTGGGCGAGGCCTTCCAAATCCGCGACGACGTGCTGGGCGTGTTCGGCGATCCGGCCACCACCGGCAAGCCGGCCGGGGACGACCTGCGGGAAGGCAAACGCACGGTCCTGATTGCGCACACGCTCAACCACTGCACGCCGGCCGAACGCGCCCTGCTGGAGACGCGGCTCGGTTCACCGGAACTCTCGGACGCGGCGGTGGAAGAACTGCGGGACCTGATCACCGGAAGCGGCGCCCTGGCTGCCGCCGAGCAAATGATTGCCGACCGGACCGCCGCGGTCGAGGCGGCCCTGGCGGCCCTGCCGGTGGCCGACGGTGTGCGGCAGGCCCTGGGCATGCTGGCCGACGCAGCGGTGCGCCGCAGCGCCTGAGCCGGCAGCCCGGGGCCCGACCCCCGCGGGTTGGGCAATTGCGCCGGCTACCGGGTCCCTACCAGCCGAGCGCCTGGGCGCGGCGGCGGATCTCGGTTTTGCGGCCCTCGCGCAGCGCGTCGATGGGCCGGCCGGGCAGCGAGTCATCGGCGGTGAAGAGCCAGACCAGGGCTTCCTCATCGCTGTAGCCGGCGTCGGACAGCACCGCCAGGGTCCCCTTGAGGCTTTCGAGCACGGTCCCGCCGACCAGGAACGCCGCCGGCACCGAGCGGATCCTGCGCTCCCCCACGCGCGCCTCCACCAAGGCGCGTTCTTCGAGCAGGGCGTGCACCTTTTTAATGGAGACGTCCAGTTGTTCGGCGACGTCGGGAAGGGGCAGCCAGTCGGTAATCAGTTCTTCAAGTTCACTCACCGTATAAGGGTGCCATGGCGGCCCCCGGGGAGCCATTTCCTTTTCGACACGCCGCCTTCATTCTTCATTCTCCGCCGATGGCTTTTGTGTTATGCGTCAATAGTGTAAATTCACTTGAGTAACAGCTTTCACATCGATAACAAACGGCACACCAGTACCACTGTGCGGCCCGTTGGGGGACGCTCGCCAGGCCGCAGAACAAGGATGAGGGACACCAATGACCGATCAGCGCCCGATCACGCGCAACGACCGCAGCCAGCCCCGCCGGGTACTACTGTCCGCGGCAGCAACCGCGGCGATTCCCGCCGTCGTGCTGTCCTCCGCTGCCTTGGCCATGCCGGCCCAGGCAGCCGAGCTGCCGCCGCGCTCTGCGCTGCAGCCCAAGGCGGCGATTCCGGGCGTTACGGTTCCGGCGACCGCTTTCATTCCCGCTTCCCAGGTTGCCGCCCGATTGCCCGCTTCCCTGCGGGCGCAGAACACTCCCGCCGTCCATACGGTGAGGGCCGGCGAGACGATCAGCGGCATCGCGGCCCGGTACGGCCTCTCCACGCAGAAGGTACTGTCGCTGAACGGCCTCAGTGCCAGCACCATCATTCACCCGGGGCAGAAGATCAAGCTGGGCGGCTCGGCCGCCAAGTCCTCCGGCAACGCCGCGAAGCAGTCCTCGTCGGGTTCCGGCAGCTACACCGTCAGGTCCGGCGATACCCTCTCCGGCATCGCCGCCAAGCACGGCATGAGCCTGGGCGCCGTGCTCTCGGCCAACAACCTCAAGATCAGCTCGATCATCTACCCGGGCCAGAAGATCTCGGTCAACGGCGGCGCCGCCCAGGTCTCGGCCGCCTCAACCGTTACCCGTGCGAAACCTTCCACCAAAACCGTCGCCGGTACCGGCAGCTACACGGTCAAGTCGGGCGATACCCTCTCCGGGATTGCCGCCAAGCACGGCATGGGTTTGGGCGCCCTCCTCTCCGCCAACAACCTCAAGATCAGCTCGATCATCTACCCGGGCCAGAAGATCTCGGTCAACGGCGCGGCCAAGGCCTCCAGCGCCTCCGCCCCGGCCGCGCAGGCGAAACCTTCCACCACGTCGGTCGCGCCCTCCGGCACCGGCAGCTACACGGTCAGGCCGGGCGATACCCTCTCCGGCATCGCCGCCCGCCACGGCATGAGCCTGGGCGCCGTCCTCTCCGCCAACAACCTCAAGGTCACCTCGGTCATTTACCCGGGCCAGAAAATTAAGGTGAGCGGTTCGTCGGTTACCAGCGCGTCGGCGTCGTCCAAGGCCCCGGCCAACAACGGCGCAGCCACCGGCGCGGGCAGCTATACGGTCAAGTCCGGCGATACGCTTTCCGGCATTGCCGCCAAGCTGAACGTGACCCTGTCCAGCCTGCTGCAGTCCAGCGGCCTGAAGTCGACGTCGATCATCCACCCGGGCCAGAAGATCAGCGTCCCCGGCGGTGCGCAAACCACGACGTCGACTGTGGGGACCGCGTCGGCCCAGCCGCTGGTTCCCAGTACCTTCCTGCACTACACCTACCCGGCCGCCGTGGTGGGCAAGGCGAACGAGAACAAGCGCCTGCTGCTCTCCACCCCGCAGCCCACCCAGGCGCAGATGAAAGACATCATCGCCGAGACGGCCGTCAAGATGGGGGTGGACCCGCGGCTCGCCCTGGCGCACGCCTACCAGGAATCCGGCTTCCAGCAGGACGCCGTGTCGCCGGCCAACGCGATCGGCGCCATGCAGGTCATTCCGTCCTCGGGCGAGTGGGCCTCGACCCTGGTGGGCCGCAAGCTCAACCTGCTGGACCCCTACGACAACGCAACCGCCGGCGTAGCGATCATCCGGTCCCTGGTGAGCACCAGCCCGTCCCTGGACATCGCCATTGCGTCCTACTACCAGGGCCAGTACGGCGTGATGACGTACGGCATGTACAACGACACGAAGGCCTACGTGGCAGCGGTTAAATCGCACATGAAGAAGTTCTAGCGGCCACCGCCCCCGTGGCAAAAGGACCCGAACCCCGGTGTGGATTCGGGTCCTTTCGCTCATCGGACTTAGGATCGTAGAGTGCAACCGGCAACTGATTCACTGGTCGGCGCCCTGATCGACGGGCGCTACCGGGTTGCCTCGCGCCTGGCGCGCGGCGGAATGTCCACCGTTTACCTGGCGTCCGACACCCGGCTGGACCGCAATGTGGCGCTCAAGGTCCTCTATCCCTACCTGGCGGAAGACGCCGGCTTCCTGGAACGGTTTGAACGCGAGGCCAAGTCCGCGGCCCGGCTCTCACACCCCCATGTGGTGGGCGTCTACGACCAGGGCATCGACGGCAACGTCGCCTACCTCGCGATGGAATACGTGCCCGGACACACGCTGCGGGACCTGCTCGACGAGTCCGCTCCGCTGACGCCGCGGCATGCGCTGGCTGTCCTTGATCCTGTGATCGAGGGGCTGGCCGCCGCGCACGCCGCCGGTCTGGTGCACCGTGACATCAAGCCGGAGAACGTGCTGATGTCCGACGACGGCCGGGTCAAGCTCGGAGACTTCGGCCTGGCGCGCGCCGTGACCACCAGCACCAATACCGGGTCCCTGATCGGGACGGTGGCGTACCTGCCGCCCGAATTGGTCACCGGAACCGCGTCCGATGAACGCAGCGATGTCTACTCGGTCGGCATCATGCTGTTCGAGATGCTGACCGGGCGTCAGCCGTTCACCGGCGACGTGCCGATCCAGGTGGCATTCCAGCACGTCAATTCCACCGTCCCTGCGCCGTCGACCCTGGTTCCCGGGCTGGCTCCCGATCTCGACGAACTGGTGCTCTGGTGCACCGGGTCCGATCCGGACCAGCGGCCGGTGGACGCCGCCGCGCTGCTGGGTGAACTGCGGCACGTGCACAAATCCCTCAGCGACGCCCAGCTGGATGCCCGGCCACCCCGGGCCGAGCCGGCGGGAACATCATCCACCCAGGTCATCCCGTCCGATCCGCACCGCACCACCGTCATCTCCCGCTCCGCAAACCACACGCAGGTTTTCAGCGCCGGCGAGGCCGCCGCGGCGGCACCGGCCGGCCAGCAGCGCACGCTCTCCGCCCGCGAATCCAAGAAGCGCCAGCGGGAACTGGCCCGCCGGTCGCGGCGTCCCGAACAAAACCTGCGCCGCGGAAATCCCCGGCGCCGGGGCATCATCTGGATTGTGGTGCTGGCCATCCTGGCCGCCTTGGTCGCAGCCGCAGGGTGGTTCTTCGGCATGGGGCCCGGCGCCATTGTTTCCGTGCCGGACGTCGCCGGCAAGCCGGTGGCCGAAGCCGAGGGCATGCTGCGGGAACAGGGGTTGGAGTACACGCTCAAGGAAGTCTTCGACGAGAAGCTGGCCGCGGGGGTAGCCGTCGGCACGGAACCCGATGCGCCCGTCGAAGTCCGCCGCTTCGAGCAGGTGGCCCTCGTGGTCTCGAAGGGGCCGGAGCTGTTCGGCGTGCCCGCGTTGGCGGGCATGAGCGTGGAAGAGGCCACCGCCGCGCTGGAGGAGGCCGGGCTGGCCGCCGGTGATGTCAAGGAGAAGTACGACGAAGAAGCAGCGGCGGGTACGGTTCTCAGCCACAAACCCGGCGAGGGCGAACAACTGCGGCGGGGCACCGCCGTCGGGCTCACGGTCTCCAAGGGGCCGAAGCCGTTCAGCGTGCCGCAGGTGGTGGGCCAGCCGCAGTCCGACGCCGCCGCAGCCCTGGAAGGCGCCGGCCTGAAGGTGGCGGTGGCCCCGGAGGCCGTGTTCGACCGCAACGTCCCGGCCGGCTCGGTCGCGGCGCAGACGCCGGCCGAAGGCCAGGTCATCCGCGGTGACACCGTGACGCTGACGCTCTCCAAGGGCCCGCGGATGGTCGAGGTCCCGGACACCGTGGGCCGGCAGGTGGACGACGCCAAGCGCGCGCTGGAGGAACTGGGCTTCGAGGTGAAGGTCAAGGAGTTCCTCGGCGGCTTCTTCGGCACCGTGCGGACGCAGGACCCGGACAGCGGGTCGCTGCCGGAGGGCTCGGTCATCACGCTGACCGTGGTGTGATGCCGTCCCGGGCGCGAGCAAGAGCCTGAGCCGGCGGACCGACGACGCTCACGCCGCCCGCGTCTTGTGAAGCCGGAAGGCCCGGAACCTGTTCACTTGGTTCCGGGCCTTCCATTTCGTCCCGGTCCTGAGGAGCGCGGGACGGCGGGCGTGCGGCGGGCTACCGCTGGCGGGAGAGCGCTCCCGCCACCAGGAACGCCATCTCCAGGGACTGCATGTGGTTCAGCCGCGGGTCGCAGACGGACTCGTAGCGGTCCAGGAAGGCGTTCTGATCGATGGGATCGGCGCCGCCCAGGCACTCCGCCACGTCGTCGCCGGTCATTTCCACGTGCAGGCCGCCCGGGAAGGTGCCCAGTTCGTGGTGCACGTCGAAGAAACCGCGCACCTCCTCGATGACGTCGTCGAAGTTCCGGGTTTTGTAGCCGTTGGGCGAGGTGACCGTGTTGCCGTGCATGGGGTCAGTCACCCAGAGCACCTTGGCGCCGCTCTCCGTGACCCGCTTGACGAGCTCCGGCAGCTTGTGCCGGATGTTGCCGGCACCCATCCGCGTGATGAAGGTCAGCCTGCCCGGCTCGCGCTCGGGATCCAGTTTGTCGATCAGCCGCAGGGCGTCGTCGGCGGACGTGGTCGGGCCCAGCTTGACGCCGATGGGGTTCCGCACCCGGGACAGGAAGTCCACGTGGGCGCCGTCCAGCTGGCGGGTGCGTTCACCGATCCAGAGGAAATGCCCGGAGGTGTTGTAGGGCAGTCCCGTCCGCGAATCGATGCGGGTCAGCGCGCGCTCGTAGTCCAGCACCAGCGCCTCGTGGCTGGCGAAGAACTCGACCCGCTTGAGGGCGTCGAAGTCGGCGCCGCAGGCATCCATGAACTTCACGGCGCGGTCGATTTCGCGTGCCAGTGACTCGTAGCGCGAATGCGCCGGGTTGGCCGTGAAGCCCTTGTTCCAGTGGTGCACCAGGCGCAGGTCGGCGAAACCGCCCTGGGTGAAAGCCCGAATCAGGTTCAGGGTGGAAGCGGACGTGTGGTACGCCTGCACCATCCGGCTGGCATCGTGGGCCCGGGACTCGGGGGTGAATTCGAAGCCATTGACCATGTCGCCGCGGTAGGCCGGCAGGGTCACGCCTTCACGGGTTTCGTCGTTGGACGAGCGGGGCTTCGCGAACTGCCCGGCCATCCGGCCCATCTTGATCACGGGCAGCGAGGCGCCGTAGGTGAGCACCACGGCCATCTGCAGGATGGTCTTGACGCGGGCACTGATCTTGTCGGCAGTGGCCGCGCCGAAGGTTTCGGCGCAGTCCCCGCCCTGGAGCAGGAACGCCTTGCCGTCGGCGGCCAGGGCCAGACGCTCCCGCAGGACGTCGACTTCCCCGGCAAAGACCAGCGGCGGCAGGGAGTTCAGCTCGGCAACGGAGGACGCGTAGACCGAGGGATCGTGCCAGGTGGGCTGCTGCACCACCGGCAGCTCTCGCCAGTCATCCAGACCGGGATAGTCCGCTGCCGTCGGCAGCTGGTCGGGAACGGAAGAAATGAAGGTTGTATCGGTCACCCTTCAATCGTAGACCTGCGGCTTCGCTGGCTTCACGTGCAGGGGTCATGGGCCGCCACACGGGCGTCACATTCCGACGGCGTCAGCGCCGGCCCTTCCGGCCGGATCGCGGGACTGTTCCCCCGGCATCCGGGAGGCCGTCGGCCTCCGGTCCTTCCGCCGCGGCCGCGCCCGCTCCGCCGCTGTGCCCGGCGGTGCTGTCGGACGGGCTGTCGGGCAGGGCGCCGGAGGGCGTGGCCGCTGCGGCGTGGCCGGCAGCCTGCCCGTCCGCCTCGGGCTGTTCCTGCCCCAACCCGGTGGCGGCAGGCTCAGGCCCTGCGGCGGCGGCAGGCTCCCGTCCCGCGGCGGGGTCCGCTCCGCCGATGACCGTGATGGCGCCGGGCGCTTTGGCCTTCGGAGGTTCCGGTTGCTCCGGCGGCAGGCCGACGGCGGCGTGGCGCTGGTTTTCGGTCTTGGCCGGTTTGCGGGCGGTCAGCTTGGCCTTGACCGTGCTGGCGTACGAGTCGACGTATTCCTGGCCGGAGAGCCGCATGATCTCGTACATGATCTCGTCGGTGACCGAACGCTGGATGAACCGGTCGTCTTCCAGCCCCTTGTAGCGGGAGAAGTCCAACGGCTTGCCGATGATGATGCCCACCCGGCGGATGTTGGGGATGCGCCGGCCGATGGGCTGAACCTTGTCCGTGCCGATCATCGCCACCGGGATCACCGGCACGCCGGTGTGCAGCACCAACTTGGCCACGCCGGTCTTGCCGCGGTATAGCTTTCCGTCCGGTGACCGGGTGCCCTCCGGGTAGATGCCCAGCAGGCCGCCATCCTGCAGCGCGTCCCGTCCCGCCAGCAAGGACGTGGCCGAGGCCGCTCCGCCGGATCGGTCCATTGGAAGCTGGTTGGTCATCCTGAAGAAAGCCGCGGTGAGCTTGCCCTTGGCGCCCTTGCCGGTGAAGTACTCGCTCTTGGCCAGGAACACCACGGGCCGGGGCACCGCGAGGGGCAGGAAAATCGAATCGGAGAAGGAAAGGTGGTTGCTGGCCAGCACCGCGGGGCCGCTGTCGGGAATGTTGTCCAGCCCCTTGACCCATGGCCGGAAGAGTAGCCGGACCACCGGTCCTACGACGATGGTCTTCATGAACCAGTAGAACACGTGTGCCTTTCCGTTCCGCCGCCGCCGGCCGCTTTACCAATACCGCTTGAGACTCTACTCCAGCTTTGGCTTTGCGTGGCTGCGCGGGATGGGGGTGCCGGAGAAAGGAACCGGTCGGCTATTGATGGCCGAACGGCTCCCGTAATGACACGATAGTGCCATGACTTCTGTTGCCGACGGCGTCTTTTCCAGCCCCGGGCACGGCCCGAATTCCCGCGTCGGCGTCGTCCTGCTGCATGGTTTCACCGGTTCCCCGCGCAGTATGCGGGGGTGGGCGGAAAGCCTGGCCGATGCCGGCTTCGGAGTACGGTTGCCGCTGCTGCCCGGTCACGGCACCACGTGGCAGGACTTGGCCACATCCCGTTGGCAAAGCTGGTACGGGGCGGCCGAGCAGGCCTTTTCGGAGCTCGCCCGCGAGCGCAGCCACGTCTTCGTGGCCGGTCTGTCCATGGGCGGAGCGTTGGCGTTGCGGCTGGCCGCGCACCGTCCGGTCTCCGGCGTGCTGCTGGTCAACCCGGGTCTGACCATCGCGGACCGGCGCGCTCCGCTGTCGGGCCTGTTGAAGTATGTCCTGCGGTCTGTGCCGGCCATTGGCAACGACATCAACAAGCCGGGCATGGATGAGGGTGCCTATGAACGCACCCCGGTGGCCGCCGCGCACCAGCTGGGCCAGCTCTTCAAGACTGTCGTGGCCGACCTGCCACGCGTCACTGCTCCCACGCTCGTCTTCCGCTCCGCGGTGGACCACATAGTCCCGGAATCTTCCATGGATGTGCTCCGGCGGCGGATTGGCACGGACCGGCTGGAGGTGGTGCCGCTGGCGGACAGCTATCACGTGGCCACCATGGACCACGACGCCGAGCTGATCTACCGCCGGTCCGCCGAATTCATTCACGCCACTGCAGCCACAGCGCCGGGGCAGACGGGAGCCACCCATGCCCGGGCATGACCAGGACCGGGACGACGCCGCCTGGCAGGATCTGGTCGCCCGGCTGGAAGAGACAGACTCCGGCAACGCGGACGGCATGCCCCCGGAGCGGCCCGCGGCCGGCAACGGCGGCGATGCCCAGCGCCTGCGCGAGATCTTCGAGAACCGCCTGCCGGAGGTCCCGGCGGATGAAGCGCCGCCCGGGCCGCGCGATTACACCGTCGCCGAACCGGACGACGACGAGGGCTACGTCCCGCCGGAACCTGCCCCGCTGGGCGCCGGCGAGCCGCTGCTGGTGCTGGCGTGGATCGGTGCCGTGGGGGCCCCGCTGGGCCTGCTGCTGACCGCCATGTTCTGGCCGGGCGCCCCCTTCACCGCGGTGCTGGCGCTGGTGGCCCTCTTCGTGGCCTCTGCGGCCTACCTGCTCTTCCGCCTGCCCACGGAACGCGACGGGCACGACGACGGGGCGCGCGTCTAGCGCCGGCCGTGGAATCAGACGGAGGCCCCGCGGGCGAGGTCCGCGGCGCCGATCATCCCCGCCTTCGGTCCCAGGCCGGCCGCCCGAACCTCAGCCACCGGCCGGAACCCGCGACCGGTCAGGTTCCGCTGCAGCGCATGGCGGGCCGGCTCCAACAGCAGGTCCCCGGCTTCGCACAGGCCGCCGCCGATCACGAACAGCCCGGGATCCAGCGCCGCGGCAAGATTGGCCAGCCCCAGCCCCAGCCACTCGCCGGCCTCTTCCAGCAGCCGGACGCTGGCGGGGTCGGCGCGTTTCGCCTGATCCGTGACCACCGCGCCGGTGATGTCTGCCACCGTTCCGCCCACGGCCTCCAGCCAACGCTGCGCCACGGGCGAGTTCGCCGCGGCCAACTCCCGGGCCTCCCTGCCCAGGGCGTTGCCCGAGGCGTATTGCTCCCAGCAGCCGCGGTTTCCACACGCGCAGCGGTGCCCGCCGGGCATAATGACCTGGTGCCCGAATTCCCCGGCAACACCCCACCGGCCCCGCTCCAGCCGGCCATCCATCACCATCGCCCCGCCGATGCCGGTGCCCAAGGTGATGCAGACCAGGCGCCGCTCCCCCGTCCCGGCGCCAAAGCGGAACTCCCCCCACGCGGCGGCGTCGGCGTCGTTGACCACTTTGACGGGCCGGGCCAGCAGCCGCTCCAGGTTGTCCCGCAGCGGTTCATTCCGCCACGCCAGGTGCGGGCTGAACAGAACCGTTCCCCCGGCAAGGTCCATCCACCCCGCCGCTCCGACGCCCACTGCGGCAACGTCGTGCTCGGAAGCCAACTCCCGCACCAACGCCGAGATAAGGTGTTCCACGTGCCGCGGATCGTGTCCCGGCGTGGGACGGACCAGCTCCGCCACGACGCGCCCGGCCCGGTCGACGGCCCCGGCCGCCACCTTGGTGCCGCCGATGTCTATGCCCACCGCCAGGGCGCTGTTCTCCACCCCACCATCTTAGGCAGCCGCTCGCGGCGGGCCTGCCGGGCCAGGGAGGGCCCGACCGTTACCGTTTCGTAGGTTACCTGCCGGTATCCGTTGTGATTTAGGTTATAGGCTAAAAGCACCCTCCGTCAGGGAGGCTATACAGAGCTGGCCACAGCTGAGGAAGTGAGGAGCTATCGTGCGCGAATACAGCGTGCCCGTCCTGGTTGACGTTCCGCGGGAGGCCAATATCGCCGGTCTGGTGGTTGAACAGGCGCAGAAGGCATCGAATCCGGCCCTGTTTTCCCGCAAGGACCCGTCCGGGACGTGGCAGGACATCCGTGCCACTGAGTTCCTCGCGGATGTGACCCGGCTGGCCAAGGGGCTGGTCTCCAGCGGTGTTCAGCCGGGCGACCGGGTGGGCATCATGGCCCGCACCCGCTACGAATGGTCCCTGGTGGACTTCGCCATCTGGTTCGCCGGCGCCGTGTCGGTGCCGATTTATGAGACCTCCTCCCCCAGCCAGATCGCTTGGATCCTCGGCGACTCCGGGGCTGTGGCAGTCTTCGCGGAAAGCGCCTCCCATGAGGCGAAGGTCCGCCAGGCCGCCCTCAACGAAGGCTTGGAGGACCTGAAACACGTGTGGCAATTGGGCGAGGAGTCGCTGGACGCGCTCCGCGCCGCCGGCCGGGAGGTGCCCGACGCCACGGTGGAGGAACGCCGCACGGCGGCGAATCTGGACGATCTGGCCACGATCATCTACACCTCCGGCACCACCGGCCGGCCCAAGGGCTGCGAACTCACCCACGGAAATTTCGTGGAGCTGTCCAAGAACGCCGCGGCGGCGCTGCCGGACGTCGCCCACGAGGGCGCGCAGACCATCATGTTCCTGCCGCTGGCCCACGTCTTCGCCCGGTTTATCTCCGTCCTGTGCGTCGCCGCGGGTGCCACCGTGGCGCATACGCCGGACATCAAGAACCTGCTGCCGGATCTGCAAAGCTACCGCCCGACGTTCATCCTGGCTGTCCCGCGGGTGTTCGAAAAGGTCTACAACAACTCCATGCTCAAGGCCGAGGATGCCGGCAAGGGCAAGATCTTCCACGCCGCCGCGGACACGGCCGTCGCCTGGTCCCGGGCCGACGAGGCCGGCAAGGTGCCGCTGATGCTCAAGCTCAAGCACAAGCTCTTCGACAAGCTGGTGTACCACAAGATCCGCGAAGCGATGGGCGGTCGGGTCGAGCACGCGGTCTCCGGCGGCGGCCCGCTGGGCGAACGGCTGGGGCATTTCTTCCACGGCATCGGCCTTCTGGTGCTGGAGGGCTACGGCCTGACCGAAACCACGGCCCCGGTGTCCGTCAACACCCCCAAACTGGTCAAGATCGGTTCGGTCGGGGCTCCGCTGCCCGGAAACGCGGTCAAGATCGCCGACGACGGCGAGATCCTCGCCAAGGGCGTCTGCGTGCTGCGCGGCTACTACAACCGTCCCGACCTCACCTCCGAGGCCTTCGAAGACGGCTGGTTCCGCACCGGAGACATCGGCGAACTGGACGCTGACGGTTTCCTGCGCATCACCGGCCGGAAGAAGGAAATCATCGTCACCGCCAGCGGCAAGAACGTCGTCCCGGCCCTGCTTGAAGACCAGATCCGCGCCGATGCGCTGGTCTCCCAGTGCGTGGTGATCGGCGACAACCGGCCTTTTATCTCCGCGCTCATCACGTTGGACGAGGAGGCCCTGCCCGGCTGGCTGGACCGCCACAACCTGCCGGCCGACACCACCATGGACCAGGCAGCCGACCACGAAGTGGTGAAGGAGGCGGTCCAGTCGCTCATCGACCGCGCCAACCAGACCGTCTCCCAGGCGGAAGGGATTAAGTCCTTCCGGATCATCCCGTCCGACTTCACGGAAGCATCGGGGCACCTGACCCCGTCGCTGAAGATCAAGCGGGCGCAGGTGCTGGCCGATTTCGACGACTACGTGGAGCAGATTTACGCCGGCGTGCGTCAGTAGCTTCGACGAAACAGGCAGGGCCGCGGCTTCCACGCCGCGGCCCTGCCTGTTTCCCCCCGAAGGTTGCCTCGGGCCTACGCCGGGTCGATGACCAGGAGCAGGTCCCCGCCCTGGACCTGTTCGACGGCGGAGACCGCCAGCCGCGTGACGGTGCCTCCGGCGGGAGCGGTGATGCCGGCTTCCATCTTCATGGCCTCGATGGTGGCCACCGTGTCGCCCGCCTTAATGGTGTCGCCGACCTTGGCGAGGACGGTGACGGCGCCGGCGAACGGAGCCGCCACGTGCCCCGGCTGCGCGGGATCGGCCTTCTCGGCGACCTTGACTTCGGATTCCACGCTGGCGTCGCGCACCATCACATTGCGCTGCTGGCCGTTGAGCGTGCAGTGCACGGTGCGCATGCCCTTCTCATCCGGCTCGGAGATGGCCCCGAGCATGGCGATCAGGCGGACGCCCTTCTCAAGCTCGATCACGTGTTCGGTTCCCGGCTGCAGCCCGTACAGGTAGTCCAGCGTGTCCAGCACGGACACATCGCCGTACATGTCCCGGATCTTCTCAAACTCCTTGGCCGGGCCGGCAAACAGCAGCCGGTTCAGGGCCGCGCGCCGGGTCGCCGAATCCGCGGCCAGCGCCGCCGAGTCCTCGGCCGTCAGCTCCTCGTCGCGCCGCTTGATGGTGCGGCCAGCCAGGGCCTTGGTGCGGAACGGCTCGGGCCAGCCGCCGGGAGGATCGCCCAGCTCGCCGGAGAGGAAGCCAATGACGGAATCGGGGATATCGTACTTCCCGGGATCGGACGCGAACTCCTCCGGATCGACGTTTGCGCCGACCAGCTGGAGGGCCAGGTCGCCCACCACCTTGGACGACGGGGTCACCTTCACCAAGCGGCCCAGGATCTTGTCCGCGGCGGTGTACATGTCCTCGATCGCCTCGAACCGCTCCCCGAGTCCCAGCGCGATGGCCTGCTGCCTCAGGTTGGAGAGCTGGCCGCCCGGAATCTCGTGCGCGTACACGCGGCCGGTCGGTCCCGGCAGCCCCGACTCGAACGGGGCATAGACGCGGCGGACCGCCTCCCAGTAGGGCTCCAGCGAGCCGACGGCGGCCAGGTCCAGGCCGGTGTCGCGTTCGGTGTGCGCCAGCGCCGCGACGAGCGCCGACATGGGCGGCTGGCTGGTGGTGCCGGCCATGGCCGCGCTGGCGACGTCCACCGCGTCTGCGCCGGCATCCACGGCGGCCAGCAGCGTCGCCAGCTGGCCGCCGGCCGTGTCGTGGGTATGCACGTGCACCGGCAAATCGAAGCGCTCGCGCAGCGCCGTGACCAGCTTCGCCGCGGCCGCCGGACGCAACAAGCCGGCCATGTCCTTGATCGCCAGGATGTGCGCCCCGGCCTCGACGATCCGCCCGGCCAGCTCCAGGTAGTAGTCCAGCGTGTACAGGTCCTCCGCCGGATCCAGCAGGTCTCCGGTGTAGCAGAGCGCTACTTCTGCCACGGCGGTTCCCGTCTCCCGCACCGCCCGGATTGCCGGCTCCATCTGGGAGACGTCGTTGAGCGCATCGAAGATCCTGAAGATGTCGATGCCGGTGGCGGCAGCTTCCCGGACGAACGCCGTGGTGACTTCCTCCGGGTACGGGGTATAGCCGACGGTGTTCCGTCCGCGCAGCAGCATTTGCAGGCAGATGTTCGGCATCGCCTGGCGCAGCGCCGCCAGGCGCTCCCACGGGTCCTCGCCCAGGAACCGCAGCGCGACATCGTAGGTTGCGCCGCCCCACGCCTCGACCGAGAGCAGCTGCGGGGTGAGGGCCGAGACGGCGGGTGCGGCGTTGAGCAGGTCCTTGGTGCGTACCCGGGTGGCCAGCAGCGACTGGTGGGCGTCACGGAAGGTCGTGTCCGTGACCGCCACGGCTGTCTGGGCCCGCAGCTCGGCCGCAAACTTCTCCGGGCCCAGTTGCTGCAGCCGCTGCCGGGAGCCGGACGCCGGAACGGCCGTCAGGGCACCGGTGGCCTCCAGCGCCTGCCTGGCGGGTTCGGGCAGCTTCTCCACCGGTGCCGTGGACACCGGCAGCTCGCCGTGCGGTTTGTTGACGGTGACGTCCGCCAGCCAGGTCAACAGCTTGGTCCCGCGGTCCGCCGAGACCCGGGCCTTGAGCAGTTCCGGCCGCTCGTCGATGAACGAGGTGGCGACGTTGCCGGCAAGGAAGTCCGGGTCCTCCAGCACCGCCTGCAGGAACGCGATGTTGGTGGAGACGCCGCGGATGCGGAACTCGGCCAGCGCACGCCGGGCGCGGGCGGCCGCCGTCGCGAAGTCGCGGCCGCGGCAGGTGAGCTTGACCAGCATCGAGTCAAAGTGCGGGCTGATTTCGGCCCCGGTGTAGATGGTGCCGCCGTCCAGCCGGACACCGGCGCCGCCGGCCGACCGGTAGGCGGTGACCTTGCCGACGTCGGGACGGAAGCCGTTGGCCGGGTCCTCGGTGGTAATACGGGACTGCATGGCCGTGCCGTTGACGGACACGGCCTGCTGGGACAGGCCCAGGTCGGCCAGGGTCTCGCCCGCGGCGATGCGCAGCTGGGACTGTACCAGGTCGACGTCGGTGATCTCCTCGGTCACCGTATGCTCCACCTGGATGCGCGGGTTCATCTCAATGAAGACATGCTGCCCGGCCCGTTCACCGACCGTGTCTATCAGGAACTCGACCGTGCCGGCATTGGTGTATCCGAGCGCCTGTGCGAACGTGACCGCGTCCCGGTACAGTGCCTGCCGGATGCCCTCGTCCAGGTTGGGTGCGGGGGCGATTTCGATGACCTTCTGGTGCCGGCGCTGGAGCGAGCAGTCGCGTTCGAAGAGGTGCATGACGTTGCCCTGCCCGTCGGCCAGGATCTGCACCTCGATGTGGCGCGGCCGCAATACGGCCTGTTCAAGGAAAACGGTCGGATCGCCGAAGGCCGTGTCGGCTTCCCGCATGGCAGCCGCGAGGGCGTCCGGGAGATCCTTGCGGCTGTCGACCCGGCGCATGCCGCGCCCGCCACCGCCGGCAACCGCCTTGACGAAGATCGGGAAGCCTATCTCCTCGGCTTCGGCCAGCAACTTCTCCGGATCGGCACTGGGCTCGGTGGACTTCAGCACCGGGATCCCGGCCCGGCGGGCCGCCTGCAGGGCATGGACCTTATGACCCGCGAGCTCCAGCACATCGGCCTTGGGGCCGACGAAGGCGATGCCGGCACCGGCAGCGGCGCGGGCCAGCTCGGGATTCTCGGACAGGAATCCGTAACCCGGGTAGATGGCGTCCGCGCCCGACTCCTTGGCGACCCGAATGATTTCGTTGACGTCGAGGTAAGCCCGGACGGGATGCCCCTGCTCGCCGATCAGATACGCTTCGTCGGCCTTCTGCCGGTGGATCGAGTTGCGGTCTTCATACGGGAAGACAGCCACCGTTTTGGCGCCCAGTTCGTAGGCCGCACGGAAGGCCCTGATGGCGATTTCGCCACGGTTGGCTACCAAGATCTTTTCGAACATTTCACTCCTGCATCGTTGCCGGGTCCGGACTTTGGGGGTGAAGCACCGACCGTCCGGCGCCGGCGCCGGCGGACTCAGTGAGCCAAGTCTCACGGACTGCGAGCCGGGCTGGCAAGCCAGTGTTGCACAGATCACGCGCCGCGGCGGTCCTCACGGGCCGCATGTTACGGCGCAAGCTGCGAAACGCCCCGGCGGCGCGGGTGGCACGGTGTGCTGCGGCGCTCCACTTATGATGAATAGGGTGCCGTGAAGACTTATCCGGCGCAGAAGCCCCACGACTCGATACGTTAGGTTTTGGTTTTTACGTGCAAGTAGTGAGCATCAGCAGCCTCAAGGGCGGGGTCGGCAAGACCTCGGTCACGCTGGGCCTGGCCTCTGCGGCGCTGGCAGCGGGAATCCCCACCCTGGTCATCGACTTGGATCCGCATGCTGACGCGACCACGGGATTAGGCGTCAAGCCGTCCCGCCAGACCGACGTCGGCCGGCTCCTAAAGAACGCGCGCAAGGCCGACCTGCGGGCCAACGTCGCCCCGAGCGGCTGGGTGGCCTCGGCGGATCCCGGCAGCGCGCCGGCTTCCGGCCGGAAGGTTCTCGACGTCGCCATCGGCTCCGCCTACTCCGGCATCTACGACCGGCCCGATTTGAGCCGCCGGGACCTGCGCAGGCTTTCGACCGTGCTCTCCCGCGTGAATGACTACTCGCTGGTGCTCATCGACTGCCCGCCGTCGCTCAACGGGCTGACGCGCATGGCGTGGACGGCGAGCACGCGGGTGCTGCTCGTGGCCGAGCCGAGCCTCTTCTCGGTGGCGGGCACCGAGCGCACCATGCGCGCCATCGATTTGTTCCGGGAGGAATTCGCGCCGGACCTGAAGACGGCCGGGGTGGTGGCCAACCGTGTCCGGCCCAGCTCCAACGAACACGGTTACCGGCTGGCCGAAATGAAAACCATGTTCGGCGACCTGCTGCTCTCCCCCACCATCGCCGAGCAGGCGAACTGGCAGCAGATCCAGGGGGCAGCGCATTCCGTCCACCAGTGGCCGGGTGAATCGGCGCGGCAGGCGGCCGCGCTTTTCGACGAGCTGCTCAAGAACCTGACCGATTCCGGCCGGATGCGCAGCCGCGCGCTCCGCCGCCAGCCCAGCTGACAACAGGTCCCGAACCGTGCGGCGGGTCCGCCCGGGCCGCACCTTACACACGGGATCGCGATACACGGGATCGCGCCTTTAATCAGCGGGAGGGACCCCGGTTTCCCTGAGCCCCGCCCGCTGTTATGTCCTGTGTGCGGTCAGCTGATCTTGCGTGCGGCGCGCCGGCGGCTCAGCTCGTCGTCGGGAAAATCCTGTTCCTCTGCGGCATGTTCGCTGGGGAGCTCCGCGAGGCTGCCTTCGACCTCTCGCCACACCCGGCCGACGGCGATGCCGAAGACTCCCTGTCCGCCCTGGACCAAGTCGATGACTTCGTCGGCGGAGGTGCACTCGTACACGCTGGCGCCGTCGCTCATGAGGGTAATCTGGGCCAGATCTTCCACGCCGCGTTCACGCAGGTGGCCGACGGCGGAGCGGATCTGCTGCAGCGAGACGCCGGTGTCGAGCAGGCGCTTGACCACCTTCAGGACCAGGATGTCGCGGAAGCTGTAGAGGCGCTGCGAGCCGGAGCCGGACGCGCCGCGGACGGCAGGTTCCACCAGTCCGGTGCGTGCCCAGTAGTCCAACTGCCGGTAGGTGATGCCGGCTGCCTTGCATGCTGTGGGACCGCGGTAACCGGCGTCCTCGTCCAGCACGGGCAGGTCTTCGGTGAACAGCAAGCCCTGGGCACTTGCGGGTATGGCAGCGCCGGTCTGCAGAGCGTGCGGCATCTCGCCTGCATCACCTTTAGGACTCACGTGAACCCTCCTTGTCGAAGTTCCCTGTGGGGAATGAGCTTCGCAGTCAGCCCAGAGGTCTGGTCTAAGTCTGCCTTGAGATGGCCTGCGGTGCAATGGGAACTGTATGCTTCGACGTTAGAACGGCGGGGGCCGCCGGTCAAAGACGCTGGCCTTTTTGCTGCGGCGTGTCGGATGCCCCGGAGCCGGGCCGGGCGTTTCGGGTGCCGGAACCGAATGCCGGCGACGGCTATTTCTCGAAGTCCTCGGGCTCCACGTCGGCGAGGAATTCCCTGAACTCGCGCAACTGGCTTTCCGCGTTCTCCTGCGCCGGGCCGTCGGATTCCTCGTCGTCGGCCGCTTCGGCGATCTTGACCCCGGCCTCGTCCATTACTTCGTCCGCACAATAGATCGGGCAGGGCACGCGCAGTGCCACCGCGATGGCGTCCGAGGCGCGGGAGCTGACTGTCACCCCGCCGTCAAACACCAGCTCGGCAAAGAAGACGGTGTCCTGGACCGTCACCAGGCGGACTTCGGTGATCCGCCGGCCGAGCACGTCCACGACGTCGCGGAGCAGGTCGTGGGTCATGGGGCGCGGCGGTTTGATGCCCTGCTGGGCGAACGCAATCGCGCTGGCTTCCGGCGCGCCGATCCAGATGGGTATGTGCCGTTCGCCTTCGGTTTCCTTGAGCAGCACCAGCGGCTGGTTCGACGGGAGTTCAATGCGGACTCCGACAACCTCGAGTTCGAGCATGGCTTCTCCGTTCAGCGGTCCATCTGGGCCAGGTGCCCGTGAACCAGCGCCGTATGCAGGTTCAGGCACAGATCGCTGATTTCCTTGGCCGCCTCGGCGGCGCGGGCCCGGGAGGCGACGTCGCGCCGGGACGCCAGCGGGGCCACCGCACGCTCCACCAGCCCGACCTCGCGGTCTGCGGCGGCCCGGAACGGGCGGAGGTGCCGAGGTTCGATGCCATGGCTGCCCAGCTGCCTGCAGGCGCGCACGACCTTGAGTGCGTGTTCGTCGAAACAGGCGTCGTGGGCGTGGATCAGGCCGTAGGCCAGAAGGTCGTCCACGAGTTCCGTGGACGCTCCGCTGGCCTGCAGGAGCTCGGCCCGGGTGAGCGCCCGGCCGCGTCCGTTTAGTTCTGCCGCCAGCGGCTCCGAGACCATCCGGGGGGCCAGGGTCATACCGCCGGGCAGGGCCTCCGGCCGCTCGCCGCGATCGATCGCGTCCAGATAATCCTTGATGACCTTGAGCGGCAGGTACTGGTCGCGTTGCAGGGCCAGCACGAAACGGAGGCGTTCTACGTCCTGGCCGGTGTACTTCCGGTAGCCGGCCGGCGTCCGCTGGGGGCTGATCAGCCCCTTTTCTTCCAGAAACCGGATCTTGGAGGCCGTGATCTGCGGGAAATCCTCCGTCAGCTGTTGCAGCACCTCGCCGATATTGAGGACGCTGCTGCGGTACCCCTCCCGGGACGGCCCGAGGGTGCGCCGCGCTGGCTGGGACCCGGGCACGGGTTAGCCCTGCCCCTTTGCCGCCGTGCCTGCGTAGTAGGTCAGGCGGAACTTGCCAATCTGCACCTCATTGCCTGTCCGCAGCTGCAGGCTGTCCACACGGTCGTTGTTCACGTAGGTGCCGTTGAGGCTGCCGGAGTCCACCACCATGAAGCCGTCGCCGGAGCGGCGGAATTCCGCGTGCTTCCGCGACACCGTGACGTCGTCAAGGAAGATGTCCGCTTCCGGGTGCCGGCCGGCGGTGGTGACGTCCTGGTCCAGCAGGAACCGGGCCCCGGCGTTCGGGCCGTCGTGGGCTATCAGCAGCGCCGACCCGGCCGGCAGCGCGATCACCGATGCTTCCTCTTCGCGGGAGAGCCTCGGTTTGGCGACGTGGGCCAGGGTCTGCGGCGGCAAAAAGATGGATGTGGTTTCCGCGTGCGCCTCCGGGTTCCGGCTGTCGCCGTTCCCGTTATCCGTGGCGTTGCGAGCTTCGCCCACCATCAATAGTTCCTCCCGTAAAAATGTAGCGGCCAACCGGTTCAGGACCGGTTGGCCGTCGAGTGGCTCCGGTAGCTCCTAGCCTACCTGCTGTTCATACTCCGGGGCACTGAGCAAGGTCTCCAGCGCCGCCGGATCCGACAGCTTGACCTCCAGCAGCCACCCCTCCCCGTACGGATCGGAGTTGATCAGGGCCGGGTCGGTTTCCAGGGCGTCGTTGACGGCGGCGACCTCACCGCTGACGGGAGCGTAGATGTCGCTGACGCTCTTGGTCGATTCCACCTCGCCGATGACCTCGTTGGCGGTGATGGAGGAGCCGGCTTCCGGCATCTGCACGTAGACCACATCGCCGAGGGCGTCCTGCGCAAAGTCGGTGATACCCAGGCGCACCGTGCCTTCGGCCTCGGCGGCAGCCACCCACTCATGCTCGGCTGTGTACTTCAGGTCGGCAGGAATATTGCTCATCGGTTGCCTTTCTCGCACCATGGACGGCCAGTTGCTACGGCAAGGATCCGTTCCCCGCCATCGCTGAAAGTATAGGCATACAGGGCCTTGCACAAGCCAATGGAAAAGGGACCCGGTCCTCGCGAACCGGATCCCTTGCTGTCGGGTTGACAGGATTTGAACCTGCGACCCCTTGACCCCCAGTCAAGTGCGCTACCAAGCTGCGCCACAACCCGAAGTTCCGCCTTCATGCAACCGGCGGAACCACCTCAAATACTGTACAGCATTTTTCCCTGCGTCATGACCACCGGGCGCCCCCGCGGGCGGCGGGGCCGGGTCAGTGCTTGCGGGACCGCTTCTCGCGCACCCGCATGCTGACCTCGATCGGGGTGCCTTCAAAGCCGAATGTTTCACGCAGCCGGCGGGTAATGAAGCGGCGGTAGCCGGGGTCCAGGAAACCAGTGGTGAACAGCACGAACTTCGGCGGCCGTGAGGAAGCCTGCGTGCCGAACAGAATGCGCGGCTGCTTGCCGCCGCGTACCGGGTGCGGGTGGGCCGCGACCAGTTCGCCCAGGAAGGCGTTCAGGCGGCCGGTGGGGATGCGTTTGTCCCAGGACTCGAGGGCACGGTCCAGCGCCGGGACCAGCCTGTCCTTGTGCCAGCCGGTCTTGGCCGAGATGTTCACCCGGGGCGCCCAGTCCACGTGGGCCAGGTCCTGCTCGATCTCGCGTTCGAGGTACCGGCGGCGGTCGTCGTCCAGCAGGTCCCACTTGTTGAAGGCAAGCACCAGGGCCCGGCCGGAATCGATGGCCAGCTGCAGGATGCGCACGTCCTGCTCGCTGAGCACCTCGTCCACGGCCAGCAGCACGACGGCGACCTCCGCCTTTTCGAGCGCGGCCTGCGTGCGGAGCGAAGCATAGAAGTCCGCGCCTTGCTGCATGTGCACGCGGCGGCGGATCCCGGCCGTGTCAACAAAGCGCCACGTCCGTCCGCCCAGTTCGATCATTTCGTCGACCGGATCGCGGGTGGTGCCGGCGATCGTGTCGACCACTACCCGCTCGCTCCCGGCCAACTTGTTCAGCAGCGACGATTTGCCGACGTTCGGGCGGCCGATCAGGGCGACCCGCCGGGGGCCTCCGGTGCGCTCGAGTCCCCCGTAGGCAGAGAATTCGGGCAGCACCTCCAGGGCCGCATCGAGCATGTCGGCCGTTCCCCGGCCGTGCAGTGCCGACACGGGATAGGGCTCGCCGAAGCCGAGGCCCCACAGGGCCGCGGCTTCGGCTTCCTGGGCCAGGTCGTCCACCTTGTTGGCCACCAGGATGACCGGTTTCTTCTTGCGGCGCAGCATCTTTACCACGGCCTCATCCGTGGCCGTGGCCCCGACGTTGGCGTCGACGACCAGCAGGACGGCGTCGGCCATGTCCACCGCGATTTCGGCCTGGTCGGCGACGCGGGCGTGGATGCCGCGGGCGTCATGCTCCCAGCCGCCGGTGTCCACCAGGGTGAACGGGCGCCCGTTCCAGTGGGCCGAGTAGGAGACCCGGTCGCGGGTGACGCCGGGGGTGTCTTCGACGACTGCCTCGCGCCGGCCAATGATCCTGTTCACCAGCGTCGACTTGCCCACATTGGGCCGGCCGACGATGGCCAGCACCGGGGCCACCCGGAGCGGTTCGTCGTCGGGGACGGGTTCTCCTGCAGCCGCCAGCAGCGCGGCGTCCTCGTCGTCAAGGTCGTAATCGGCCAGGCCGGCGCGCAGCGACGCGGCGCGCAACTCGGCTTCGTCGTCATCGAGCTCAAGCATGTGCTCGGCGATCTGGTCCTCGCCCGCCGGACGGTATTCCTCGTCGGCCGGCCGATCCGCCGGGGAGGATCCGGGCTGGGTGTCACTCATCGTCTGTTCCTTCTGGGTAGGCAGCAAGCCGGTTGTCGTCGGGGGGCGTGGTTGGCCGGAAGCGGCTGCCCGGTGAACGCCACGCTGTGCCGGACATGGCCGGACAACTGCCGGCGGATCTCTTCGGCTGCAGTGTCAATTGAAACACGCCCGGACACCGAGGACCGCCTCCGGCAGGTCTGCGGGGAGCCGAACGCCGACTGGTCCGGCACCTTGCCGACCGGCCTGCCCCACCGCGGCCCCCGCCGCACCGGACCGGTGGATCCGCCGTTCCGGGCGGGTTCAGTGCGCGGCATGCCGGACGACGGCGAGCACCGCTTCGACGGTTTGTTCGAAATCCAGATCGGACGAATCCACCGTGAAGACGCCGTCGGCGGCCTCGGAAAAGTTCACCACGGTCGAATCCTTGGCGTCCCGGGCCAGCACCTGCTCGTGCAGGTCGGCGTCGCTCTGCGTTCCGCCCAGCTGGAGGCCGCGCCGGCGCAGCCTTGCTTCTTCGCTGGCGGTCAGCAGCAGCCGCACCTCGGCGTCGGGAGCGACGACCGTGGTGATGTCGCGGCCCTCGGCAACGATCCGACGGCCGGAGTCGGCGATGATCTGCTGCTGGCGCCGGACCAGCTCGGCCCGTGCCCCCAGCGTCGTGGCCACGGCGCTCACGGAGGCGGAGATTGACGGCTTGCGGATTTCGTCGGTGATGTCCGTGGAGCCGATGCGCACGTATTCGTCGTCCGGGTGGGTGCTGATCTGCAGGTCGACGTCCTTGCTGGCCTGTTCGACGGCCGCCGCATCCGCCAGGTCCACACCGGTGTTGACGCAGTACCAGGTCACGGCACGGTACATGGCGCCGGTGTCGAGGTAGGACGCGTGCAGCCGCCGTGCGGTTTCCTTGCTGACGGACGACTTGCCGGAGCCGGACGGCCCGTCGATGGCAACCACCAGCGCCTTGCCCTGCCGGTAACGAGCCATATCCACTTCCGCCGCGCTCATTGCACAACCTTCCATCCACGTGAGGTCAAGTAATTAATTAATTCGTGCCGCTTGCTGGGCAGCACGGCAAGCTCCGCCAGCCCCACCGGCTGGCCCGCCGAGTGTTCCAGGCGCAGGTCTTCCAGGTTGATGCCCACCTCGCCGATCTCGGTCAGCAGGCGGGCGATTTGGCCCGGCGTGTCGTCGACCAGGACGGTCAGCCATGCGAACGCCTGCGGCGGAGCGCCGTGCTTGCCGGGAATCCGTGCCTGGCCTGCGTTGCCTTCGCTGATCAGCTTGGCCATGTCCAACCGGGAGCCGTCGGCCTCGGGGTGCTCAAGCGTCCTGATCAGCCGTTCCAGGTCTTCGCGGACGCCGTACAGGATGTCCACGAGCCGGGACGCGTTCGCGCCGAGGATCTGCACCCACAACGCCGGGTCGCTGGCCGCAATCCGGGTGACGTCGCGCAGGCCCTGGCCGGAAAGGGACAAGGCATGCGCCGGCGTGTCCTGCAGCCGGCTGGCCAGCAGCGAGGACATCACTTGCGGCAGGTGCGAGATCAACGCCACGGCGGCGTCATGTTCGTCGGCCGACATGTGGGAAACCACCGCGCCCAGGTCGATCGCCAGCGCGTGCGCCGTCTTCACCGCCCCCGGCGAGGACAACTCCGACGGGCACAGGACCCACGGCATCGACGTGAAGAGCTCGCCGCGGGCGGCGACGGGGCCGGATTTTTCCCGCCCCGCCATCGGGTGGGTACCCACGTAGCGGCCCAGGTCCGCCTCCGCCAGGTCCGGGTCCTTGGCCAGCGCCTCGAAGACGGCCGTCTTGACGCTCGCAATATCCACGACGACGGCGTCCGGGTAGTCGCGCAGCGCGCGCGACACGACGGCGGCGGTGACGTCCGGGGGCGCCGCGACGACGACCAACTGGGGCTCCACCCTCTCGCCGGCAGGCAGGATCCGGCCGGCACCGATATCCTGCGCCACCGCCTGGGCCGACGGCGAGGGGTCCGAGAGCAGCACGTCGATGCCGCGGGCACGCAGGCCGAGCCCGATGCTGGCTCCGAGCAGCCCGGTTCCCATCACCAGGACCGGCCCGGACAGGTGGGTTGCCTGCGCGTGTGCCGGGTTCACCGGCTACATCCCCACCAGGGCCAGCAGGTGCCCTGCTTCCTGGCGACCGAGGGCGCGGATGCTGCCCTGTCGCTGGTCGCCCAGCCGGATGGGGCCGAACTGGATCCGGACGAGCCGTTCCACGGGGTGGCCGACGGCGTCAAACAACCGCCGCACAACGCGGTTCTTGCCCGAATGCAGCACGACTTCCACCAGGACGTGTCCCGGCGTCGAGTCGACCAGCTTGAACGAATCGACCGAGGACACGCCGTCTTCCAGCTCGATCCCGGATTTCATCCGCGCCCCGACGCCGTGCGGCATCGGCCCGCGGACCTGCACCAGATACGTCTTGGGGACCTCGTAGGACGGATGGGTGAGGCGGTTGGCGAGTTCGCCGTCGTTGGTCAACAGCAGCAGGCCTTCGGTGGCCTGATCCAGCCGCCCCACATGGAACAGCCGCTGGCCCTGCTGCGGCTTGAGGTAGTCGCTGATGCAGGGGCGTCCCTCCGGATCCTCCATGGTGGAGACAACACCCTTTGGCTTGTTGAAGACCAGGTACGTCAGCGTTTCATCCATCTGGACGCGGATGCCGTCCACATGGATGACCGCGCGGGACGGGTCGACGCGCACGCCAAGTTCGCGCACGATAACGCCGTCCACCTCGACCCGGCCGGCCTGGATCAATTCCTCGCACACCCGCCGGGAGGCCACGCCCGCGCCGGCGAGCACCTTCTGCAGGCGCACGCCCTCGGGATCGTGCAGCTCGGAGGCCGCCCCCGCTCCCGCCCGCGAGGGACGGTCCGGGCGCCTGACCGGTCCGAGGTTCTGGCCGAACCGCTCCCGCCCGAAGGGCCGCGGCCCGGCAGGACGCTGCGGCTGCCCGCCGCGTGACTTGCCGGCACCGGCCTTGCCCGCAGCCTTGCCGCCGGTCTTGCCGCCGGCCGGTTTGGCCGGCTTTCCTTGGCCCGGGCCGGCCGTCGACGGCTTGCGGCTCCCGTGCTTGGCCGCACCGGGCTCGGCCGGGCCGCGGCGGGCACCGGGCTGACCGGTGCCGGTGCCGAACTCGTTGCGGCCCTGGTCCCGTCCGGCCGCCCCGGAGCGGCCGCCGCCCGGCTTGCCGGCACCGGTCCGGCCGGCGCCGCCGGTCCCCTGACCGGGCCGGCCACGTCCTTGGGCCGAACCGCCCTGCGGACGGCGCTCGGCATCGTCCGGACGGCGGCCGTCGCCGGGACGTTTTCCGCCGCGGGGGTTGTTCCGTCCGGAGCCGGAACGAGGCGGTTGTGTCATGGTGGATCCTTACCCGTGGAAACTACTGCAATGGTCTGCTGCTGCCGGAGGCCGGCAGCCTAGAGCGAAGCGTCGTCGTACTCGGACAGGTTTTCCAGTCCCGGCAGATGCGGGGCGATCTCCGGCAGTTCGCCGATGCTTCCTATCCCCAATCTTTCCAGAAAATAAGAGGTGGTCCGGTACAGGACGGCTCCGGTCTCCGGATCGGTGCCGGAATCCTCGATGAGGCCGCGCTGGGTCAGCGTGCGTACCACGGAATCGACATTGACCCCTCGGATCGCCGAAACCCGGGCCCGCGAGACCGGCTGCCGGTACGCGATGACGGCCAGCGTCTCCAAGGCGGCCTGGGTCAACCGCGCGGTCTGGCCTTCCAGCACGAAACGGGACACCAGCGGCGCGAAATCGCTGCGCGAGAAGATCCGCCAGCCGCCGGCGATGTGGCGCAGCTCAAAGCCCCGCGGCTCCGCGGCGGGCCGCCCTTCGGAGCGGACTCCGCCGTCGTAATCGCGCTGCAGGTCCAGCAGCAGGGCCTGGACGGTGCCCACCGGAAGGGCCAGCGCTGTGGCCAATTCCACATCGGTGGCCGGTTCGTCGATAACCATCAGGACCGCTTCCAACGCGGCCCGGGCACCGCCCGGCAACCGTTCCACATCGACCTCGGGCCCCGCCGTCTCCTCCTGCGGATCAGTCATCGCGTCCCTCCGTTGTGTCCGCGGCCGTGTCGGCGGCCGGGCCGTTGTCATATTCCTCGCTGAGGCTGGCGCCGGTCCATTCCGCGTCCGGCCCGGTCCAATGGACCGTCAACTCGCCGAGCGGCGCAACCTGGTCGAAGGCGATGACGCCGTCGCGGAACATCTCCAACAGCGCCAGGAAGCGGGCAACCACCACCAGCGCGCCGTCCGCGTCGTCGGTGAGCGCCCGGAACGTCAGGGGCGGGCCTGCCTGCAGTCGCGCCCCAAGGATCGCCGCCTGCTCCTTCACGCTGACCGGCGGCGCGTGCAGGTGCGAGAGCCCGACCTGGGTCGGCGCGGGCTCCTTGGGCTCCAGGGCTTTGGCCGCAAGGGCGGCAAAGTCCGCCAGGGGCGTGCGCCAGACAAGCTCGGGCAGCAGCGCGGCGAACTGCGGCTCCAGCGCGACCTGCCTCGGGAATCGTTCGGCCTCCCGGGCCAGGCGCTGGCCGAGCAGGGCCGCGATTTCCTTGAAGGCCTTGTACTGCAGCAGCCGGGCGAAGAGCAGGTCCCGGGCCTCGAGCAGGGCGATGTCCTCGTCGTCCTCCACCTCGCCGGTGGGCAGCAGCCGGGCGGCCTTGAGGTCCAGCAGGGTCGCCGCGATGACGAGGAACTCGCTGGCTTCGTCCAGGGCCTTGTCGTTGCCGTCGGCCTGGAGGCGGCGGATGTAGGAGATGAACTCGTCCGTGACGCGGGCAAGCGCCACTTCGGTGATGTCCAGTTCGTGCTTGGAAATCAGTCCCAGCAACAAATCAAACGGTCCGCTGAAGTTGTCCAGCGTGACGGCGAAGCCTGCCGGCTTCCGGTCGCCCTCCTGGTCCGGGACGTCGGGCACAGTGTCCTGCCCTGCCGGGAGGCCGCCTGCCGGCACCGTCCCCGCCGGCGCCGGCGTCATCAGGGGGCGCCGCCGCGGGCGATGAGCTCCTTGGCCAGGTCGCGGTAGGCGGTCGCGCCGGCGTGGTTGCCCGCGTAGCTGGTGATCGGTTCCGCGGCGACGGTGGCGTCGGCGAACTTGATGGTGCGCTTGATCACGGTTTCGAAGACCTTGTCGCCGAAGGCTTCCAGCAGCCGGCCGATGACCTCGCGGCTGTGCAGGGTGCGGGCGTCGTACATGGTGGCCAACACGCCGTCGATCTGCAGGCGCGGGTTCAGCCGGTCTTGGACCTTCTCGATGGTCTCCACCAACAGCGCCACTGCGCGCAGCGCGAAGAACTCGCAGATAAGGGGAATGATCACGCCGTGGGCCGCCGTGAGCGCGTTGACGGTCAGCAGGCCCAGCGAGGGCTGGCAGTCAATCAGGATCACGTCGTAGTCGTCCTCGACCTTGCGCAGCGCGTGGGCCAGGACCTGTTCGCGCGCCACCTCGTTGACCAGCTGCACTTCCGCGGCCGAGAGGTCAATGTTGGCCGGCAGCAGGTCGATGTTTTCCACGTCCGTGGGCTGGATGGCCTCGCGGATGTCGGTCTTGCGGTCCATCAGCACGTTGTAGACGGTCAGGTCCAGCTCATGCGGATTGGTGCCAAGCCCGGCCGACAGGGCGCCCTGCGGGTCGAAGTCGACCAGCAGGACCTTGCGGCCGACCTCGGCCAAGGCGGCGCCGAGGTTGATGGTGGACGTGGTCTTGCCGACGCCGCCCTTTTGGTTGACCATTGCCACGATGCGCGCGGGGCCGTGGGACGTCAGGACGGGCGGTTCAGGGAACTCGGTCAGCGGCCGCCCGGTCGGGCCCAGGACATCCTCGTCCGCTTGCCGCAGAGTGGTTGTCGAACCTTGTTCGCTGCTCACGTATCTAACCCAGCTTCCATCGTTTCGCTGCCGTTCTTCTTCCTGACAAGGTTACAGTGACCGCCCCGTTATCGATCGACAGGCCGCTGATGATCGGCGAGCCTTTAGCTTCAAGTAGAGGTCTAAGGTTTACGCTTCGCCGTCGGGGAATCAGGGCACGGCCGACGGCGGGGGCGGATCGGCATGTATACAAAACAGAGCATTTTTCCCGATCTGTCTCGCTTTTCCCGCAGCTGTGTATACACTGGCGGGATGAAGCAGAACTTGCGTGCCGGCGAACGGGCCTATTGGTCGCTGCGCGAGGACATTGTGGAATGGCGGTTGCCCCCGGGCACGGTCCTGGCCGAGGTTGAGCAGGCCGCCCGGCTGGGCATCTCCCGCACGCCGCTCCGCGAGGCGCTGGGCCGGCTGACCGCCGAAGGGCTGGCCACGCCCCACACCGGACGCGGCGTCGTCGTCGCCGACGTTTCACTGGAGAACGTCACCGAGCTCTTCGAACTGCGCACGGCACTGGAGTGCCAGGCGACGGCCTTGGCCGCCAGGCGCGGCGAACCGGCCGAATTCCGGCGGCTGCAGCAGGAATTCCTCGCGGCGGCCGAGGCCATGCGCGGCGCCGTTCCGGACCCGCAGGCCTACTACCGGCTGGTCGGCCGGCTGGACGCCGCGGTGGACCACGCCGCCGCCAACACCTACCTCCGCCAGGCGATGGCCAACCTGCGCGTCCACCTGGTAAGGATCCGGCGGCTAGCACGGGACAACCCGGCCCGCCTGCTGGCCTCGGCGGCCGAACACGCCAACATCGCCGGCGCCATCGCCGACGGCGACAGCCAGGTGGCGGCCGCCGCCACCCGCATCCATCTTCACCAGAGCCTGGAACACTTCAAGACCACCGATCCGAAACACCGGACCGACCTGCCAGCCGAGAGGACATTCTGAATGACCGTCAACCATCATGTGCGCGTCTACCGCAGCGAAGAGAACCTGCCCCGCGAGGACCAGCTCGCCTACAAGATCGCCCGCGTGGCCACCGACCCGGTGGAGGTTTCCGCCGACGTGGCCGAGATGGTGATCAACCGGATCATCGACAACGCTTCGGTGGCCATTGCGTCGCTGAACCGCTCCCCCATTGTCGCCGCGCGTGCGCAGGCGCTAAGCCACCCGGTCTCCGGCGGCGGGGCCGGTGCCGGGGTCTTCGGCATCGCCGGGAAGACCTCCCCGGAGTGGGCGGCCTGGGCCAACGGCGTGGCAGTGCGCGAACTGGATTACCACGACACGTTCCTGGCCGCCGACTACTCGCACCCGGGCGACAACATCCCGCCCATCCTCGCGGTGGCCCAGCACGTGGGCGCGAATGGCCGCGACCTGCTCCGCGGCATCGCCACCGGCTACGAGATCCAGGTGGACCTGGTCAAGGCCATCTGCCTGCACAAACACAAGATCGATCACGTGGCCCATTTGGGCCCGTCGGCCGCGGCGGGCATCGGCACGCTGCTGGGCCTGGATACGGAGACCATCTTCCAGGCCGTGGGTCAGGCGCTGCATACGACGACGGCGACGCGCCAGTCGCGCAAGGGCGAGATCTCCACCTGGAAGGCGCACGCACCGGCCTTCGCGGGCAAGATGGCGGTGGAGGCAGTGGACCGGGCGATGCGCGGCCAGACCTCACCCGTGCCGATCTACGAGGGCGAGGACGGCGTCATCGCCTGGCTGCTGGACGGGCCGGACGCCTCCTACGACGTGCCGCTGCCGGCCCCGGGCGAGCCCAAGCGCGCCATCCTGGACACCTACACCAAGGAACACTCCGCCGAGTACCAGGCCCAGGCCTGGATCGACCTGGCCCGCAAGCTGCACCGCGAGCATCCGGAAGCCACCGACGCGGAGAACGTGAAGTCCGTCCTGATCAGGACCAGCCACCACACGCACTACGTGATCGGCTCCGGCGCGAACGATCCGCAGAAGTACAGCCCCACGGCGTCCCGCGAGACGCTGGACCACTCGATCCCGTATATCTTCGCCGTGGCCCTGCAGGACGGCGCCTGGCACCACGTTGATTCGTACGCCCCCGAACGGGCGGCCCGGCCGGACACCGTGGCGCTGTGGCAGAAGGTCAGCACCGAGGAAGACCCGGAGTGGACCCGCCGCTACCATTCGCTGGACATCGCCGAGAAGGCGTTCGGCGGCTCGGTGGAGATCACGCTCACCGACGGGACCGTCATCGCCGACGAGATCGCCGTGGCCGACGCCCACCCGCTGGGCGCCCGCCCGTTCGCCCGGGCACAGTATGTGAACAAGCTGCGCACCCTGGCCAAGGGCATCGTCGACGATGCCGAAATCGACCGGTTCCTCGCCGCCGTCGAGCGGTTGCCCGAACTGGCCGCCGGAGAGCTGGACCAGCTGAACATCCGGGCGGCCGACGGCGTCATCGACCTCTCCGCCGGGCCGAAGGGGCTGTTCTAAATGCTCTACTCCGCGACAACCCCCGAGCAGAAGCGCCGGACGCTGCGCGAAGGGCTGGCCTCCGGGAAGCTGCAGCAGTTCCCCGGCACGTTCAATCCCCTCTCGGCGCGGCTGATCCAGGAGAAGGGGTTCGACGGCGTGTACATCTCCGGCGCCGTGCTGGCCAACGACCTGGGGCTGCCGGACATCGGGCTGACCACGCTGACCGAGGTCGCTGTCCGGGCCGGGCAGATCGCGCGGATGACCGACCTGCCGGCCTTGGTGGACGCCGACACCGGCTTCGGCGAGCCGATGAACGTGGCCCGCACGGTGCAGGAACTGGAGAACGCCGGCCTGGCCGGCTGCCACATCGAGGACCAGTTCAACCCCAAGCGCTGCGGCCACCTGGACGGCAAGAACGTGGTGGACCTGGAGACCGCCAGCAAGCGGATCCGCGCCGCCGCCGACGCCCGCCGGGACCAGAACTTCCTGATCATGGCGCGCACCGACATTAGGGCCGTGGACGGCCTGGCCGCGGCCCAGGACCGTGCCCGCGCTCTGGTCGACGCCGGCGCGGACGCCATCTTCCCCGAAGCCATGAGGACCCTGGACGAATTCGCAGCCATCCGCGACGCCGTCGACGTGCCGGTGCTGGCCAACATGACCGAGTTCGGCAAGAGCGACCTGTTCACCGCGGACCAGCTGTCCTCCGTGGGTGTGAACATGGTGATCTATCCGGTGACCCTGCTGCGCAGCGCGATGGGCGCGGCAGAGCGGACCCTCGACGCCATCAAGGCCGACGGGACCCAGCAGGCACAGGTAGGCGACATGCTCACCCGTGCGCGTTTGTACGAATTGGTGGATTATGAGGCGTATAACCAATTCGACACCTCTGTATTCAATTTCCACGTGCCCGGCCGGTACTGACCACAAGACATAGGAGTCGCCATGAGCACCGATGCATCAACCGAAGCACCGCAGATCCGCAAGGGGCTGGCCGGCGTCGTCGTCGACACCACGAAGATTTCCAAGGTCAACGCGGAGACAAACTCGCTGCTCTACCGCGGCTACCCGGTCCAGGATCTGGCCGCGCACTGCAGCTTCGAAGAAGTGGCCTACCTGCTGTGGAACTCGGAGCTGCCGGACGGCGACCAGTTGCGGGAGTTCACCGCGGCCGAACGCGGCGGACGCGCGCTGGACCCGGTGGTGAAATCGGTCATCGATGCCCTGCCGGCCGAGGCCCACCCCATGGATGTCTGCCGGACCGCCGCCAGCGTGATCGGGGCCCGGCACCCGCTGGCCGGGGATTCCTCTCCGGCGGCGAACATGTCCAAGGCCGTGGAACTGCTGGCGGCCTTCCCGGCGGTCGTCGCCTACGACCAGCGCCGGCGCCGCGGCCAGGACCTGGTGGAACCGCGCGCGGACCTGGGCTACGCGGCGAACTTCCTGTGGATGTCCTTCGGCGAAGAGGCCGCGCCGGAAGTCGTGGACGCATTCAACGTGTCGATGATCCTGTACGCGGAGCACTCGTTCAACGCGTCCACGTTCGCGGCGCGGGTAATCACCTCCACGCTCTCCGACCTGCACTCGGCCGTGACCGGTGCGATCGGCGCGCTGAAGGGCCCGCTGCACGGCGGAGCCAATGAGGCGGTCATGCACACCTTCGAGCAGATCGGGATCCGCCCTGACGAGCCCCGCGAGGAAGCCGCCGCACGCGCCCGGACCTGGATGGAACAGGCGCTGGCCCGGAAGCAGAAGGTGATGGGCTTCGGCCACCGGGTCTACAAGCACGGCGACTCCCGGGTGCCGACCATGAAGGCCGCGCTGGACAAGATGATCGAACACTATGGGCGGCCCGAAATACTCGGCCTCTATGACGGCCTGGAGCACGCGATGGCCGAGGCGAAGGACATCAAGCCGAACCTGGATTACCCCGCCGGCCCCACCTACCACCTGATGGGGTTCGACACCGAGATGTTCACCCCGCTGTTCGTGGCCAGCCGCATCACCGGCTGGACCGCGCACATCATGGAGCAGTTGGAGTCGAACTCGCTGATCCGGCCGCTCAGTGAATACAACGGGCCCGCCCAGCGGGAGCTGGGCCGCTAAAGCTGCCAGGCCACGCGGTGGCCGGTGTCGAGATTCTCGACGCCGGCCACCGTTTCGTTGTCCGGCTGCATCAGCACCCGCAGCCGCGGCCGCTGCCCCGACAACGCCAGCGGCAGCCAGTGGCCGGCGTCCTGCCACATCTGCGCCAGCGGCAGCCGGTCCACCCGGTACCAGGCCGGCGCGATTTCCGCGGACTCTACCGGGACGCCCTCCCACCGCCGGGCCACGAAGAGCGCGGTGTCCATGTTCCACGCGGGAAGGGCCGGAAAATCGAAGAAGATCCGTCCGGCCTGCTCCAGCGCCTCCGGCCCCACGCGGACTCCGGTCTCTTCCTGCATCTCACGGCAGGCCGCGTCGTCGTCGCCCTCCCCCGGCTCCACTTTGCCGCCGACCCCCACGACCTTCCCGGCGCCGAACCCGGTCTTCTTCCGGCCGAGCAGCACGTAACGGCGCCCGGCTTCCTCCCGGAGCAGGAAACACAGGGCAACGGCGACAGTCATGGCAGCGAGTCTAGCCCGGCGCGACGGCGCCGACGGTGCGTTCCGGTGCAACCGGCCGGTGCCCGAGAGAGACGCCGGCGGGCCCGGGCGCGCGCGGAGCCGCCTTAGCTCCGGGCCCCCGGGAGACGCGTCAGCCCCGGGCCCGCGGATGCGCCGCCGCGTAAACTTCGCGGAGGGTATCGGCGGTGACCAGGGTGTAGATCTGCGTCGTGGTGACGGACGCGTGGCCCAGCAGCTCCTGCACCACCCGGACGTCCGCGCCGCCCTCCAGCAGGTGAGTGGCGAAGGAGTGCCGCAGGGTGTGCGGGGACACGGGCTGGGTGATCCCGGCCTTCTCCGCGGCGGTCTTCAAAATAGTCCAGGCGCTTTGGCGGCTCAGCCGGCCGCCGCGGGCGTTCAGGAACAAGGCCGGTGTGCCGTGCCCCTTCGCGGCCAGAGCCGGACGTCCCCGGACCAGGTACGCGTCCGCCGCCTGCGCGGCGAAGGAGCCCAGCGGCACCAGCCGCTCCTTGGATCCCTTGCCGAACAGACGGACGACGGCGGGACCGTCGCTCTGCGGTTCGACGCTGACATCATCGACGTCCAGGCCGACGGCTTCACTGATCCGGGCGCCGGTTGCGTACAGGAACTCCAAAAGCGCCCGGTCGCGCAGGCCGGTGGGGGTGTCTGCACCCGCAGACTCCAAGATTGCCGTCACAGCGGCGACGGAAATCGCCTTCGGCAGGCGTTTGCCGGGCATCGGCGGATGCACGTCAGTGGCGGGGTCGGTCTCCGTGACCCCTTCAAGCGTCCAGAACTTATGCAGCCCCCGCACGGCCACGATGGTCCGCGCCGCGGACCTGACGCTCAGGGCGGCGGCGCCGTCGGACCCCTCGGTGATGGCCTGGGCGAAGGCCGTGACATCGTGCCGGGTCACCGTGGCCGGCTCATCGACCGCGCGCGCCTTCAGGAACCGCAGGTAACGGCCCAGGTCCCTGCGGTAGGCCGCTACGGTGTTGGCGGCCAGCCCGCGTTCCACCGCCATGTGCTGCAGGTAGTCGCCCGCGGCGCGGCCCAGCGGTGTCGCGGTGAATTCGTCTCCCTTGGCGGACGGGGCCTGCAGGGGCGCGATGGCGGATCAGTCCCGGCCGGTTCCGGCGGCACCGTCCGGGCGCTGGCTGGGATGCTCCGGCCACGGCGCGTCGGCCGGGCGCAGGTCCTCGAAGCCGGTGGCGGCCGCGCGCGCGCCGGCAAGCACCCCGGTCACGGCCGACGGATTGTGCAGCCGCCCGGCCATGACCGCGTCCACCGCATCGTCCAGATCTACCCAGAGATGCTCGATTTCGGCCTCCTCGTCGGTGCGCTGGTGCCGCTGCGCCTCCGGCACCTCCGAGAGGTCACGGGCCAGGTAGATCCGGATCGCCTCACTGGAAGAGCCGGGCGAATTGAAAAAATCCACCAGCACGTTCCAGCGCCCTGCCACCAGGTCGGCTTCCTCGGCCAGTTCCCGCACCGCGGCATCGACGAAGTCCTCGCCGTCCACGTCCAGCAGGCCCGCCGGGATTTCCCACAGCGACATCCTGGTGGGCTGCCGGTACTGCCTCAGCAGCAGGACCCGTCCCTCCGTGTCCATCGCCAGGATGGCCACCGCGCCCGGATGTGCGATGTAGTCGCGCACCAACGTCTCGCCCGTGTCCGGGCCCAGCGTGAAGGTGTCGCTGACCACGTCCCAAATGCGTCCGCGGTAAACGGTTCGGCTGTCGACCAGCGGACGCGGGTCGGGGATGTCGGCAAAGGCCGCGGAGTGCGCCGACACTCAGGCTCCGGACTTTGCCGTGGCCTTGGCCTTGCCATGCTCCAGTGCGGCGGCGACGAGGCCGGCGAACAGCGGGTGCGGCCGCGTGGGGCGCGAACTGAGTTCCGGATGCGCCTGGGTGGAGACGTAGTACGGGTGCACGTCGCGGGGCAGTTCCACGAACTCCACCAGCTTGCCGTCCGGGGAGGTGCCGGAGAAGACCAGGCCCGCCGCGGCCAACTGGTCGCGGTATTCGTTGTTGACCTCGTAACGGTGGCGGTGACGTTCGCTGACCTTGGTGCTGCCGTAGGTCTCCGCGACAACGGAACCGGACTGCAGGGCTGCCTCGTACAGGCCAAGGCGCATGGTGCCGCCCAGATCGCCCTTGCCGTCGACGATGTCCAACTGCTCGGCCATGGTGGCGATCACCGGGTGCTTGGTGTCCGGATCAAACTCGGTGGACGAAGCGTCTTCCAGTCCCACGATGTTGCGGGCGTACTCCATCACCATCGACTGCAGGCCGAGGCACAGGCCCAGGGTGGGCAGCTTGTGTTCGCGGGCATACCTGAGTGCGCCGAGTTTGCCCTCCAGGCCGCGGATGCCGAAGCCGCCGGGCACGCAGATGGCGTGCACGCCGTCGAGGGCGGCGGCTGCGCCTTCTTCGGTGGCGCAGTCGTCGGAGGGAACCCAACGGATTTTCACCTTGGTCTGGTTGGCGAAGCCGCCGGCGCGGAGCGCTTCGGTCACCGACAGGTAGGCGTCGGGCAGGTCGATGTATTTGCCGACCAACGCCACCTCGACGTGGTGCTTCGGGTTGTGGACCGCCGACAGCAGCCGGTCCCACTTGGTCCAATTGACATCCTTGAACTTTAGGTCAAGGTGCTGCACGATGTACGCGTCCAGGTTCTGCGAGTGCAGGGTCTTGGGGATGTCGTAGATGCTCGGCGCATCCGGGCAGCCAATCACCGCGTCGATGTCCACGTCGCACATGCGGCCGATCTTCTCCCGCATCGCCGCAGGGACTTCCCGGTCGGACCGGATCACGATGGCGTCCGGCTGGATGCCGATGGAGCGAAGCGCGGCGACGGAATGCTGTGTCGGTTTGGTCTTCAGCTCATGCGACGGGCCAATGTACGGCACCAGCGACACATGCAGGAAGAACACGTTGTTGCGCCCGACATCCTGCCGGACCTGGCGGGCGGATTCGAGGAACGGCTGCGATTCGATATCGCCGACGGTGCCGCCGATCTCGGTGATGATCACGTCCGGAACCTTCTTGCCCGCGACAGGCTCGGCGGGCAGGCGCATGCGGCGCTTGATCTCGTCGGTGATGTGCGGGATGACCTGAACGGTGTCGCCGAGGTATTCGCCGCGGCGTTCCTTCGCGATCACGGTGGAGTACACCTGGCCGGTGGTCACGTTTGCCGACCCGTCCAGATTCTCGTCCAGGAACCGCTCGTAGTGTCCGATATCCAGATCGGTTTCCGCGCCGTCGTCCGTGACGAAGACTTCACCGTGCTGGAAGGGATTCATCGTGCCCGGATCCACGTTCAGGTAGGGATCGAGCTTCTGCATCGTCACGGAGAGGCCGCGGGCACGGAGCAGGTGGCCGAGGCTTGAAGCCGTCAGTCCCTTCCCGAGCGAGGACGCCACGCCGCCGGTGACAAAGATATGTTTGGTCGTCTTGGACGACTTGGAAAACCGGGAATTAGTTCGCTGCACCACGGAATTCGAGCCTATCACCTTTCTGGACGCCCTCGGATCTCAAGGCCGTTCCGACCGCTGCCGGGTGTGCGAACACACACCCGCCGGTCAACTGCTCCCCCGCCGGCGGCGGGGCTGGTCGTGCCTGTAGCCGATGCTACAGCGCCCTCGCTCCGTCGATGAGTTCCTGGGCGTGGGCGCGGGCGGAATGGGATTCTTCCTGGCCGGCGAGCATGCGGGCCAGTTCGGTCACCCGCTCTTCGTCGTCGAGCAACCGGACGTCACTGGCGGTCATCCCGCCGTCGTCCCCGCCGGCCGTCTTGATCACCCGGATGTGCTGGTCCGCGAAGGCCGCCACCTGCGGCAGGTGGGTCACCACTATGACCTGCACGTAGCGCCCCAGCATGGCCAGGCGGCGGCCGATCTCGACGGCCGCCTTGCCGCCGACGCCGGCATCCACCTCGTCAAAGACGAAGGTGGGCACGGGATCGACTTCCGCCAGCACCACTTCGATGGCAAGCATCACGCGGGACAGTTCACCGCCGGAGGCCCCCTTGCCCAGGGGACGCGGCGGGGCGCCCCGGTGCGGCTTCAGCAAGAACGTGATGACGTCGGCGCCGTGCACCGTGAGGGCGGGCGCCGGTTCGATATCGATCAACAGTTCGGCCTCGGCCATGGCCAGCGCCGACAGTTCTGCGCCGACCCGGCGGCCGAGTTCGGCTGCGGCGTCACGCCGCAGCGCCGTCACCGCGGCTGACTGGACAGCCAGGGCGGAGTCCAGTTCTGCGATTTCCGCCTCCAACCGCTCGATCCGGCTGGAGTCGTCGGTCAGGTCTTCCAAACGAGTGCGGGCCTGAACGGCCCACTCGAGCACTTCGTCGATGCTCGGCGCGTATTTGCGCACGAGCCGCGCCAGCTCGGCCCGGCGTGCTTCGACCTCCTCCAGCCGGCCCGGCCCCTCGCTGTCCAGCGATGCGCCGTAGCTCGCCAGCTCCGCGGCGACGTCGGCGAGGATGATGCCCACCTCGGCCAGTCGGGCCGCGGCGCGGCCCAATTCGGCGTCTTCGTCCTGGACCTGCTCCAGCGACCGCTTCGCCGCGTCGACCAGGGCCGTCGCGTCCGGAGAGTCGGTGTACTCCTCGGCAACGAGTGCCTGGTGCGCCAAGGTGGCAGCAGCGCGCAGTTCCTCGACGTTGGCCAGCTTCACGGCCTCGGCCTTCAAGGCGTCGTCTTCACCGGGCTGGGGGTCCAGCCCGTCGATTTCCTCCAGGGCCTGCTGCAGCGCCTCGGCTTCGCGCAGGCGTTCGCGGGCCTCGGTCCGCAGGGTCTCCAGTTCGGTGCTGGCTTCCCTCCAACGGGCGAACGATGCTGCATAACCGGACAGCGCCGTGGTGAGGGCTTCACCGGCAAACTTGTCCAGCGCTTCCCGCTGCGCCTGCTGGCTCTTGAGCCGCAGCTGGTCTGTTTGGCCGTGGACCGCCACCAGGTGGCCGCCGATCTCGGCCAGCGTTCCCACCGGCGCTCCCCGGCCGCCGACGTGCGCGCGGCTGCGGCCATCGGCGTTCACCGTCCGGGCCAGCATCAGTTCAGCTCCGCCGTCGAACTCGTCGATGTCAGCGCCCGCCTCACCCGCGCGGGCCAGGGCAGGGCTTCCCGCGGCAAGCCGGACCACGGCCTCGGTCACTGCGTTGCGTGCCCCGGTCCGCACCGCCCCGGCGTCCGCGCGGGCTCCCAGCAGCAGGCCGAGCGCGGTGACCACCATGGTCTTGCCCGCACCCGTCTCGCCCGTCACCACCGACAGGCCGGGCCCCAGCGGAAGCGTAGCCTCGGTGATCACACCGAGGTTGCGGATCCGGATTTCTTCGATCACTTCGGCGCCTCCTGGCTTGGCTGGGCGTATCGTGGTTCCACTGTCCGCACCGTAGGCAGGGACGAAGTCGGCGGCTGTTCTTCCGAGGGGCTGACGGGCCCGCGCCATCCCGACGTCGGTAGTTCGAACTTGCGGACCAAACGCTCCGAGAACGGCGTCCTCCGGGTCCGGGCCAGCCGCACGGGTTTGTTGGAGCGCGTCACTTCGATCCGGGAACCGGGCGGCAACTCCAGGCTTCGGCGACCGTCGCACCAGAGTACGCCGTTGGCGTCGCTGCGGCTGAGCACTTCCACCGCCATGATCGAATCCGGGGCAACCACCAGCGGTTTGGCGAACAGCGCGTGGGCGCTGATCGGGGTCATCAGCAGGGCTTCCACCTGGGGCCAAACCACCGGGCCGCCCGCGGAGAACGCGTAGGCAGTGGACCCCGTGGGGGTGGCCATGACCACGCCGTCGCAGCCGAACGAACTGATGGGCAGGGCGTCGACCTCGACCACTACTTCCAGCATCCGCTGTCGGTCGCCTTTTTCCACCGCCGCCTCGTTCAGCGCCCAGGTATGGCCGATCTTGCGCTTGTCCAGCCACACCTGGACGTCAATGGTCAGGCGCTCCTCAACCGTGTATTCGCGGTTTACCACCCAGTGGACCGTCTGGGCCAGATCCGCCCGCTCGCTCTCGGCCAAAAAGCCGACGTGTCCGAGGTTGACACCCAGCAGCGGGACGTCCGATTCCCGGACCAGTTCAGCCGAGCGCAGGATGGTACCGTCGCCGCCCAGGACCATGCCCAGATCAACGCCGTCCAGGCCGATGTCCTCGTCCAGTATTTCGGTGGGAACGGCCAGCTCGCCGTAGGTCTCCTGGAGGTGTCCGACCTCTTCCCGTCGCATGACCGGCACCAGGCCGGACGAGTGGAGTTGGGCGCAGGTTTCCTGGGCGGCCGCCAGGGCGTCTGCGCGCCCGGTGTGCGCGAGCACCAATATCCGCCGGCTCATCGCTCCACTCCCGGTTCCTGCCCTCTCGGTTCATCCAACTGGTCCGGCCTCGCTTCCCGCTCCCGCGGGAAACCGGCCATGGCCGCGTCCACTGCCTCCTGCAGCACACTACCCGTTCTGCGCTCAGTGGCCCCCGGGGGAACACTTATCCACAGGAAATATTCGACGTTCCCGTCCTGGCCGGGAAGCGGGCTGGCCGCCAACCCGCGGATGTCCAGCCCCCGTTCCAACGCTGCGGCGACAACGTTGCGAACCGCCCGGTACCGTTCCGCGTGGGAGCCGACGACGCCGGTGCGCGCCAGCCGCTCTCGGCCAACCTCGAACTGCGGCTTGACCATCAGCAGCAAATTCCCGGCCGGACGGGTCGCATCGGCCAACGGTCCGATGACCAGGGTGAGGGAGATGAACGACAGGTCAGCGACGGTCAGGTCCACCGGGCCGCCGATCGCTGCCGGTTCGAGATACCGGACGTTCAGGCCTTCGAATACCCGGACCCTGCTGTCCGTCCGGATCGCGTCGACGAGCTGGCCGTGTCCGACGTCCACGGCGACGATCTCCCGCGCGCCGGCGCGCAGCAGTACATCGGTGAAGCCTCCGGTAGAAGCTCCGGCATCGAGGCAGCGCAGGCCCGCCGGATTAACTGCGGGGAAGACCGCCAGTGCACCGGCAAGTTTGTGTCCGGCCCTGCTGACGTAGTCGGGGCCTCCGTCTGCGGCCACGGCCAGCTGGTCGTCCGGGCCGACGGCGGCCGCCGCCTTGGTCAGAACAGTTCCGGCACGGCTGACCCGCCCGGCCGCTATGAGCTTGGCTGCGTGGGTACGGGACCGTGCCAATCCGCGGGATACGAGCTCCTGGTCCAGTCTGGGCATAGGGCTCAATCAGCCTCGGTCTCCAGCTCGGCCAGCAAATCGTCGTGGATCTGCTGGTACACCTCTTGGTGCCCGCGTACCGGAAGGTTTGGAATCCCGGCGAGGCCGGAGATGATCGCGTCGACCGGCTCGTCGGCCGTGGAGTCGCCGGGAACCGGCCACTGCGGCTGCATCCGGCCGCCGCTTTCCCCTGATTCTGGCAGGTCCAAGCTATCCTCCCTCGCGTCGGCGGCTGTACCCAACCGCATGAGCCAGTCTAATATCGGCCTTCAATCGGCAAGGTCAGGCGCGGCCGCGGACGCCTGGTGCGGATGGGCATCCCACCAAGCCGCGCAGGCAGCGCGCCAGGTGTCCACATCCTCCCGGCTGCCGGAGACATTCAGCTTCCCGTTTTCGACGGCGGCCACCGCAGCACCGCAGCGGAACCCCGAGCCGTCAGGGGTAACGGCAGGATAGGGCCGGTACAGTTCGGTCAGGCTGCCCAGCAGATACCGTGGCCGTTCCGCCGTGCGCGCGGCGAGGATCGTTTCGACCCCGTCGATGCCGGTCAAGACGACTGCCGTGTCCATGCCCGCGTTGTTGCCGCCCAGGATGTCCGTATCGAGCCGGTCCCCCACTACCAGCGGCCGGCGAGCCCCCAACGCCGCAGCCGCCGTCGTAAAAATGCCCGCTTCCGGCTTTCCTGCAACCAGGGGCACCGCGCCGGTGGCTGACTGTACGGCCGCCACCAACGACCCGTTTCCGGGGGCGATGCCACGCTCTCGGGGAATGGTCAGGTCGGTGTTGGTGGCGATCCAGAGGGCGCCCGCGGCGACGGCGAATGATGCCTCCGCCAGGTCTTTCCAGCCCAGCTCCGGGTCGAACCCCTGGATCACGGCGACCGGGGCATCGAGGGCGGAACGGACCGGTACGAAGCCCTGGGCGGCTGTTTCGTCCGCCAGGGTCCGGCTACCCGTGACCAAGACCTTTGAGCCCGCCGGAACATGTCGGGCAAGCATCAGCGCACCGGCCCGCGCCGACCCGAAGACCTGGTCGGCGGTGGCCGGGGCACCGAGCTCGCGCAAATGAGCGGCCACCTGCGCCGCTGACCGCGACGCATTGTTGGTGATGTAGCCCAGCGCCGTCCGGGTCTCCGCGAGGCCCCTCAGTGCCTCTACGGCTCCGGGGATAGCCTGGTGCCCGGCGTACACGACGCCGTCCAGATCGGACAGCACGGCGTCGTAACCGGAGATCAGGGGCTTACCCGTCATCGTCCCTGCTGGCCTGGGCGGACGCGGTGCCGGGAGCGCCGGCGTCTTCGACGTCCGTCGCAGCTGGAGCAGCCGCTTCATCGGAGGCGGTCGGAGAACCAGCCGCAGGTTCACTTTCGCCGTCGTCCGGCGCTGACTCTTCAGATTCGGCCGGGCCGGCCGTGTCGGCCTCGTTGATGAAACCCCGCACATCGGTAACGGGGCCAGCTTCGCGGCGGCCGTCATCCGGTTCCATCTCATCGCCGACCAGGTCGACAATCTCAGGCTCGGCAAAATCTCCCACGCCCAGGGCGTTTTCGGCCACCATCGCCTGGCGCCTCCATTGCTGTGCTTCCTCACCACGGTTAGCGGCATCCAAGGCGTCCGCATACGCCCGGAACAGCCGCGGGCTGTAGGAGAAGGCCCTGTTTCGGTCCAGTTGCGGAATCTCCAAGGCCGCAACCGCCGCGTCGTACTGCTCCAGGTCGGAACGGGCGCCGGAGGCCACAATCGCCAGTTCCACTTTGCCCGCCGTATCCAGTGTTGCGGCGTCTTCTGACCGCGTCAGCTCCAGCGCCCTGTCCGGCCGCCCGAGGCCACGTTCGCAGTCGGCCATGATCGGCAGGTGCTCATTGGAGCCGCTGATGCGACGGAAGGTGCGGAACTCCCTGAGGGCTTCACCGTAGTGACCGGCCGCGTATGCGGTCAGGCCGACGGCCTCTCGCACCGGAGCCATGCGCCCACCCCTGCGGCTGGCCGCCAGGGCGTGCTGGAAGGCAAGTTCCGGTTCCTCGTCCAGCAGTCGCCCGGCCATCACCAGGTGCTTGGCAACCCACTCAGCGTTCTTGGACTCCAAGGTCCGCAGCTGCGCGCGCGTGACGCGGTCCAGCTCGGCACCCGTGACGTCGGGGTCAATCTCCGGTGAACGCGGGCGGTCGACCCGGTTGGAACTGCGCAGGTCTCCGGCATTGTGATCAGGCGCTCCGCCGGCGCGGTCGAACGACCTGCCACCGCCATCGTTGCGGGGACGGTCACCACGATCCTGACGCGGCCGATCACCAAAGTCCCGACGCTCACCACGATCCTGACGCGGCCGATCACCAAAGTCCCGACGCTCACCACGATCCTGACGCGGCCGATCACCAAAGTCCCGACGCTCACGATCTTGGCGGGGACGATCATCGCGCGAACGGAAACCGCCGCCGGACGAGCTGCCGCCACGGTCCTGACGAGGACGATCACCAAAGTCCCGACGCTCACCACGATCCTGACGCGGCCGATCATCCCGCGAACGGAAACCACCCGCACCACCAGACGCGCTGCCACGATCCTGACGCGGCCGATCATCCCGCGAACGGAAACCACCGGCACCACCAGACGCGCTGCCACGATCCTGACGCGGCCGATCATCCCGCGAACGGAAACCACCGGCACCACCAGACGCGCTGCCACGATCCTGACGCG